>CAMDOT010000265.1 GCA_945903635.1 Rhizobium sp. Q54 | reverse complement strand
CTTCACTTGATACCGGACCGGAGAGGGTTTGGATACCGGACGGTGGCTTCGTCATGGGTGCTTCGGACTTGGAAATAAGCATGGGAGGTTCAACCAGCAACTTCGATATGGGTGCGCCGGTCCGAAACAAGATAAGAGAGGAGGGGGTCACCTTTCTCGCCATCGCTCGGCCACAGGTCTCAGTACGTATCGAGCGCGGCTTCTGGCTCAGCCGTTATCCAGTGACGGTGAGTGAGTATCGACATTTCGTGGATTCCACACGATACGGCAAAGAACGGGAGTGGGAAGTCCCGGGGTTCCCGCAGGATGACAGACACCCTGTAGTCAATGTTTCCTGGTCAGACGCGTCCGCATACTTGAGGTGGCTATCCGAGGAGACTGGAGAAGATTACCGATTTCCTTCCGAGGCGGAATGGGAATACGCGGCACGCGCCCACACAACGACAGCACGATATTGGGGAGACGATTGGGGTGATGGAGATCGCTTCTCCAATGCTGGACAAAGAATCAGAGGAACGACTGTTGTTGGCAGTCTGGCAGGAAATCAGTTTGGTTTGCATGACATGCTCGGGAATGTCTGGGAATGGGCTGCCGACAATTGGACCTTTGACCTGCGCAATCGGCCAGTCGACGGATCTCCAATGCTTGAAAATGAGGCCGGGCAGAAGTCTCTCGTTATCGAAAGAAACGATCTGCGACGGGTAGTGCGTGGAGGGTCGTGGAATAGTGGTCGAATGGACGTTCGGGCAGCTAATAGAGTGAGAAGGGACAGAATCTTTCGTAGCAATAGTATTGGTTTTCGAGTTGCTCGAAGTGAGTGAATTGCCTCTCGTCCGAGCTTCAAGTGTATTGGCTACCGCCCCTTCCACTCCGGCAGGCCCTGCTTGTTCACGAAGGCGTCGATGCCGAGCTTGGCGTCTTCGCGCGTGACCGCGCCCGCCATGAAGGTCGTCGCGTAGGCGTAGGCCTGTTCGACGTCCATTTCCATGTGCTTGTGGAACAGCTCCTTGCCCTGGGCGAGGACGAGCGGCGACTTGGACGCGATCGTCTGGGCCACTTCCATCGTCGCCTTGTCGAGATCGGCCGGCGGCACGACGCGGCTCACCAGCCCATCACGTAGCGCCGTCTCGGCGCTGATCGGCTCGCCGGTGAACAGCATGTCGAGCGCGCGCTTGGAGCCGACGTTGCGGCCGAGCGGGACCGAGGGCGTGCCACAGAAGAGACCGATGTTGACTCCGGGTGTCGCGAACTTCGCATCGCTCGAGGCCACGGCGAGATCGCAGGCGGCCACGAGTTGGCAGCCGGCGGCGGTGGCGATGGCATGGACCTTGGCGATCACCGGTTGGGGCAGGCGGCGGATCGACATCATCATCGCCGAGCAGCGCGTCATCAGATCGTGATGGAAGCCATAGTCGTCGGTTGAGCGGACCTCGCGCAGGTCATGGCCGGCGCAAAAGGCGCGGCCGTTGGCCTCGACCACGACGCAGCGGATCTCCTTGTCCTTCGCGAGCCTGTCGAATTCTGCCTGCAGCGCGTCTATAAGCTCGCCCGAGAGCGCGTTCATCGCCTTCGGACGGTTGAGCGTCAGGATGGCGACGCGGCCTTGGTCGCGGCGCAGCAGGACCGGTTCGTTGGGGGCGGCTGTCATGAATGTAGTGTACTGGCTCAGGGGAGTTCCGTCATGCCGGTGATGAGTCCGGCCGAGCTGCTGGCGTTCCTCGCGGAGCACTTCCCGCAGTCGGCTCACCTTGGTCTTGCGATCGAGCATCTGGACGACAAGACCATCCGGCTTCGTCTGCCGACGCACGAGCGGCATCTGCGGCCGGGCGGGACGATCTCCGGGCCGGCGCTGATGTGGCTGGTCGATTGCGGCTTCTATCTGCTGATCATGGGCCAGCTCGGCCCGGTGGCGCTGGCAGTCACGACCAACCTTAACATCAATTTCATGCGCAAGCCCGAGCCGGTCGACCTGATCGGGGAGGGACGGTTGATGAAACTCGGCAAGACCCTGGCGGTGGGCGATTTCACGATCTGGAGCGATGGGGTAAAGGAGCCGGTCGCCCATGCGACGGTAACTTATGCAATTCCGCCAAAGAGATAGGGCGCGGTATTATTTTACCGCTCTCTCAAGTTATTGATTTATTTGAGATAATCGACGCTGCTTGACAGCATCGGCAACGCCCTCCATAAGCGCGCGCTCATTGGAAGAAAGAACCATGCACTCCCTCATTACCAACCAGACTCCCAGCACCAAGACTGCCGACGTGCAGAAGAAGTGGCTGCTGATCGACGCCGACGGGCTGGTGCTCGGCCGACTGGCCACGATCATCGCCATGCGCCTGCGCGGCAAGCACAAGCCGACCTTCACCCCGCACATCGATTGCGGCGACAACGTCGTCGTCATCAACGCCGAGAAGGTCCGCCTGACCGGCCGCAAGGCCGAGCGGGAAGTCTTCTATTGGCACACCGGCCATCCCGGCGGCATCAAGGGCGAGACCCTGGGTAAGCGCCTCGAAGGCCGCTTCCCGGAGCGCGTCCTGATCAAGGCCGTCGAGCGCATGATCACCCGTGGTCCGCTCGGCCGCGCGCAGATGAAGAATCTGCGCGTCTACGCCGGACCGAAGCACGAGCAGGAGGCCCAGCAGCCGGAGAAGCTCGATGTTGCCGCTATGAACCGCAAGAATTCGAGGATCGGCTAACATGGCTACTGAACTTTCGACGTTCGCGGAGCTGAAGAAGGCCCCCGCTGGTGGCGAGCAGGCGCCCGCGCCGGCTCGCGTCAAGGAAATCGACGCGCAGGGTCGCGCCTATGCGACAGGTCGGCGCAAGAACGCCGTCGCCCGCGTCTGGGTGAAGCTCGGCACCGGCAAGATCACCATCAACGGCCGCGACCAGACGATCTATTTCGCGCGCCCGACCCAGCGCATGATGATCCAGCAGCCGTTCGACGTTTCCGAGCGCGGCGGCCAGTTCGACGTGATTGCCACCGTCTCGGGCGGCGGTCTGTCGGGCCAGGCGGGTGCGGTGCGTCACGGCATCTCGCAGGCGCTAACCAAGTTCGAGCCGGCGCTGCGCGGCACCATCAAGGCCAATGGCTTCCTCACACGCGACAGCCGCGTGGTCGAGCGCAAGAAGTACGGCCGCGCCGGTGCCCGCGCACGCTTCCAGTTCTCCAAGCGCTAAACCGGCGATTGGACTATCCTCGAAGGGCGCCGCAAGGCGCCCTTCGTCATTTCTGAGGTATCTACGTCCGGGATGCGGGGACGCAAAGAGACAGGGACCGCGTAGTGTTCGATTGCTCATTGGACCCGCGCGATGGAACCTGTTGCCGGCTGGACTCGCTATCGTCACCGAACGCACCACCGACTTCTGGCGCAAGATGTAAATCGGTTATGGTGCTCGCCACGGAGTTGGCCTTTCTTACAAGCACGCAATGTGGGGCAGGATGACGGCCATGGATGAGATGTCGGCGCGTATGCACGGAGCCGACGGCTTCATCGCCGCGCTCGACCAGAGCGGCGGATCGACGCCCGGCGCCCTGCGCCTCTATGGCATTCCCGACAGCGCCTATAGCGCCGATGCGGAGATGTTCAGCCTCATGCACGAGATGCGCGTCCGCATCATGACTGCGCCCGCCTTCACCGGCGCCAAGGTCCTCGCCGCCATCCTTTTCGAGAACACGATGGACGGGCAGGCGCGGGACAAGTCCGTTCCGGCTTTCCTCTGGCAGGAGCGGGGCGTCATTCCCTTCCTGAAGGTCGACAAGGGGCTTGAGACCGAGAAAGACGGTGTCAGCCTGATGAAGCCGATGCCGGGCCTCGACTCGCTCCTCGCCCGGGCGGTGAAGCTCGGTATCTTCGGCACCAAGATGCGCTCGGTCATCAATCTTGCCTCGCCGACGGGCATCGCTGCCATCGTGAAGCAGCAGTTCGAGATTGCAGCACAAATTGCCGCGCACGGTCTGATGCCGATCATCGAGCCGGAAGTGTCGATCAAGAGCCCGGACAAGGCCGGTGCGGAAGCAATCCTCCGGTCAGAGTTGATCAAGAGCCTCGACGCTCTACCCGATGGCCGCCAAGTAATGCTCAAGCTCACGATCCCGGAAACGCCGGATTTCTATTCGGGGGTAATCGGCCACAAGGGGGTGGCGCGGGTCGTGGCTCTGTCCGGCGGCTACACGCGAGACGACGCCTGCAATCGCCTCGCCGCCAATCACGGCATGATCGCCAGCTTCTCGCGCGCCCTCACCGAAGGCCTCAAGCACTCGATGAGCGATGCCGAGTTCGACGCAGCACTGGCGAGGTCCATTGACCAGATCTATCGAGCCTCCAGCGTGAAGGCTTGATGCGGGAGAGCGGTGCCGCCCGGTCTCCTTACTAGCAATCCTTTCATCGTTTCGGAGATGTCGATGTCCGGTCTCATCGTCCCGTTCAAGGGTTTCATCCCGAAGATCGACCCGTCGGCCTTCATCGCGCCCAACGCGACACTGATCGGCGAGGTCGAGATCGGCGCCAACTGCGGCATCTGGTACGGTTGCATCCTGCGCGGCGACGGGCCGGGCATCCGCATCGGCGAGAACTCCAACCTGCAGGACGGCACGGTCGTCCATGTCGCCGCGCGCGGTCTCATGGCCGTCGTCGGCCGCAACGTGTCGGTCGGCCATATGGCGCTGCTGCACGCCTGCGAAGTCCAGGACGATTCCTTCATTGGCATGAACGCCACGGTGCTCGATGGCGCGGTGGTCGAGAGCGGCGCCATGGTCGCGGCCGGCGCCGTGGTGACGCCGCGCAAGATCGTGCGCAAGGGCGAGCTGTGGGCCGGCAATCCGGCGCAGAAGCTGCGCGACATCACCGAGAAGGACCTCGAGATGTTCAGGCGCGTGATCGGCCACTACATCGAACTCGCCAGCGCCCATAAGCCGGTCGAACAGAAGGCGGCGGAGTAGGGGCGGGCATGCTGGCGCGCGACTACGACTACATCATTGTCGGCGCAGGCTCCGCCGGCGCCGTTCTGGCGGCGCGGCTGAGCGAGGATCCCCGCGTCAGGGTGCTGCTGCTCGAGGCCGGGCGTGATTTCCGCTCGGCCGAGACGCCCGAGCACATCCGCATTCCCAATCCCATGCGCGCGATCGGCGACGATGACTACCGATGGCCCAACTTGCTGGCACGCCGCACCGAACGGCAGGAGCCGAAACTCCTGTGGCGCGGCCGGGCCGTGGGCGGCAGCTCGACCATCAACGGCCAGATCGCCATCCGCGGCGTGCCCGACGATTTCGAGCGCTGGCGCGACGCGGGCTGCAGCGGTTGGGGTTGGCAGGACGTGTTGCCGTACTTCAACAAGCTGGAGACCGACGTCAATTTCGGCGACGCGCCTTACCACGGCAAGGACGGGCCGATCCCTGTCTACCGCGCGCCGGTGCCGGATTGGGGTCCGGTTGACCGGGCCCTGAAGGGCGCCGCCGAGGGCCTCGGCTATGGCTGGTGCGAGGATCATAATGCGCCCGAAGGCACCGGCGCGTCGCCCTATGCGATCAACAGCCGGGCGGGTGTCCGTGTCTCGACCAACGATGGCTATCTCGAACCGGCGCGCGGCCGTGCCAACCTGCAGATCGTCGGCAATGCCCTGGTGTCGGCCTTCCAGTTCGAAGGCAACCGCGCGCATGTGAGCGGCGTGCAGGTACAGGTGAACGGCCAGACTTTTGCGCCGCGCGCCACGCGCGAGGTCATTCTCTCTGCCGGCGCCATCCACTCGCCGGCCATCCTGCAGCGCTCAGGCATCGGCCCTGCCGCCCTGTTGAAATCTCTGGGCGTGCGGGTGATTGCCGATCTGCCGGTCGGCGAGAACCTGCTCGATCATCCGATGATGCCGCTCTACCTCCATCTCAAGGACGAGGCGCGGGTCGGCACCATGATGCATCGCCACACCAATTGCTGCCTGCGCTATGCATCGGGTCTCGGCGGAGCGGGCGACAACGACATGATCGTCATCGCCGGAAATCTCGTGTCGCTGGGCGGCGGCGACACATCGAAGGGGCGCCTCGTCGTTTCCGTCTATCAGGCTTTCAGCCAGGGACAGGTGCGCATCACGACCACCGATCCGGCGATCGATCCCAGGATCGACGAGCGGATGTTGTCCGACGAGCGCGATCTCGTGCGCATGCGCGACGGCGTGCGCCGCCTGCGGGAACTCGGGCAGCACGACAGCGTGCGCGCCATCACGACGCGCGTGGACTATGGCTCGACTGGGCGGTCGATCGAGGAGACCCTCACGCCGGCGGAACTGGACGATTGGCTGTTCGCCGAATGCTCGGACGCTCAGCACGCCAGCGGCACCTGCCGCATGGGCGCGCGCGCGGACAAAAGGTCGGTCGTCGATCCGGACTGCCGCGTCATCGGCTGCTCGGGCCTCAGGGTGATCGATGCCTCGGTGATGCCGGAGGTGGTGCGCGCCAACACGCACCTCACGACCGTGATGATGGCCGAGAAGATGGCCGACCGGCTGAAGGCCGGAGGCTAAGCGCGCGCAAAACCGATTGCGCTGCCAGGCCGCGCGTCCGATCAGGTGCCGGAGCGGACCTGCACGTAGCTGCCGGGGGCATCCTCGATGGCGGGCAGGGCACCGTCGCCCGGAACGCGGGCCGGCACCTTGGGGCCGGACTTTTCCGACAGCCACTTGTCCCAGTCGTGCCACCACGAGCCGGGGAATTCCTTGGCGCCGGCCTGCCATTCGGCCAGCGTCGGCGGGTTCTTGTCCGTCTCGTTCAGCCAGTGTTGGTACTTCTTGGCGCGCGGCGGGTTGACGACGCCGGCGATGTGGCCGGAGCCTGCGAGCATGAAGCGGATCGGCCCGCTGTAGATCTGCGTCGCCTTGTAGACCGAACGGGCGGGCGCGATGTGGTCTTCCTTGCCGGCCTGGATGTAGACCGGGATCGTGATCTTGCGGAGATCGATCGGCACATTGTCGATGACGATGCCGCCCGGCCGGCTCAGCAGGTTATTCTGGTACATGTTGCGCAGATAGAAGCTGTGCATCGCCGCCGGCATGCGCGTGGCGTCGGCGTTCCAGTACAGCAGGTCGAAGGGGAAGGGGTCCTTGCCCATCAGGTAGTTGTTCACGACGAACGACCAGATCAGGTCGTTGGCGCGCAGCAGGTTGAAGGTCGTCGCCATGTCGCTGGCCTCGAGATAGCCCTTCTTGGACATCATCTCTTCGATGCTGGCGAGCTGATCCTCGTCGATGAAGACTCCGAGTTCGCCGGGCTCGGTGAAGTCGACCTGGGCGGTGAAGAAGGTGCAGGCCGCGATCCGGTCGTCGCCGCGCGCCGCCATGTAGGACAGGGTCGCGGCCATCAGCGTGCCGCCGATGCAGTAGCCGATCGCCGATACCTGGCGCTGGCCCGTCGCCTGCTCGATTGCGCCCAGCGCCGCTAGAGGCCCGAGTTTCATGTAGTCCTCGAACACCAGCTTCGAGAGCTGCTTGTCGGGATTGACCCAGGAGATGACGAACACGGTGTAGCCCTGCTCGGTCGCCCACTTGATGAACGAGTTCTCGGGCTTCAGGTCGAGGATGTAGAACTTGTTGATCCAGGGCGGCACGATCAGCAGCGGTATCGC
>CAMDOT010000264.1 GCA_945903635.1 Rhizobium sp. Q54 | reverse complement strand
CCGCGGTCCGTATGAACGTCACAGGCTGAGCTTGAAGGCTTCCCACTTCTTGTTCACGGCCTCGCCGTTCTCCGCCCACCATTCGGCATTCTCGAAGTACTGCACGGCCTTGTTCTGCTTGCTGGTCGGGAACTGCCAGAGCTTGTCCTTGGGCAGCAGCGCATCGAGCTCGGGGCTGGGGCCGGTGTAGGAGATCACCTCGGCGGCCTTGGCCTGGTTCGCCGGCAGGGACATTTCGTAGAACAGCTTGTTGGCCGCGGCCTTGTCCTCGGGCTTCGAACCCTTGACGACGGCGATGAACGACAGGTCGGCCTTGCCGCCCGCGAAGCTCAGCCCGAAGGCCGGATCGCCGACCACGCGGCCCGACCAGCAGATCGAATACTGGACCTCGTTGTCCTTCATGAGCTGCGGCGCCTGGGCACCGGCCTTCCACCACACGGCGACGTCTTTCTTGACCTCGTTCAGCTTCTTGAAGGCGGTGTCGACGTCGAGCGGGAACAGCTTGTCGATCGGCACACCCGCCGCCTGCAAAGCAAACGGCAGGCAGTAGTGCGGGTAGTCCGGCAGGCAGCGCTTGCCCGGGAAGGCCTTGCTGTCGAAGAACTCGGTGAAGTTCTGCGGCTCCTTTACGCCCTTGCGCCAGGCCATGATGGTCGAGAAGTACTGGTAGCCGAAGCCGTACTCGTTCTTGGCCTCGGGGAACATCGGCGCCGGGTTGATCGCGGCCCAGTCGAGCTTCTCGATCAGGCCAAGCTTCTTGGCCTGCAGAACGATGCCCGACCCCAACTCGAACAGGGTCGTGCCGGTCTGCCCGCTCTCGACCAGCGCGCGCAGCTTGCCGAGCGAACTCGGGCTTTCGCGCACCACCTTGATGCCGGTCTTCTGGAACAGCGGATCGATATACCCCTTCTGGATCGACTCGCCGGATGCGCCGCCCGCTTCGATCATGCGGATTTCCTTGGACTGCGCGCGGGCGGTCCCGGACAGGATGCTCACGGCCGGCAAGCTTACCGCCGCGCCCACGAAAGTACGTCTCTTCATGCGAACCCCCTCTACGTTACCGGCCAGATATCGGCCGAATCCCACGACACCATCACCTGCTCACCCGGCGCATGGGCCGTGCCGAGGAACGGCACGGCAGCCACGACCGATTGAGCTCCCTCGAGGGCCAGGTGGTAGCGCACCATCTGCCCCAGATAGATCGCCTCCACGACTTTGGCGGGCTTGCCCACGCCATCGGCCGCGCCTGTAGCCGAGAGGCGCACGCGCTCCGGCCGCACAAGTCCCTGCCCGCCATCGGCAAGGCTCACGAAATTGGCGATGCCCAGGAACTCCGCGACGAAGCGGTTGGCGGGCCTGAGATAGGCTTCCGTCGGTGCCGCGACCTGCTGCGTACGGCCCTTGTCGAGCACCATGATCCGGTCGGAGAGCGACAGCGCCTCTTCCTGGTCGTGCGTGACCAGCAGCGTCGTAACACCGAGCGTACGCTGAAGCTGTTTTAGCTCCACCTGCAGTTCCTCGCGCAGCTTGCGGTCGAGCGCGCCCAGCGGCTCGTCGAGCAGAAGGATATCGGGTTTGAAGACGATGGCGCGCGCGAGAGCCACGCGCTGCTGCTGGCCGCCCGACAGCTGCGAGGGCCGGCGATTCTCCAACCCGTCGAGCCGCACCAGTTTCAACGCATCGCGGGCCAGGCGGTCGGCTTCCGCGCCGCTGATCTTGCGCACGCCCAATGGGAACAGCACGTTCTGCAGCACCGTCATGTGCGGGAACAGCGCATAGGACTGGAACACCAGGCCGATGTTGCGTTCCTGCGCCGTGGCATTGGTGACGTCGCGCCCGCCGATGAAGATGCGGCCGGAGGTCGGGCGATTGAGGCCCGCGATCAGCGACAGCAGCGTCGTCTTGCCCGAGCCGCTCGGGCCCAGGATGGTGACGAACTCGCCCTGCTTGACGGACAGGTCGACGTTGTCGGCCGCCGCGAAAGTGCCGTAGCGCTTGGTCACTCCCTCGAGGCGGATATCCGACATCTAGGCGGATGCCATCTTGGCCATGGCGCGGTCGGCGGCCGCCAGCGTCTCCTCGATCACCGGCTTGTCGTGCGCCGTGGAGAGGAACCACTTGCCCGCCTGCTGCACCCGCACGCCCTCGTCCTGGAGGGCGGCGTGAAGCGTGAGCATCCGGTCGCGATCGCAGGCCGCCGACTCGCGATAGTTCCTGGGCGCCGGCGCCGAGGTGAAGAAGGTCTGGAAGATCGCCGGCATGCCCTGCACCAGGATCGGCAGCCTGTGTTTAGCGCCAAGGGCGGCAAGCCCCTGCATCAGTTCGCGGCCCCGCGCCTCGAGATCGCGGTAGACGGCACCGCCATCGGCTTCCAGGAGATCGAGTGTCGCGAGTGCCGCCGCCATGCTCTGGACGTTACCGTTGTAGGTGCCGCCATGCATCACGCCCTTGTCGAGCAGCGTGTCCATGACGTCGCGCCGGCCGGCGACCATGGCCAGCGGAAAGCCCGCCGCGACGGCTTTTGCATAGATGCTGAGATCGGCCGTGACACCGAATTTCGCCTGCGCACCGCGCAGGCCGACACGAAAGCCGGTAATGACCTCGTCCAGGATAAAGAGTGCGCCGTGCTCGCGGCAGAGTTCCTTCACGCCTTCGAGATAGCCGGGCAGCGGCGGCATCACTCCACCATTCACCATCACCGGCTCCATGATGACGGCGGCGATCTCGCCGCGATGGCGCTCCAGCGCCTGTTCGAGCAGCTCGAGATCGTTCCAGCCGCAGACCGCGACGTCTCCCAGGACGCTGGCCGGCATGCCCGGCGAGCCCGCGACCGGCACCGGCGCGTTGGCGGGGCCTGCCTCGTTCAGCGGCGGCCGGGCGCTGATATAGGCCTGGTCGCTCCAGCCATGATAGTGGCCCTCGAATTTCAGGATCCTGTCCCGACCGGTGAAGGCACGGGCGAGCCGCATCGCCATCAGCACCGCCTCGGTGCCGGAGGTCGAGAAGCGCACCACCTCTGCCCCCGGCAGCAGGCCACAGAGCCGCTCCGCGAGTTCCGTCTCACGCGGATGCTGGGCGGCGAAGAGTTGGCCTTCGCCCAGCGACGCCGCCACGGCGTCGATCACTTTCTTCGGCGCATGCCCCAGGATGGCGGGCCCATTGCCCAGCACGTAATCGATATGGACGTTGCCATCGACATCGTGGAGCCGGGCGCCATCGCCCCGGGCGAAGAACAGCGGCACCGGCACGCTCGCATAGCGGACGTTGCTGCTGACCCCACCGGCCAGGTGCTTTCGCGTCTTTTCGTAGAGCGCGATCGATTTCGCGTAGGAGCGCATGCAGCCTCACCCAGCAAGAACGATGCCCACGAGCCGCAGGCCGTCTGTGATCACAAATCGGGCCGAGCCTAATCGGCGTTCGCGGGGCCAGCAATGCATTTTTGTGATCACAAATCCGGAGGACATGGGCTAGAGTTGTGCACCGATGCCCACGCCCGCCCCCGCAAAGGACCCGGCCGACACCTCGCTCCGCAAGCAGGTGTACGACTCGCTGCGCGAGGCGTTGACCGCCGGCCGCTTCGCGCCGGGACAGAAAGTCACCTTCCGCTATGTCGCGGGCGCGCTGGGCGTCAGCCTGACGCCGGTGCGCGAGGCGCTGCGCCGCCTGGTCGCCGAAGGTGCCTTCGAGATGCACCCCAATCGATCGGTCCGGGTGCCGCTGATGACCAGAAACAAGGTGATGGAACTGCGCGACATGCGCATGGCGCTCGAGGGGCTGGCCGCCGGCAAGGCAGCACTGCTGGCAACCCGCGACCAGATCGCCGGTATTCGCCGGGCGGCGCGCGAGATCATCGCCGCCCGCAGCCGTGGCGACAGCATCACCGATCGCCAGAAGGTCCGCGAATTCCACTTCGCGCTCTATGCCGCGGCCGGCCAGCCGATGCTCCTGCGGGTGATCGAAGGGCTCTGGCTCCAGACCGGTCCCTACATGAACCTGCTCTATCCCGACTTCATCTCCTCGCCGCGGGGACCGGCCGGACGCGTCAAGATCATCGAGGCCCTGCAAGCCCGGGATGCCGCCTCCGCGCGCCGCGAAATCGAGAACGACATCCGGCGTGCCCTGTCCTATGTCGCTGACTTGGCAGACGAGGCCGGCAACATCGCCCCCGCTCGCCCCACTGCCGGCAAACGGCGCCGCAATACTCCCACCGGCACGACCGCATTCGAACTTCAAGCGCACTGAAGAGGAGAGAAAGTCATGGCCCAGCAACTCAGCAATCAACGCATCGCCTGGTTCAACGGCAAGTACGTACCCGAAGGCGACGTGGTGATCCCGTTCCGCGACCGCAGCTGGAAGTACGGCGACGGCGCCTTCGACATGACGCGGACCTTCAACGGCGCGCCGTTCCGCCTGAAGGAGCATATCGACCGCTTCTACCGTTCGCTGCGCTATCTGGAAATCGATCCGGGCATCACGGCCAAGGAGATGGTGGCTCACAGCGAGGAGGTCGTGGCGCGAAACGAACACCTGCGCGCCGAGGTCGGAGATTGGTGGCTGGGCCAGCGCGTCAGCCGTGGCGTCGACGCCGTGGGCGACGAGGGCTGGGAGCATACCGGCCCCAACGTGGTGATCGAGATGACGCCGCTGCCGTTCGCCAAGCGCGCCAAGCAGTACCGCGACGGCGCCGAGGTGATGACCACGACGGCGCGCCGCATCGCGCCCTCGATGCTGTCGCCGCGCGCCAAGACGCACAACTATCTCAACATGATCATGGCCGAGAAGCCGGTGAAGGCGCTCAACCCCGACGCCTGGGCGCTGCTGCTCGACGAGAACGGCAACCTCGCCGAAGGCATGGGCAGCAACATCTTCATCGTGCGCGAGGGCCAGCTGTTCACGCCGTCCGAGCGCTATGTGCTGCCGGGTGTCAGCCGGCAGATGACGATGGATATGGCCAAGCGCATCGGCGTCGCCTGCACGCAGGGCGACATCGACATGTTCGACGCCGCCAACGCCGAGGAGATGTTCCTGACCTCGACCAGCCTCTGCATCCTGCCGGTGAAGAACTTCAATGGCGCCCAGGTTGGCGATGGCAAGACGCCCGGCCCCATCACCAAGAAGCTGATCGACGCCTACGCCAAGGACGTCGGCTGCGATTTCGTGGCCCAGTACCTAAAATTCCTGCAGTAGCGAACACCCCTCCGCCGCCCGGCGGCGGAGGGGGCGACTTCGGCCTGCGTTAGGCGTAGACTTCCCACCTGTGGTAGATCGCGGCAACGTCGTGATCGAACTATCGTGATCACGGCCGGCTCGCGACCTTCGAACGCTAGGTTCAGGAGGAGGCAGTCATGGCCGTGCAGGACCACGTACGAAATCCGTTGGAATGGGCTTGGGATCATCTCAAGCAAACCGGCCACGCCGTCGAGGCGACGGCCCACACGATGGAAGGCACCTGGGAAGACCGGGGCACCGCACCGCCCAGGGTGCGCCGCATCGGCGCCGCCGACATCGGCGATGCCCTGGCGAAAGGCTTCAAGGATTTCGGCGCGTGCCGGACGGACGTGATCTTTCTCTGCCTGCTCTATCCCCTGGCCGGCCTGATCATCTCTCGCACGGCCTTCGACTACGGCATGCTGGCGCTGGTGTTCCCGTTGATCGCAGGCTTTGCCCTCATCGCCCCGCTGTTCGGCGTCGGCCTCTACGAGATGAGCCGGCGGCGCGAACGAGGCTTCGAAGTCAGATGGACCGATGCCTTCCGGGTTGCGCGTTCGCCCGCGATCGGCGCCATCCTGGTGATGGGCCTGTTGTTGCTGGCACTGTTCTGCCTGTGGCTGTTCGCTGCCAACTTCATCTACACGATGACGCTCGGCCCCGACGCGCCGGTGTCGGCCACCGCCTTCGCCCGCGATGCGCTCACCACACCGCAGGGCTGGACGATGATCGTGGTCGGCGTCGGCGTGGGCTTCCTCTTCGCCCTCGCTGTACTGGTCATCAGCGTGGTCTCGTTCCCGCTGCTGCTCGACCGCAATGTCGGTGTCGGCACCGCCATCGCCACCTCGGTCCAGGCGGTGCGCACAAATCCCGGCCCGATGGCAATGTGGGGGCTGGTCATCGCCGCCAGCCTCGTGATCGGCGCCATCCCGCTGCTGGTCGGCCTCGCCGTCGTCCTGCCCGTGCTCGGCCATGCGACCTGGCACCTCTACCGCAAGGTGGTCGTCTAAAAGTTCTCCACCTCCAGGCGCCCTCCCCCTGACTTCCCCTACCGGAAACGGAGGGACTAGAATCAGCGGAAAGCCAAGGGGGAGAGAAGATGTTCCGCTGGACCGTAAAGCGGCCGGTCGACGGCATCGTCGTCGCGCCGGACGAGCGGCTGCCGTGGCCACACACCGTGGCGCTGGGCATCCAGCATGTCGTGGCGATGTTCGGCGCCACCGTGCTGGGCCCGCTGCTGATGGGCTTCGACCCCAATGTCGCCATCCTGATGAGCGGCGTCGGCACGCTGATCTTCTTCGTCGCGGTCGGCGGCAAGGTCCCGAGCTACGTCGGCTCCTCCTTCTCCTTCATCTCGGTGGTGATTGCCGCCACCGCCTATGCCGGCCAGGGACCCAACACCAATATCGCCGTGGCGCTGGGCGGCATCGTCGTGTGCGGCGCGGTCTATGCGCTGATCGGCCTGGTCGTGATGTCGACCGGCTCGGGATGGGTCGAGCGGCTGATGCCGCCGATCGTCACCGGCGCTGTCGTGGCAGTGATCGGCCTCAACCTCGCTCACATCCCGATCAAGAACATGGCGCCGACGGCGTTCGATGCCTGGGTGCAGGCCATCACTTTCGTCACCATCGCGCTGGTGGCGGTGTTCACATCGGGCATGACGCGCCGGCTGCTGATCGTGGTCGGCCTGATCGTTGCCAGCGTGGTCTATTTCGCGCTGACCAACTGCCTCGGCTGGGGCAAGCCGATCGACGGCAGCCTGCTGGCCAAGGCCGCCTGGATCGGCATGCCGAATTTCACCGCGCCTGTCTTCGATCCCCGTGCGATCGTGCTAATCGCACCGGTGGCGCTGATCCTGGTGGCCGAGAACCTCGGACATCTGAAGGCGGTCGGCGCCATGACCGGCCGCAGCATGGATCCCCACATCGGCCGCGCCTTCCTGGGCGACGGCGTGGCGACCATGGTGTCGGGCGGCGCGGGCGGCACCGGCGTCACGACCTATGCCGAGAATATCGGCGTGATGGCGGCCACCCGCATCTACTCGACCGCGATGTTCGTGGTGGCGGGCCTGGTCGCCATCCTGCTGGGCTTTTCACCGAAGTTCGGCGCGCTGATCCACACCATCCCGCTGCCGGTCATGGGCGGCGTCAGCATCGTGATCTTCGGCCTGATCACCATCGCGGGCGCCCGCATCTGGGTCGACAACAAGGTCGATTTCCTCGACAGCCGCAACATGATGGTGGCCGCCATCACGCTGGTATTGGGCACCGGCGACTTCACGCTGAGCTTCGGCGGCTTCACCCTGGGCGGCATCGGCACCGCGACGTTTGGCGCGATCCTCCTGAATGCGGTGCTGAGCTACGGAAAGAAGTGAATCTTCCGGACCGCGGGCCTCCAGGCCCGCTCGTACTCATGAGCGGGCCCATGAGCGGGCCTGGAGGCC
>CAMDOT010000263.1 GCA_945903635.1 Rhizobium sp. Q54 | reverse complement strand
AGGACCTCTTTTCGGCGGCGCATCGACGGAAAAGAGGTCCTTCGACTGCGCCGCCCTTCGGGCGGCTCCGCTCAGGACGACGGGAAATGGCCATATGCGATTGCCCTACCTGATGACGGGGGAGGAGAAGATGAACCTTCAGTTCAGGTAGCTGGTGTCGAACAGCGTATCCATGTTGTCCGGCTTGGTCTTGATCACGCCGATCTCGAGCAGCAGTTCGGCCGCTTCCTTGTTGAAAGCCTGGATCTCGCCGCTGAAGAACTTCTTGTTGGCGGCGCGGTCGGCCCACTTGATCTTGGCCTGCGACTTCTCGAACTGCTCCGCCGTCTGCTTGACGTCGGCGCCCATGATGGTGAAGGCCTTGACCTTGTCCTTCTCGATCATCTCCAGCGCCTGGAAGTAGCTGTCGACCAGCGCCTTCACGGCCTTCGGATTCTCCTTGATGAACTTCGGCGTGCAGCCGAACGAATCGAACACCATCGGATACTGCAGCGAATCGGCGATCAGCTTGCCGGCCTCCGGCTTGTCGCGCACCAGGCTGAGATAGGGCTCGTAGGTGACGGCGGCGTCGAGGTCGGTGCCGGTGACGAAGGCGTTGGCGGCGGGCGCGGGCTCCAGCGTGACCAGCTTCACGTCCTTCAGCGACATGCCGTTCTTCTTCAGGATCCAGGCCAGCGTGAAGTGCGGGTTGGTGCCGGGCGCGGAGGCCGCGACGGTCTTGCCCTTGAGGTCGGCGACCTTGGAGATGCTGTTGCGGGCGACGATGCCGTCCGAGCCCATACCTTGGTCCATCTTGAAGAGCTGGGTGGTGGGCATGCCGTTGGTGTTCCAGACAATCCAGGTCTCGACCGTGGTCGCAGCGCACTGCAGGTCGCCCGAGGCGATGGCGAGGTGGCGGTCCTTCTGCGGGATCTTCTTGATCGTCACATCAAGGCCGTTCGCCTTGTAGATGCCGGCCTCCTTGGCCAGCGTGATCGGCGCGAAGCCGGTCCAGCCGGAGATGCCGATGGCAACCTTGGTGTCTTGAGCCTGCGCGACCGAGGCGCCGCCGGCGAGGGAAGCTGCCGCGAGAAGGGCGGCGAATGCCGCGGATTTGGCCATTGAAGAGCTCCGTTTGCGGTGAGTGTTACGAACGATAGACGACGGGAAAGATCGGGGCATCGAGCGGATCGCCGTCTTGCAATCCGAGATCGGGGAAAGGCGGCGAGGTCCTGCCGGCCCGCTTGGCGAAGGCTGCATCATCGCCGACCCAGCGCGCCGAGAAGACGCGGCGCGCATGCGGCGACTGGTTACCCGGCGCGCCATGGACCGTCCGGAAATTGAAGGCGATGGCGTCGCCCGGCTGCATGTCCCAGCCCACGACGTCGAGC
Organism: Rhizobium sp. Q54; assembly: GCA_945903635.1. GTDB lineage: Bacteria > Pseudomonadota > Alphaproteobacteria > Reyranellales > Reyranellaceae > Reyranella. The sequence goes on along the minus strand of CAMDOT010000263.1, from coordinate 6,321 downwards.
GTCGGCCGCATCGCTTCGATATCGGGCATCGTCTCGAAATCGTCGTTGGCATAGAGCCGCGTGCCGTCGAAGCGCATGGGACGGAAGCCCTTGCCCCAGCGATGCGAGCCGCCGATGCATTCCATCACGACATCGCGTGACACAGGATCGAGCGGAATCCAGAAGCTCACGCTCTGCTGGCCTTCGACGCAGTAGTAGGGCTGGTCCTGATGCCAGGGCGTGACGGTGCTGGTGCCTGGCTGTTTGACGAGCACATGATCGTGAAAGAAGCGCGCCGTCTTAGACCGCATCAGCCGCGCCGCGACCTCGGCCGCGGTCGATTCCAGAACGAACGCTTCGAATTGGGAGATGCGCTGCCAGTTGCACAAGTCCTGGAAGAAGGGCGCCGAGCCATCGGCAGGTCGCACCGTCCGCTCGAGCGGGCTGGGATCGGCCATCAGCGCATCGATGCCGGCCCGCAGCGTGTCGATCCAGGGGCTGAAAACCTGGCGCAGAATGACGACCCCATCGCGCTGGTAGGACGCCACATCTTCCTCTGTCGCCAGCGATCGGTCCGAACCGCTCATGCCGCCCTCCGCAGCTTGTCTATACAGGCTAAGTCAGCACGAATTGTGCCAAGTGGCAACGATTTGCACGCCGGTTCCGATCGTGTGGCGTGGTCTCATGTCTGGGACGGCGTGAAGCGCGCGATCAATTCGTGGGCGTTGCCCGGATAGGTGAGACGGACGTGGGTGACGGGGATCTCGGCCCGCCAGGTCCGGCGTTCGACCACCAGGCAGGGCGTTCCCGGCCGCGCGGCAAGTCCTGCCGCCGTCGTGGCGCCGGCGGCGACGGCGCGGATTTTGTGCTCGGCCGCGGTCCACGGCACGCTCTCCAGCAACCACCCACCGGGCGCCAACGCCGAGAAATCCTCCTTGGCCGCCTTCGGGACGGCCGTGAGATTGATCAGCCGTTCTTCCAGACAGAAGACCTTCGCGCCGGCGAAATGCCGGCCGACGAGCGCCAGGATCCGCCCCGACGCGTCGACGCTGAGGCAGGCACGGTCGGCGCGCGTGCTCCTGCGTGCCGCGCGTCCGATAAGCGCGAAACGGTAGGGCAGGCCCAGCGCCAGCACCTCGGTCTTTATGTCGTGGATCTCCAGCACGGCCGCCTGGGAGTGCGGGCGCTTGACGAAGGTGCCGGCCTTGCGGCGGCGTTCGACGAGGCCCGCGCGGACGAGTTTTCCCAAAACGCTGCTGACGGTCATGCGCGAGCAGTCGTAGCGTGCCGCCAGCTCATGCTCGGTGGCGATGCGGGCACCCGGCAGCCATTCGCCCGACAGGATCTTGCCCTGAAGGTCGGCGAGAATGCGCTGATGGAGCGAGGCCGGTGGGATCGCTTTCCTGGTCATGAACCGTCCGGTAGACAGGCGTTATTATGTATAGTCATAATATGGCCTGGAGCAAGGCGAGACCAGCGGTTCGGGGTCGACATGCAATGTGATCGCATCTGGAAAGGCGCACAGCTCGCGACGATGGCGGGGCAAGGCGGCGGCCTGGGCATCGTCGAGCGGGGCCTGATCGCCAGCCGTGGCGGCACCATCGTCTATGCCGGCCCGGAGGCCGGGGCGCCGTCCCTTGCCGCACCGGATGTCGTCGATTGCGAGGGCCGCTGGATCACTCCGGGGCTGGTCGACTGCCACACGCACATCGTCCACGGCGGCAACAGGGCCCACGAATTCGAACTGCGTCTGGCGGGCGCCACCTACGAGGAGCTCGCGCGGGCAGGCGGCGGCATCGTCTCGACCATGAAGGCGACGCGCGCCGCGAGCGAAGACGAGCTGGTGGCCTCGGCGCTGCCCCGCGTCGATGCGCTGATGGCCGAAGGCGTCACGACCCTGGAGGTGAAGTCGGGCTACGGCCTCGATCGTGTTGCCGAGATGAAGTCGCTGAAGGCGGCGCGGCGGTTGGGCGAGGTCCGGCCGCTGTCGGTGACGACGACCTTCCTCGGTGCCCATGCCATGCCGCCCGAGGCGGCAGGCGACAAGGACGCCTATATCTCTGCCGTCTGCCGCGACATGCTGCCTGCCGTCGCCGCATCAGGCCTGGCCGATGCGGTCGATGCCTTCTGCGACAATATCGGTTTTACCCCGGAGCAGGTCGCCCGCGTTTTCGAAGCGGCGAAGGCGCACGGCCTGCCGGTGAAGCTGCACGCCGAGCAACTCTCCAACCAGCACGGCGCGGCGCTGGCGGCCCGGTTCGGTGCGCTGTCGGCGGATCACCTTGAGCACATCGATGAAGAAGGCGTTGCAGCGCTTGCCGAAGCCGGCACCGTGGCGGTGCTGCTGCCCGGTGCCTTTTACTTTGTGCGCGAGACGCTAAAACCGCCGGTCGAGATGATGCGTCGGCACGGCGTGTATATCGCACTCGCCTCCGACAGCAATCCGGGCTCCTGCCCGCTGACCTCCCTGCTGCTGGCGATGAACATGGCCGCGACCCTGTTCCGCCTCACCGTCGACGAGTGCTTGGCGGGCGTCACCCGCGAAGCTGCCCGCGCGCTGGGCCGTCTCGACAGCATCGGCACGCTCGAGGCCGGGAAGTCGTGCGATCTCGCCATCTGGGAGATCGAGCGTCCGGCCGAACTGGTCTACCGCATGGGCTTCAATCCACTCCACAGCAGGGTCTGGCAGGGAAGATGACAATGACGACGATCACCCTGACACCCGGCGCCGTCCCGCTTGCGACGTGGCGCGAGATCTATCGCGGCGCGTCGGCCGCCCTCGATCCGGCCGCCTATCCCGCCATCGAGGCCTCGGCCAAGGCGGTTGCCGCCATCCTGGCCAAGGGCGCGCCGGTCTACGGAATCAATACCGGCTTCGGAAAATTGGCCAGCGTCCGGATCGACGCCGCGGATCTCGGAACGCTGCAGCGGAACATCGTGCTGTCACATGCCGCCGGCGTCGGCCGCCCCATGCCGGTGCAGGTCGCGCGGTTGATGATGGCGCTCAAGCTCGGCAGCCTGGCGCAGGGCGCCTCGGGCGTGCGGGTCGAGACCGTGCAGTTGCTGGAAGCGCTGCTGGCCAAGGGGCTGACGCCGGTGATCCCCTGCCAGGGCTCGGTCGGCGCCTCGGGCGATCTGGCGCCATTGGCCCACATGGCGGCGGCGATGATCGGTGTCGGCGACATGCTGGTCGGTGACATCCGCGTGCCTGCGGCGACGGCGCTGGCCGATGCCGGGCTGAAACCGCTGGTGCTGGGCGCAAAGGAGGGCCTGGCGCTGTTGAACGGCACGCAATTCTCCACCGCCTATGCGCTGGCCGGACTCTTCGAGACGGAAAACCTCCACCACGCCGCGCTCGTAACCGGCGCGCTGTCGACCGATGCGGCGCGCGGCTCCGATGCGCCGTTCGATCCGCGCATCCACCTGCTGCGCCGCCATCAAGGCCAGATCGATTCGGCGGACGCATTGCGCCGACTGATGGCGGGGTCCGCCATCCGCGCCTCGCATCTGGTGGGCGACGAGCGCGTGCAGGATCCGTACTGCCTGCGCTGTCAGCCGCAGGTCATGGGGGCAGCCCTCGACATCCTGCGCCAGGCGGCAACGACGCTCGCCACCGAGGCCAACGGCGTCACCGACAATCCGCTGATCTTCCCCGAGACCAACGAGGCTTTGTCGGGCGGCAACTTCCACGCCGAGCCGGTGGCCTTTGCCGCCGACATCATCGCGCTCGCGATCTGCGAGATCGGCTCTCTCGCTGAACGGCGCATCGCCATGCTGGTCGATCCCGCTTTGTCCGGCATGCCGGCTTTCCTGACGCCGCATCCGGGCCTCGGCTCGGGCTTCATGATCCCGCAGGTGACGGCGGCAGCGCTCGTGTCGGAGAACAAGCAGCGCGCCTATCCGGCCAGCGTCGATTCGATCCCGACCTCGGCCAATCAGGAAGATCATGTTTCGATGGCCGCCCACGGCGCGCGCCGGCTGCTGGAGATGGTCGAGAATGCCTGCGGCGTGATCGGCATAGAATTGCTGGCGGCGGCGCAGGGCTGCGACTTCCACCGTCCGCTCGCCACCAGCCAGCCGCTGGAAGCCGTGCGCGGCCTGGTGCGCCGCGCCGTGCCACATCTGGACGAAGATCGCTATTTCCATCCGGATCTCGAGAAGGCCATCGCTCTGGTGACGAGCGGGGCGATCGTCGAAGCCGTCGGGCGTGATGTGCTGCCCGGGATTGAGGGGAGAACACAATCATGACCCGTATCGATAATGCCCGAGTCGTTCGCTCCGCGCGCGGCACGGAACTCACGGCCAAGAGCTGGCTGACCGAGGCGCCGCTGCGCATGCTGATGAACAACCTCGACCCTGACGTCGCCGAGAAGCCCGGCGAGCTGGTGGTCTATGGCGGCATCGGCCGCGCGGCGCGCGACTGGCAGAGCTTCGACGGCATCGTGGCGGCGCTGCGCAAGCTCGAGGCCGACGAAACGCTGCTGGTCCAGTCGGGCAAGCCGGTGGGCGTGTTCCGCACCCACGCCGATGCGCCGCGCGTGCTGATCGCCAACTCCAACCTGGTGCCGCACTGGGCGACCTGGGAGCATTTCAACGAGCTCGACCGCAAGGGCCTGATGATGTTCGGCCAGATGACCGCGGGCTCATGGATCTACATCGGCAGCCAGGGCATCGTGCAGGGCACCTACGAGACCTTCGTCGAGATGGGCCGCCAGCACTACGGCGGCAGCCTGGCCGGCCGCTGGATCCTGACCGCCGGCCTGGGCGGCATGGGCGGCGCGCAGACGATGGCAGCGACCATGGCCGGTGCCTCGTGCCTGGCCGTCGAATGCCGTCCCAGCAGCATCGAGTTCCGCCTGCGCACCGGTTATGTCGATGTGCAGGCCAAGGATCTCGACGACGCGCTGGCGATCATCGGCAAGGCGACGAAGGAAGATAAGCCGATCTCCGTGGCGTTGCTCGGCAATGCGGCCGACGTGCTGCCCGAGCTGCTGCGCCGCGGCGTGCGGCCGGATTGCGTCACGGATCAGACGTCGGCACACGATCCGGTCAACGGCTACCTGCCCAAGGGCTGGACGCTCGCGGAGTGGGAGAACAAGCGCACCAGCGATCCCGCCGGCGTCACCAAGGCGGCCAAGCAATCGATGGCGGGCCATGTCCGCGCCATGCTCGAATTCCACAAGCTCGGTGTGCCGACCGTCGACTACGGCAACAACATCCGCCAGATGGCGCTGGAGGAGGGCGTGGCCGACGCCTTCAGTTATCCGGGCTTCGTGCCGGCCTACATCAGGCCACTGTTCTGTCGCGGCGTCGGTCCGTTCCGCTGGGCCGCGCTCTCGGGCGATCCCGAGGACATTTACAGGACCGACGCCAAGGTGAAGGAGCTGATGCCCGACAGCCCGCATCTGCACCGCTGGCTCGACATGGCGCGCGAGCGCATCAAATTCCAGGGACTGCCGGCGCGCATCTGCTGGGTGGGCTTGGGCGACCGCCATCGCCTCGGCATCGCTTTCAACGAGATGGTGGCCAGCGGCGAGCTGAAGGCGCCGATCGTGATCGGCCGCGATCATCTCGACTCAGGCTCGGTCGCCAGCCCCAACCGCGAGACCGAGTCTATGCGCGATGGCTCCGATGCCGTTTCCGACTGGCCGATGCTGAATGCGCTGCTCAACTGCGCCTCGGGCGCCACCTGGGTGTCGCTGCATCACGGCGGCGGCGTCGGCATGGGCTTCTCGCAGCATGCCGGCATGGTCATCGTCTGCGACGGCACGCCCGAGGCATCAAAGCGCATCGAGCGCGTACTGTGGAACGATCCGGCAACGGGCGTCATGCGGCATGCCGATGCAGGCTACGAGGACGCCATCGCCTGCGCCCGCGAAAAGGGCCTCAACCTGCCGAGCCTCGCATGACCTTCTCGCTCGTCGGGCGCTGCGCCAGGACCGGCATGCTGGGCGCGGTGGTCACGACCTCGGCGATTTCCGTCGGCGCACGGTGTCCCTCGGCCCGCGCAGGCGTCGGGGCGGCGTTGACCCAGCATCGCACCGACCCGCAGCTCGGGCCGCTCGCGCTCGATCTGCTGGCCAAGGGGCTTACGGCCGGCGAAGCGATGCAGGCCGTCGTGGCGGCCACGCCTCATCGCCATTGGCGCCAGCTCGCGCTGATCGATGCCGCGGGCCGCACCGCCGTCTATTCCGGCGCCAATGTTCGGGGCGAGAAGGGCGAGGCCGAGGGCAGGGACTGCGCGGCCATCGCCAACATTGTCCGCTCAGCGTCGCTGCCGGCGGCCATGGTGGCGGCTTTCGAGAAATCACCCAACCTGCCGCTGGCCCGCCGGCTGCTCGA
>CAMDOT010000262.1 GCA_945903635.1 Rhizobium sp. Q54 | reverse complement strand
GGCGCGCCGCCCAGTTTCTTCAGCAGCGGCACCAGGGCCTTCAGCGTCTCCTTCACGTCGGCGCGGAGCGCAATCTCGGCCGGGAAGTTCTTGCCCATCTCCCAGTCGCGCAATCCCACCATGGCCACCGCCGTGGTCTCGGGCAGCGGCTCGGTCTCGCTCCACACCGACATTTTCAGCACGTCGGCGCCGACGCAGAACATCAGGTCGTAGTCGCTGAGCACGCGGCGCACGTATTTCTGGTCGCGGTTGAGGGCGCCCAGGTAGCAGGGATGCTCGGAGGGGAAATGTGCGCCCCAGGCCACGGTCTGCTGCAGCACCGGCGCGCCCAGCGCTTCGGCCAGCGCCGTGGCCTCAGCGAAGGCATCGGCCGTCGCGATCTCGTGGCCGGCCAGGATCACCGGCTTCCTGGCAGCGATCAGGCGCTTCGCGAGTTGCTCGAGTGCGGCGTCGGAGGGGCGCACGGCAGTATCGACCCGCGTCACCTCGCCCATGTCGATGGCGGCCTCGTTGTTCAGGATGTCGCCGGGCAGCGAGATGAACACCGGTCCCGTGGGCGCCGTGGTGGCGATCTTGGCGGCGCGGCGCAGGATGCGCGGCAGGTCTTCGATGCGGCTCACTTCGGTCGCCCATTTCACGACCGGCGTCGCGATCGGCACCAGCGGCGCGTAGAGCAGGGGCTCGGTCAGGCCATGGCCCTGTTCCTGCTGGCCGGCCGTCACGATCATCGCCGTGCCCGACATCATCGAGGTGTAGATCGAGCCGATGGCGTTGCCTAGGCCGGGTGCCACATGGACGTTGCACGACACCAGCTTGCCCGAAGCGCGCGCGTAGCCGTCGGCCATGGCGATGACCACGGCCTCCTGCAGCGCCAGCACATAGCCCATCTCGGGCGCTGAGCTCAGCGCATGCATGATCGGCAGCTCGGTGGTGCCGGGATTGCCGAACATCTTTACGACGCCTTCGTCGCTCAGCACGCGGAGAAAGGCGTCGCGGCCGGTGATGGTGTTGGTGATGGGGGCATCGGGCACTTTTTATTTCCTCCTGGAAGAAGCAGAGCCATCGCATGAGGACCCTTCCGTCGTCCCGACCGGAGCGAAGCGGAGTGGAGGGACCTTGCCTGCTGCAGACAAGGTCTCTCCACTACGCCTCGCTGCGCTCGGCTCCGGTCGAGACGACGGGCACTGCTGGACGCGCCGAGGGTAGCGTGCCACCGCGCCGCATGGAATGATTGTGTCGGGGAGGCATGCGCGATGCGGAAGGACGATTTGGAGGGGAAGCTTGCGCGTCTGGCCTGCTGGCGCGGCCCGGTGATCCTGGCGCCGCTAAAAGGCGGCCTCACCAATCTTTCCTATGTCGCAGACGATGGCCGGGAGAAGTTCGTCGTGCGCTGCGGCGCCGACATTCCCGTCCATCACGTCTTTCGCGACCGTGAGCGCGCGGCCTCCATCGCGGCCTTCGAAGCAGGCCTGTCGCCCGAGGTCATCTACGCCGAGCCCGGCATCATGGTGCTGCGCTTCATCGACGGCCGCACGTTTGGCGAGGCCGATCTCGCGGCCAACATCGGCCGCATCGTGCCGCTGCTCAGGAGCTGTCACGCCGACGTCGGCCGGCGCGTGCGCGGACCGGCCAATGCCTTCTGGGTGTTCCATGTCATCCGCGACTACGTGCGGCTGATCGATGCCGATCCGCGGTACCTGGCGCTGGCGGACGAGCTGGAGCGGGCGCAGGCGCCGATGCCGATCGTCTTTGGCCACCACGACCTGCTGCCGGGCAACTTCATGGATGACGGCCGGAAGCTCTGGCTGATCGATTGGGAATACGGCGCCTTCGGCACGGCGATGTTCGACCTCGCCAACCTGTCCTCGAACGGCGCATTCGGCGCGGCGGAGGACGCGGTCCTTCTCGATGCCTATTTCGAGGGCAAGGTGACGGACGATCTGCGCCGTTCGCTCCACGCCATGAAGGCGGCCAGCGCACTGCGCGAGGCGCTATGGGGAATGGTGTCGAACGTTCACCTGAAAACGCCGGGGATCGATTATTCGGCGCACGCCCGTGAATACCTCCGCCGCTTCGAGCAATTATTGTCATCCTGAGTCGCGCGGGGTAACCCCCGCGCTGAAGCGAAGGATCCTTCGCTTCGCTCAGGATGACAGATTGCGGCCCGCCCTTTGCATGGAGACTCTCGGAAATAGGGGAGTCCCTGCATGCGCCGTCTCGTTCTATCCGCCGTCCTCGCCTCAGCCCTCGCGATCGCGCCAGCGCTTGCCCCAGCCTTGGCGCAGGAGAAGACCCTGCGCATCGCCATGACGGCGTCCGACATCCCGACCACCACCGGCATGCCGAACAACGGCTTCGAAGGCATGCGCTTCCTGGGCTTCCCGATCTTCGAAGGCCTGATCCTGTTCGACCTTTCCAAGTCGGACAGCCTCGCCACCCTGCGGCCGGGCCTCGCCGAAAGCTGGAAGCAGTCGCCCGACGACAAGAAGACCTGGATCTTCACCCTGCGCAAAGGCGTGAAATTCCATGACGGCACCGACTTCAACGCCGACGCGGTGATCTGGAACCTGGAACGCATCTTCAACAAGGACAGCGCGCAGTTCGAGCCCCCCGCCACCGGCATCATGCGTGCGCGCGTGCCGATCCTCGCTTCGTGGAAGAAGATCGACGACAGCACCGTGGCGCTCACCACGACGCAAGTCGCGTCGTACTTCCCGTGGATGGTGCCCTACATGCTGAACGCCTCGCCCGCGTCGTGGGAGAAGGCGGGCAAGGACTGGGGCAAGGTGGGCGCCGTGGGCGCCGCCGGCACCGGCCCGTTCAAGATCACCAAGGTGGTGCCGCGCCAGTCGGTGACGCTGGGACGCAACGACGCGTATTGGGATCCGGCGCGCAAGGCCAAGGTCGATTCCATCGTGCTGCTGCCGATCCCCGAGGCCAACACGCGGCTGGCCGCCCTGCGCTCGGGCCGCGTCGACTGGATAGAAGTGCCGCCGCCCGACGGCATCCCGTCGCTGAAGCAGGCGGGCTTCGTCATGTCGACCAACTCCTACCCGCACGTCTGGCCGTGGTTTTATAACATGGCGGCCAAGAACAGCCCGTTCGCCGACGTGCGCGTGCGCCAGGCGCTGAACTACTGCATCGATCGCAGCGCCATCGTGACCATGCTGAACGGCACCGCCGAGCCGTCGGTCGGCTGGCTGAAGCCCACCGACGCCGCGTTCGGCAACCCGGTCAACAAGTACACGTTCGATCCGGCCAAGGGCAAAGCGCTGCTCGCGGAAGCGGGCTTCACCGCGGCCAAGCCGCTCTCCTTCAAGGTCATGATCTCGACCTCGGGCTCGGGCCAGATGCTGCCGTTGCCGATGAACGAGGCGCTGCAGGAGAACCTGAAGCAGGCTTGCGGCGTGGAGGTCCAGGTCGATGCCGTCGAATGGCAGGTGCTGCTGAACGCCGGCCGCGCCGTGCCCGACAGCCCTGTACTGAACGGCGCCATGGCGCTCAACGTCAGCTCGCCCTCGAGCGACATCGGCATGATGTTCCGCTACTTCGCGGCGGCGAACTCCTCGCCGACCGGTTCCAACTTCCAGCAGTGGAACGACCCGAAGTTCGAGACAGCGCTGAAGACCCTGGCCGAGGCGACGGATGACGCCACGATCCTGCAGAACTTCAAGACGGCGCACGAGCGGCTGGTCGACAATCCGCCGTGGCTCTTCATCGTCCACGACCTCAACCCGCGCGCCTTCAGCAAGAACGTCCAGGGTTTCACCCCGGCGCAATCCTGGTTCGTCGACCTGACGGCGGTCAGCCTGAAGTAGGGGGCGAATTTCGACGAGGCGCCTTCAGGAAATTTCGTCGTCCTGAGCGGAGCGAAGCGTAGTCGAAGGACCTCTTTTCCAGTCGATGGACCGCCATAAAAAAGGTCCTTCGACTGCGCCGCCCTCCGGGCGGCTCCGCTCAGGACGACGAGGGGAACGCCACATGCGATAGCCCTGCCCTAACGGGGGAGAGGAACTTGAGGCTTTCCCTTGGCCTTCAAGGAGACCAACCCGAGGCGTGGCCAAGAGGGTGGCTAGAGGGCTGCGGTAGTGTCCTTGCCGTGCTAAATTTGGACGGCGTGGCGGAAAATCAGAGGAGGCGGCAAATGAGGTTGGGACTGTTTCTCACGACATTAGTCGGGCTCGCGGGTGCTTCTCACATCTCCAGCGCGGCAGAGGCGACGTGGGCGGCCGTTGGCGCACTGGAGGATGGCTTGTCGACGTCATGCGGCGGCGGTTCGATCGGCACCACGCCGGAATTTACCAGCCCCGCCTACGGGCAGGTCGACATCAAGGGGAACACGCTCACTTTTAGGAGTACGAGCCCAATCCCGAACCATTCCTTCACCGTCGATTTGAAGGCGTTGCAGCCTGATGGTTCTGGAAAAGTTGTCGGCATAGACAAAAACAACAGAGAGTTTTACCTGACGTTCGATCCGGGCAGCGGAGCCCGCACATTCCATATGACCTATCGCCTCAAGGCTTGCCGGCGTGTTTACACGCCCAAGACATAGCGATGCCTCGCATGAGTCTTCCCGACTGACTCAGAATCGCTCTCCTCCCCATTCAGATGGGGAGGTGCCCCGGAGGGGCGGAGGGGGCATGACCCCATCGCCCTCGTAAGACGAGGGCACTTCCCCATTTGAATGGGGAAGAGAATGAGCCTCTACGCGACCGCCTCGAGATAGCTCTGGAAGACGGCGACGTGGTTGACGGCCGACTCCGCCCCGCCCGGCCATAGATCTTCGCTCCGGAATTGCACGTCGTAGGTCGGCTCGTCGACCGCTTCGAGGCCATGGGCATGGGCGTCGGGGAAGGGCGTCAGCGGTCCCTCGGACATGACGACGCCGATCTTGCCGCGGATGTAGCCCGGCACGCGGATATGGCCTGTCGTGAAATCGTTTCGAACGCGCACCCGCTCGCCCCGCTGGAAGGCCTTGCGGTCGGCCGCGTTCGTGCGGCCCCCCGTGCCCGGACGCGATAGCGCGAACCCGCCGCCGGCCATCGCTTCCAGTTCGGCCTGGGTCGTCACGCCCTTTTCGACGAGCAGCGTCGCGATGGCCGTGATCACCCGTTCATAGTAGCTGGCACTCACCGAGTGGCGCGGGTCCATGCGTTCGACGGCATGGCGGTACTCGTCGATATTGTAGATGCCAAGCTGCCCCGCCATGGTTCGCAGCGCATAGGTACGCTTCTCCCACGCGGCATGGAACGGCGACGCCTTGGGAGCGTACCCGACCTTGCCGAAGCCCTGGCGCCCGCCCAGATCATGCATGCCGTCCATCGTCAGCCTCCGTTTGCCGTGAGGCGCGCAACCCCGATCAGGGAATCGCGCGTGACGATCGCGGCGAGCCTGTCCTCCGGCCAGCCGACCGTCTCGGGCGGCTGCATGGGCAGCACCATGAAGCGCGTGTCCGCGGTGGTGTCCCAGACGCGGACTTCCGTCTCGGGCGCCACGGGGCAGCCCATTTCCTGCAGCACGCTGCGCGCCTCGCGGACGACCCGCGCCCGGTACTCCAGATCCTCGTACCAGTTCGGCGGCGGGCCGATCAGGGTCGTGGCGGTGCACGAACACAGCGTGCAGACGATGACGTTATGGACCGCCGGTGTGTTCTCGAGCACATAGACTTGGCGCTGGATCGCCGGCAGGCCGATCCCGAATTCGGCGATCGCCGCCTTGCCGTCGGCCAGCAGGCGCTGGCGAAAGGCGGGGTCGGTCCAGGCGCGCGCGACGACCTTCGCGCCATTCTCCGCCAGCAGATTTTCTTCCTGCCAGTGCATCGTACCGTCGACCGACAGGCCTTTGTCGTGTGCACGCACCTCCAGCACCCGTTCAACGGCCGCGAGGCGCTGCTCCATGGAGGTGTTGGGAACTTGTTGAGAAGCCATATGGGTTCTCCTTCTAAATTTTGATGGTGGAAAACGTTGCGGCGATTTCACACCAACCGCAAGGCCGACGCAAGGCGGCGCCGTCGGCCGTGAACTCTTGGGCGTATAAGGGTCGCCACGTCTAGGGGAGACCGTAGTCAGCGATTAGCGGGAGCCGCTCATAGCGGTCACGTCGTAGGTTCGCATCCTGCCGGGCCTACCGACTTTCGTCCGATATTGTCTCAAACACGTGCCTACCACATACCAACAAAGTGGTAGGTGAATCCGCTACCACGTACCAGCGTGGGGGCGTCCGACTCGCCCACTTAAGGTAAGTCCCCATATTGGCCTTGTCCGTAGATTCCAAGGGATGCTCCACATGACGCGCAGGACGCGACAGCCAGAAGTTGAGCCGACAGGGTTAGATGGTTGGGTAGTTTTGAAGCCAGGTGAGAAGATGGCCTGGGTCAATGATACCCCCGTCTCACCAACGCCTGCACAGCAGCACGACACCATGCGCAGGATTCGTGGCGGGATCCTCAGCCACGGCTTCAGCATCGAGGAAGCGATCGTAACGCTCATACTCGTTAAGAACTACGGAACGCTTGACCCTCGAATCGGCGGTGACGCTTTCCGCGCGAAAGCTCGTGAGCTTCGCCGAGACACCGGCCTCGAGCGGAAGATTGGCGAAGCCCGTCCAATCATTCGAGACGTATTAGATTCAACAACTGCCGACCGCCTCATGCAGGACTTGGCTGAATATAGACGATTGCGCCACCTCATGGCGCATCGCCCTTGCTGGTTGGAGGGCGTTTGGAATGACCAAGCGGGAACATGGACTGATACCCCGAAGGGGCGAACAACAGGATTTCGACTATTCATCGCAGACGACGACTTCGTCTGGGAAATTGATGATGCTCAACTCAAAGAATGGGACGCTTTGTTAGCGCGCTGCCAATCTAGCGTGGAAAGAGTTCGTGCAAGTTTTCTACCTACGCCGCCGCCTAATAAATAGCGTGAATGCGTCACTTGATCTGGAATCCCCATGGTTTGTGGTCGCAGATCACATATGCCTCTTGAAAAGGAAGCCCTGCGGCTCTTGTACGGACGGCGTCAGCTATCGTCTCCCAACGTTCCCGAGGAAGAACGTACAGAGAAGCTTGGATTACGAGGATGGCTCCACAGAACTTCTGTTTGTCCTTTTTGTCTAGGCAGCGAAAAAAGCCATCTCGATATGCGGAGAGGACTTGCTCAGTCGAGGACATCTCGCGCAGCTCCGAAAGAGCACTATCAAACTCAGACTTAGGCGCGTCGTCAGAAACGCCGATGAAGCCTCGCCCTTCGCCGGTATCCACTAACTCTTTATTGAGACGGAAGCGCGCGGTTCCCTGGGCGACTGTAACTTCAATTTCGACATGCTGGCTTAAACCGTCTCGCCAGAGCCATGCATCAAGAGAGTGGCTGTCGAGCGGGAACCTGATTCGCCCCGACTCGACTTCACGAAACCGAAGGAAGCGTGATACCGGCATCACCTCGTCGGCCAACTTCTTCCACTGTCCTCTGCTTAAGAGGTAATCATCGATATCAGCAGCCGATCGAGGCCGATCGAACAAGCCGTTGAGTTCCGTCTGAAAGTTCGTCACTTCCATTCCGCCCGCGGCTGTAAGCGCCGGAGAGAAAATCCCTCACTGAAGCGGCCAGAAAGTCTGGTTGCGCCGGAGCAAAAATGCCTCGGCAGATAGCTCTTTGCATGGAGTGCAGAGGGCGGAGGGATGAAGGACGTGGAACTTTACAGGCAGGTCCGCC
>CAMDOT010000261.1 GCA_945903635.1 Rhizobium sp. Q54 | reverse complement strand
GAGAAGGCGCGCGAGCTGCTGCAGAAGGACAAGGTCGCCGTGGTGTTCGGCTGCTGGACCTCGGTCAGCCGCAAGTCGGTGCTGCCGGTGTTCGAGGAGCTGAACGGCATCCTTTTCTACCCGGTCCAGTACGAGGGCCAGGAGAGCCAGCGTAACGTGTTCTACACCGGCGCCGCGCCGAACCAGCAGGCGATCCCGGCGGTCGACTACCTGATGAGCAAGGACGGCGGCGACGTGAAGCGCTGGGTCCTGGCCGGTACCGACTATGTCTATCCGCGCACGACCAACAAGATCCTCGAGGCGTACCTGCTCCAGAAGGGCGTCGCGAAGGAAGACATCATGATCAACTACACGCCGTTCGGTCATGCCGACTGGCAGTCGATCGTGGCCGACATCAAGAAGTTCGGCTCGGCCGGCAAGAAGACCGCCGTCGTGTCGACCATCAACGGCGACGCCAACGTTCCGTTCTACAAGGAGCTCGGCAACCAGGGCATCAAGGCCAAGGACATCCCGGTCGTGGCCTTCTCGGTTGGCGAAGAAGAGCTCGCCGGCGTCGACACCAAGCCGCTGGTCGGCCATCTGGCGGCCTGGAACTACTTCCAGTCTGTGAAAGATCCGACCAACGCGGAGTTCATCAAGACCTGGCAGGCCTTCACCAAGAACCCGAAGCGCGTGACCAACGATCCGATGGAAGCCTCCGTGGTTGGCTTCAACATGTGGGTCGCGGCGGTCAAGAAGGCCGGCACGACCGACCCTGATAAGGTGATCGACGCGATCATCGGCATCAAGGTCCCCAACCTGACGGGTGGCGTGTCGGAGATGCTGCCGAACCATCACATCACCAAGCCGGTGCTGATCGGCGAGATTGAGGCCAATGGCCAGTTCGACGTGGTGTGGAAGACCCCCGGCCTCGTCCCGGGCGCCGCGTGGTCGCCGATCCTCGACGACTCCAAGAACCTGAAGGCTGATTGGACGAAGCCCGTGAATTGCGGAAACTTCGACACCGTCGCCAACAAGTGCATCGGCAAGGCGGCCAAGTAAGCCTGCTCACATGACTCACAGGACGGGGCGACTTTCGAGTCGCCCCGTTTCCATCTCCAAGGTTAAGTCATAGCACATGCTTCTTCGTCGACCGTTCTCGGTCCTGCTCTCCGTGCTGGCGTCGCTGGCACTGGCCGGAACGGCCCTCGCGGCCGACCTCGCCGCCCTCGTCGGGAATCTCACCTCAGGCGGTTTAGGCGAGCGCGAGGCAGCCATAACCGCGCTGGCGACCTCGGGCGACGAGCGCGCCGTGCCAATCCTCGAAGCCTTGGGGGCCGGCCAGCTCTACATTCGCAATTCCGACAAGCTCGTGGTCATCGGCAAGGTCGACGGCAACAAGCTGGCGCTGACCGAGGCGATCTCGGCCAAGCCGGCCGGTAGTGCCGTCGAAGCCGACCTCGAACGCGTGCGGGTCAACAACCGCCTGCGCGGCACGATCGAAGCCGCGGTCGGTTCGCTCACCTTGATGAGCCCCAATGCCAGGACCCGGCTCAATGCCGCCGATGCCCTCTTCAAGCGCCGCGATGCGACAGCCCTGGCGGCCCTCGACCTGGCGCTTGCCGCCGAAAAGGACCCGCGCATCAAACGCGTGATGAGCGAGGCGCGTGCCGCCATCGTGCTCGCGACTGCCGACTCTCCGCCGACGCAGAAGCTCGCCGCGATCGCCCTGGTTCGTGAGCGCGGCGACCGCGATTCGCTCGGCATCCTGAAGATCGTCGCTGCCGCCTCCGACGGCGAGGTCAAGACGGCTGCCACGGCCGGCGCCGACTCGATCGAGCAGGCGCTGGCCGCCTGGCAGATGGCGCAGAACGTCTGGTACGGCATTTCGCTCGGCTCCGTGCTGCTGCTGGCCGCCATCGGACTCGCCATCACCTTCGGCACCATGGGCGTGATCAACATGGCGCATGGCGAGATGGTCATGCTGGGTGCCTACACGACCTTCGTCGTCCAGGAAGTCATCCGCACGTCGGCGCCGCATCTGTTCGACGTCTCGCTGCTGATCGCGCTGCCGCTCGCCTTCGTCGTCTCGGGCGCCATCGGCATCCTGATCGAACGCACCATCATCCGCTTCCTCTACGGCCGTCCGCTCGACACGCTGCTCGCGACCTGGGGACTGTCGCTCGTGCTGCAGCAGGCGGTGCGCTCGATCTTCGGCTCGTCCAACCGCGAGGTCGGGGCGCCGTCGTGGATGTCGGGGGCCTTCCAGCTCGGGCAGCTCAACATCACCTATGGGCGACTGTGGATCGTGGTGTTTGCCCTGATCGTCTTCGCCTCGCTGATCCTGCTGCTGCGCAAGACGCCCCTCGGCCTCTACATGCGCGCCGTGACGCAAAACCGCCCGATGGCGGCGGCGGTGGGCATCCGTACGCCGCGGGTCGATGCGCTGACCTTCGGCCTCGGTTCGGGCATCGCCGGCCTGGCCGGCGTGGCGCTGAGCCAGATCGACAACGTCAGCCCCAACCTGGGCCAAGGCTACATCATCGACTCCTTCATGGTCGTGGTGTTCGGCGGCGTCGGAAACCTGTTCGGCACGCTGATCGGCGCGCTGACGCTCGGTGTGGTCAACAAGTTCCTCGAACCCTATGCCGGCGCGGTGCTGGGCAAGATCCTGGTGCTGGTGTTCATCATCATGTTCATCCAGCGCCGGCCGCGCGGTCTGTTCGCGCTGAAGGGTCGGTCAGTCGAATGATCACGCGTTTCCTCTGGCAGGGCATGACCCGCAACCTGCGCCTCTTCGTCCTGCTGGTCCTGGCAGTGGGCATCCTCGTGCCGCTGTCGAACCTGCTCCTGCCGCCGGACAGCGCATTCCGCATGCCGTCCTGGGCGGTGCAGCTCGTCGGCAAGTATCTTTGCTACGCCTCGCTGGCGCTGGCGGTCGATCTCGTCTGGGGTTTCTGCGGCATCCTCACGCTCGGCCACGCCGCCTTCTTCGCACTCGGCGGCTATTGCATGGGCATGTACCTGATGCGCCAGATCGGCACGCGCGGGGTATACGGCAACCCCATCCTGCCCGACTTCATGGTGTTCCTGAACTACAAGGAGCTGCCCTGGTTCTGGCACGGCTTCGACAGCTTCTGGTTTGCCGCGCCGATGATTGTGCTGGTGCCGAGCGTGCTGGCGCTGGCGCTCGGCTGGTTCGCCTTCCGCAGCCGCGTCACCGGCGTCTATCTCTCGATCATCACCCAGGCGATGACCTTCGCCCTGCTGCTCGCCTTCTTCCGCAACGACATGGGGCTGGGTGGCAATAACGGTATGACCGACTTCAAGGACATCCTCGGCTACTCCGTCCAGTCCGACACGACGCGCGCCGTGCTGTGCTTTGTCTCGGCGCTCGCGCTGGCAATCTTTCTGGTGATCTCCGCCGCCATTGTCGGCTCGCGCTTCGGCAAGGCCCTGACCGCCGTGCGCGACGCCGAAAGCCGCATGCGGTTCCTGGGCTATCGGGTCGAGCGCTACAAGCTGTTCGTCTTTGTGCTGTCGGCGGCGATGGCCGGCATCGCCGGTGCGCTCTACGTGCCGCAGGTCGGCATCATCAATCCCGGCGAGTTCTCGCCCGGCAACTCGATCGAAGCCGTGTTGTGGGTCGCGGTCGGTGGGCGCGGCACGCTGATCGGACCGGTGATCGGCGCCTTCATCGTGAATTTCGGCAAGACCTATCTCACCGGCGCGTTGCCGGAGGTCTGGCTGTTCGCGCTCGGTGCCCTGTTCATCGTCGTGACGCTGCTGCTGCCCAAGGGCGTTGTCGGCCTGTGGACCCAGGTCATGAATCGGTCGCGCGAGCGCCGGGCGAGGGCTGCGGCATGAAGGCCCCTGGCATCACCCATGCGCGCTCGACGTCGGCACTGCTCTATCTCAGCGGCGTCAGCGTCTCGTTCGACGGCTTCAAGGCGCTGAACAATCTCTCCCTGCTGGTCGAGCCGGGCGAGATGCGGGCGATCATCGGGCCCAACGGCGCCGGCAAGACCACCATGATGGACGTGATCACCGGCAAGACCCGGCCGGACGCGGGCGAGGTGGTGTTCGACGGTCGCGCCGACCTCACCAAGCTCGATGAGGCCAGCATCGCCACACTCGGCATCGGCCGCAAGTTCCAGAAGCCCACCGTGTTCGAGAACCATACGGTGCGCGACAATCTCCTGCTGGCGCTGGCCGGCATGCGGAGCTGGTACCAGCTGCTGACGGCGGCGCCCAGCAAGGCCGAGAACAACCGGCTGGAGGAGATCCTGTCGATCATTCGCATGGGCCCGCAGCAGCACATGCTGGGCGCCCGGCTCAGCCACGGCCAGAAGCAGTGGCTCGAGATCGGCATGCTGCTGGCACAGAATCCCAAGCTGATGCTTGTCGACGAGCCGGTCGCGGGCATGACCGACGTCGAGACCGAGACCACCGCGCAGGTGTTGCGCGAGGTCAACAAGTCGCATTCGGTCGTTGTGGTCGAGCACGACATGAGCTTCGTGCGCGCGCTCGGCGTCAAGGTGACCGTGCTGCACGAGGGCTCGACCTTGGCCGAGGGATCGCTCGACCAGGTCAGCGCCGATCCGCGCGTCGTCGAAGTTTACCTGGGGCGCTGACAATGCTTTCAGCCCAGAACGTCAATCTCTACTACGGCGCCGCCCAGGCGCTGCGCGGCGTATCGTTGACGGCCACGCTCGGTCGCGTGACCTGCCTGCTCGGCCGCAACGGCGTCGGCAAGACCAGTCTGCTTCGCGCCATCTCCGGCATGCAGTCCATTGCCTCGGGCACCATCCAGGTCGATGGCCAGGAAGTCTCGAAGCTGCCACCCTACGAACGTGCGCGCCGTGGCGTGGCGCTGGTGCCGCAGGGCCGCGAGATCTTCCCGTTGCTCACGGTTAAGGAAAACCTCGAGACCGGTTTCGCGCCGGTCAGCCGCGAGCACAAGAAGGTGCCGGACGAGGTGTTCGAACTCTTTCCGGTTCTGCAGTCGATGCTGAAGCGCCGTGGCGGCGATCTCTCCGGTGGCCAGCAGCAGCAGCTCGCGATCGGTCGCGCGCTCACCATGCGGCCCAAGCTCCTGCTCCTCGACGAGCCGACCGAAGGCATCCAGCCGTCGGTCATCAAGGATATCGGCCGCGCCATCACCTACCTGCGCCAGCGCGGCGACATGGCGATCGTGCTGGTCGAGCAGTATCTCGACTTCGCCCACGAGCTGGCCGACGACTTCGCGGTCATGGACCGCGGCGAGGTCGTGATGTCCGGCACCCGTGAGACGTTCGACGCGGATGCCGTGCGCGGTCACATGACGGTCTAGACGGGAGGAACTAAAGCGGAGCCTGGGCCCCGCGCACCAGGCGGCCTGGACGCTCGCCTGTCAGCTCGTCGTTCTGTACCGTCTCGACGCCCGCATTGAATGTATGCCGGTAGCCCGACGCACGCTGGATCAGCCGCCGGCCGCCGGCTGGCAGGTCGTAGACCACTTCGGGGCGCTTGAGCTGCAGGGCATCGAAGTCGATCACGTTGATGTCGGCCTTGTGGCCCGGCGCCAGCAGGCCGCGATCGGCGAGGCCGTAGGACAGCGCCGTACCGCGCGTCTGTTTGGCGATCAGGAACTCCAGCCCGAGCGTCGGCCCGCGCGTGCGGTCACGGCCCCACAGGGTCAGCAGCGAGGTCGGCGAGGAGGCGTCGCAGATCACGCCGACATGGGCACCGCCGTCGGCCACGCCCAGCACGGTGGCCGGATCGGTGATCATCTCATGCACCACATCGAGGCTGCCGGCGGAATAGTTCTCGAACGGTAGCATCAGCAAGCCCTTGCCGCCCTGCGCAAGGATTGCTTCGAGGGCGACTTCCTGCGGCGTGCGGCCGGACCGTTCGGCGATGGCCGCCACCGAGTTGGCGAGGTCGGGCTCGTAGTCCGGCCGGTCGGCGATGGGAAACATCTTGTGGAACGTCTCGCCCATGTACGCCGGTGCGCCACCGGTGCGTGGCGCGAGCAGGCGCCGGCGCAGATCGGCATCGGTCGACAGACGCTGGTAGCGCGCGGCCGGCGTGAGATCTCGCAGCTCGCGCCATGCCGGGTGGGCCGCAAACGGATGCACGGTGGTTTCCAGTCCCATGATCACGCCGATCGGTCGGCTGCCGACCTGGGCGTTGGCTTCGTGGCCCGCCGCACGCATGCGATGGATATTGGTCAAGGTCTCCCGCCACAGATCGGGCTGGGCATCGACCTGGACCAGCAGGCAGGAGAGCGGCCGGCCAGCCAGCGTCGCCGCCGCTTCCAGCGCCTCGAACTCGCCGGGGCCGAAGTCCGAATTCACCTCGATCACGCCGCGGCCGGCGCGCTTGATGCCTTGGGCGATGCCCAAAAGCTCGGCCTCGCGGGCCGACAGCGACGGCGTGAAACGGCCGTCCCTGGCCTTGTGCTTGGTGGTGCGAGAGGTCGTGAAGCCCATGGCGCCGGCGCGCAGCGCCTCCTCGGTGAGGCGCGCCATCTCCTCGATCTCGCGTTCGCTCGGCACTTCGTCGTGCTCGGCGCCGCGATCGCCCATGACGTAGAAGCGCAGCGCGCCGTGCGGCAGCTGGGCCGCCACGTCGACGGCACGGTTCATCGAGGCCAGTGCGTCGAGATAGTCGGGGAAGGACTCCCAGTTGAATTTCACGCCTTCGCTCAGCACCGTGCCGGGAATGTCTTCGACGCCTTCCATCAGGTTGATCAGGTAGCCCGACTGGCCGGGCCGCACCGGCGCGAAACCGACACCGCAATTGCCGAAGATCGTCGTGGTGACTCCATGCCAGGAGCTGGGCGTCACGAACGGATCCCAGGTCGCCTGGCCGTCGTAGTGCGTGTGGATATCGACGAAGCCCGGTGTCACGAGCAGGCCCGAGGCATCGACTTCGCGCTTGGCCGCGCCGAGCTTGCCGCCCACGGCGGCGATCTTTCCATCTTGCACTGCGACATCGGCGACGCGGCGCGGGGCGCCGGAGCCATCGATCACGGTTCCGTTTCGGATGACGAGGTCAAACATGGCGGAAGGATAGGCCCGAGCGGGTGGTCCGGTCTATGTTCTGCCGTTTCGCCTGGAAAGGTCAGAGGGGAGTTGAGTTTGTCCAAGCCGCTGCTGTTCACGCCGTTCAAGATGCGGGGCGTCGTCGCGCCCAACCGCGCCGTGGTCTCTCCCATGGTCCAATACCGGGCCAAGGACGGCATGGTGAACGACTATCATTTGGTCCATCTCGGCAAGTTCGCGCTCGGCAAGTTCGGCATCATCTTTACCGAGAACTGTGCCGTCGTGCCGGAAGGCCGCGTAACACAGGGCGATCTCGGCATGTGGGACGATGGCCAGATCGAGGGCCACAAGCGGATGACGCGCTTCATCCAGCAGGAAGGCTCGCTCGCCGCCACGCAGATCACCCATGCCGGTCGCAAGGCTTCCTCGCCGCGCCAATTCGACAAGCCGGACGAGTTCGGACCAAAGGGCGCGGACTGGGAGCGCTGGCAGGTCTACGCGCCGTCCGCGCTCTCCGCAGGCGAGCGCTACTCGGAGTCGCCGGTGGCGCTCGACGCCGCGGGGATGGACAATATTATGGCTCTTCCGGGAATCGAGTGGGTGATTTTGGGGGATCATAGGGCGGGCAGCATGCAGGTGAGGACCTTGAGACGGAGATATTCTTCGTCACGCAATCCGTAGGCTCGTCGCTGCAGGACGCGGATCTTGTTGTTGAGTCCCTCGACG
>CAMDOT010000260.1 GCA_945903635.1 Rhizobium sp. Q54 | reverse complement strand
CGTCCCGCGCGCTCATGAGGCGCGCGGGACGCGCGCGGTCCGGAAGAGCATGAGAAGAGGCAACCATGAAAGGTTGGGCATGAACAAATACACCACACTCCTCACCGAGCAGACCGGCGCGGTGCTGAAAATCACCGCCAACCGTCCGGATGTCCTGAACGCGCAAAGCCGCATCCTGCTGGAGGAACTCGACGACGCCTTCATCGCGGCGACGAAGGACGAGTCCGTGCGCGTCATCATCCTGGCCGGTGCCGGCAAGCATTTCTCGGCCGGCCACGATCTCGGCAGTCCGCAGGAGATGGAAGACCAGAAGGTCAATCCGGTCGAAGGCTTCCAGGCGGAGTACCGGCGCCTGTCGGAGCGGTTCTTCGAGAACACCATGCGCTGGCGCGACATCCCCAAGCCCACCATCGCCGAGGTCCAGGGCTACTGCATCATGGGCGGCATGATGATCGCCTCGGCCTGCGACATCATCGTGGCCAGCGAAGATGCGCAATTCGCAGATCGTGCCGTCAAATGGGGCGGCAGCCACGTGCAGTATTTCTCGATGCCGTGGGACTTCGGCCCGCGCAAGACCAAGGAGTATCTCTTCACCGGCGCCTTCGTGAGCGCCGCCGACGCCGAGAAGGCGGGCCTAGTGAATCGCGTCGTGCCGAGGGCCAAGCTGGAGGACGAGACGATGGCGCTCGCCCAGCAGATCGCCGAGCGCGATCCCTTTGCGCTCAAGCTCGCCAAGGCCTCCGTCAACGAGATGCAGGATGCGCAAGGCTGGCGCCATGCCATGGAAGGCGCCTTCAAGAATTATATGCTCACCATCCCGCACCGCATCGAGATGGGCACCTACGGCCCCAAGGCGCGCGAGAAGGCGCCGAAGGACAGGTTCGCCGTGCTGAACAAGAAGGTGGGTTGAGGTCACCTCACTTCTCCTGCTGCGCCCCCTCCGCCCCCTGCGGGGGAGGAATCCGAATCTTCTTCTCCCCCATTCATATGGGGGAGGTGGCCCGAAGGGCCGGAGGGGGTCATAGATGCCTCCACGACCTCTGGAGGTGCGATGTCCTCCGGAACGGCCGGCAAGTCGTTGATCTCAACAGGTGATTCACCCTCGGCCGGTGCCGCCGGATGCGCGGCAGAAGCGTGCATTTCCGGAACAGGCATCGCCGCGCGGCGCGCCTCGATCTCCATCTCCTTCAGCCGGATCTCATGCGCGCGCTGCTCGCGACGTTCCTCCCGCGCCTCGGCCCGGGCGCGCTGGGCATCCTCCAGCTTGAGCAGGAACATCAGCGCCCGGTCATCATGGATCACCTGCTCGCCGATCTGTTTGCCCTTGAAGAAATACGGCCGCGTCCTGGGCTCGCCCGCGCGCAGTTTCAGGTCATCAGCCTTCTCCCTGAAACGCTCGGCCAGGATCTCGTCGCAGCGCGCGCGGAAGGCCGGGAACTTCGCCCGCCAGCGCCGCACCGTGCTCTCGTCGACGCCGATACGGGCGGCCGCCTCGCGATAACTGCCGCAGCGCTTGAACTGATTGAGGAAACGCACCCGCTGCCGCCAGCCGCGCTGCGCCGGCATCGCCCGCTTGGGCGACGGCGGATCGAGCAGCGCCCGCTCGATCGACTTCGGCGCCGCTTCGATGCGCTCGGCGCTCGCCTTTGCTTCCTGCGCCTCGCGCACTTCCCGCGTCTCCTCGCGGGCCTTCGCCTCGAGCTGCGCCAGGGTCATGCCGCGCATGTGAGGGGGCGGGTGAAACCCATCACCGTTGATACGCTTGTAGTAGACCGCTTCGGTCCAGCTCAGCCCGTCGACCGGCGGGTTCTCGCGCACTCCGAACGGGCGGTTCTGATCGTAAAAAGACATGGTCTCCCTCCTATTCCTTGGCCTTTTCAGGCCGAAAACCCTCACTGAGAGGATTAGTAGGGCAAAATAGGACTATCGTCAATAGGGAGGACCCTCAATGCAGCCCATTGAATTGTAGTTATAAAATAACTACGCTGTAGGCATGCCCGAGCTGCGTTTCGAATGGGACCCGCGAAAGTCGGCGAGCAATGCCCGCAAGCACAAGGTTACGTTCGAGGAGGCCCGCTCCGCCTTCGCCGATCCGAACGGCCTGGTTATCGACGACCCGGACCATTCCGAGGATGAAGAGCGCTTCATTCTTCTGGGCTTGAGCTATGCCGTGCGCCTGCTCGTGGTTTGTCACGCATTCCGGTCGGATGCCGTCCGTATCATTTCCGCGCGCAAGGCAACGCCGCGCGAGGCCACAACATATCGAAGGAACAAATGACGATGCGCAAAGAGTACGATTTCACCGCCGCCCGCAAGAACCCCTACGCCGCGCGCCTGAAGAAGCAGGTCACGATCCGGCTCGACCAGGAGTCGATTGCCTATTTCAAGGCCGTGTCTTCCGAGGTTGGCATCCCCTACCAGAGCCTGATCAACCTCTATCTGCGAGACTGCGTGGCCGCCCGCCGTCGCCCAAAGCTCGACTGGCCGGCGGCGGCGTGAAGAGAGGACGCAGCATGGATCGATTCACCGGCGGTTGCCTGTGCGGCGACGTCCGCATCGTGGCGACGGGGCGACCCTACCGGGTCGGCATGTGTCACTGTCTCGACTGCCGCAAGCATCATGGCGCGCTTTTCCACGCATCAGCGGTGTTCCCCCAGGAGGCGGTGACGATCGAGGGCGAAACGCGCGACTACGCCGGGCGGTCCTTCTGTCCCCGCTGCGGCTCGACCGTTTTCGGACGCAGCGGAGACGAAGTCGAAGTGAACCTGGGCTCGCTCGATGCCCCCGACCAGCTGACGCCCACCTACGAACTCTGGACCATCCGCCGCGAGTCGTGGCTGCCGCCGTTTCCGCTCACGCGACGATACGACCGCGATCGTGACACCACGAGCCGCTTCGAGGACTAGGCCCTACGAGGAGTAGGCCGCTTCCCTGGCCCGACGAACCGTTCTCACAGCGCCGTCATGCCACCGTCCACGAACAGCAGGGCGCCGGTGACGTAGGAGGCATCGTCGGAGGCCAGGAACAGGATGCCGCCGGCGACCTCCTCGGGCCTGCCCGGACGCTTCATCATGGTGCCGCGCGCGGCCTGGGCGTTGTACTGCTCGACGGTCTCGCCAGCCGCCGCGATGCGGCGTGCATGGAAAGGCGTGAAGATCGGGCCGGGACCGACGGCGTTCACGCGAATGCCCTCCGACGAGTGGTCGGCGGCAAGCGCCCGCGTCAGGCCCGCGATGGCAGCCTTGGTCGTGTCGTACTGCAGGTTGCCGCCGCCTGCGACGACGGAACGGACGGAGGCGACGTTGACGATGGCGCCGCCCTTGTCGCGGCGCATCAGCGGAACCGCCGCCTTGGCACAGAAGGCGTAGCTCATCAGATTGACGCTCAGGATCTCGTTCCAGCTCGCCGCACTCGCCTCGTCGATCTTCTCGTATTTGCGGATGCCGGCATTGTTGACGAGGATGTCGAGGCGTCCGAACTGCTGCGCGGTACCGTTGACGAAGCCGAGGCACGCGGCCTCGGTCCCGACGTCGGCCTGCGTGAAGGCGACCTTGGCGCCGGCGGCCGTGAGTTCGGCCGCCACGCGCTGGCCGCGGTCCCCGTCCCGATCGCAGAACGCCACGCTCGCGCCCTCGGCTGCGAAACGCCTGACCGTCGCCTCGCCGATCCCCGATGCCCCGCCCGTCACCGCCGCGATCTTGCCGTCGAGCCTGCCCATGTTCGTCACCCTTCATTGCGTCCAACCCGAGGAGAATGCAGCCGATCGTTTAAGCGGTCAAAACCACGCTGCAAGGGCGCTGGAGGCTTTCCACCAAGACTTGAACCATCCCCATCCGAAGTAGACTCGTTTTCTTCCCGCGTCTCACGAGAGCGATGGGAATCATGCCCTCTTGACGAGTTCGCTTTCCGCTTGAACGAAGACAGCGTGGAGCGTCACACTCTCAACCGGCCGGATAGCCTCGTCGAGTTTTCTGAGCACAAAAAGCCGGCGACAACTTCCGCCGGGAACTCCGAGACAGTTGACGTCTTTTTCGCATTAGGTAGGGGGATCATTTGTGGAATTTCCGCCGAAGAAGAAGCAGCCAAGAGGCCCCCATGACCGAGGCTGATACTATGTGGTGGGCGGACTTTTGGAGCCACGTTGAGCACTGGGCGTTCCTTGCTGTGGTAATCGCTTTAGCGGTCGAATTTGCCGCGATTAAGTTTGCCTCCCCATACAAAGAAACGCTGGAAAAGGCGCGCCAATTGCAAATCGCCCAACTGACAGATCGGTCGGCCGCCGCTGAATTGGAACTAGCGAAGCTCAAAAAGCCCCGCGCTCTATCGCCGGAGCAGCAAAAACGGGTCGCGTTTCCGATGAATCGTTTTGGCGGAATATCTTTCAACGTTTCTGTTTCCAATACAAAGGAGGCGATCAATCTGCTTGGCCAAATTGAAGGCGCTCTTGCCTCGGCAGGCTTAGTGCAGGTCGATTGGCCGACGGAAACGGCCTTCATAAGAGAAGGGAAACCACGTGTTGGATTTACCACGGAGTCAGGCGTCGCTATCCAAGTAGACGACGCGGACACGGGGCCACTTCAGCCGATTGCTAAAATTCTCGCATCCGCGCTAAGAGCCGAAGGGATTGAAGCTGAATGGACGCCCATGACGACAAGCCCACACCAAATGGGGCGCCAAACCCTGCATGTCGTAATTGGCCAAAAGCCTGAATAACGGCGCCTAAAGGGGAGGCGGATATTGAGGGAGCCAAGTATATAATTCCAACTTGAATGGGGAGAGCAGGTAACGTGGCTGACACACAGGGGCGTTATCGTTCCGCGGCGTGTCCTTATCCATGTCCTGATCTCGAGCCTTCGGCTCCCATGAATGGTCGTCCCCTCGGAAAGTTCTAGATCGCTCCACACCGTCATCGGGCGCAATGGCTCGACGCTGGCCTGCGGGTTGTTCGTCGTAGCGATCCTGCTCGGGGCCGCGCTCGATCGCAGCTTGCTGCTCGCGATCTGGCTGCTGAGCTTCTGGCATTACTATCTCTACTGGCTCGCCGTCGCCTTCGGCGTACCTTCGTTCGAGGTCTTCAAGCGCGATGCCGTCGCGATGAAGACCGTCTCGGTCGCAGCCCTCGCTTCGGTCTATCTCGCCGCCCCGCTCGATTTCGCTTCTCTCACGGTCATTGCCGCCGGCATCGCGTTGAACGTCCGCGCCGCTTCGGTGCTGGGAGTCGACCGCACTTATTACGGTCACGAGGTGGGCGGCCTGCCGCCGCAGCGGATCACCGCCTTTCCCTATTCGCTGATCGCCCATCCGATGATCCTGGGAAACGTCGCGGCTTTCGGCGGCACGCTGATCAACCCTGAATTCGCGCGGGCCTGGGGACCGCTGGCGGGCCTGCATGTCGCGCTCAACATCGGGCTGCTCGCGATGGAGCTGGCGGGCACGCGGCGACTTCGCGCCATGCGCATCGGTGGCGGCCTCGTCTTCGCAAGCGTCCTGCTGGGGATCACCTTCGCGGTGCTGCCGATCACGCTGATGGGCGTGATGCTGACGGCGGTGGCCGTCGCCTGCGCCGGGATCCTCTATCGCTGCTACGCGCCGGAAATCGCGGCGCCAGAAACCGCAAGGAGAGAATCATGAACAGCATGCTGAACTGGGCGGACCAGGACACCCGCACCGAACCGCAGGCCCCGGCCGCGCGCCTCTTTCGCGCGACGCTCGGCCGGTTCGACGACCGCGCCGACCGGGCCACGATCGATCGCCTCGTGCGATGGGTCGAGGATCAGTATCGCAAGGAGCTGCGGCAGCGACCGTCGAAGCATGTCTACGTCCGCACCCTGCCGGAGCCGGTGATCGAACAGGTCGACCGCCTGCGCGACGGCCCGCTCATCCGCTCCCTGATCGCGCGCCAGTTCCCCGCGGGCAGCGTCATCGCGCCGATGAAGCACACCGACGAACTCTACGTCTCCCACTACAACAAGGACCGCGGTGGCGATCAGGGCCTCTTCGACAAGCACTACGACGGCAACCTGCGCTTCCTGTCGGGGAGCGTGGTGGTGCGTGCCCTGATCTACCTGCAGTCGGACGCGACCTACAAGGTCGTGTTCCGCGACTCGAGCGTCGAGAAAGCGTTCGAGACCTACGATTTCGGCCTGCTGGATTTTCACCGCGAGTTGCATTGGGTGGAAGGACAATACAATCCCGCCGATCGCCAGCGCATCCTCCTCAAGTGCAACTACCTGATCACGCCGCGCAATGGCGCTTTCCTGGGAAAGGTCGCCCTCGCCGCCAACACCGGCGTGTTCTACGTCGTGAAGGCGGCGATGGAATATTCCAAGAGCCCCAAGACGCCGCCGCAGGTCGCGGTCGGATTCCTGTGCAACTTCTTCCGTCGGCTGAACAACATCCATCCCCTCGTTGCCCTGGCGATCCCCGCAGCTGCCCTCGCCGCTGCCGTAGTGGCGTCCGGCTGGGCGATCGGACGCCTGCTGACCTGAAACGCATTCATCGCTCGCCTCCCCATTCAAATGGGGAGGTGTCCGCGAAGCGGACGGAGGGGTCATGACCCCATCGCCCTCGTGAGACGAGGGCACTTCCCCATTTGAATGGGGAAGAGATTGAGTCACATCGGCTATGATGGCGGCCGTACGACCGCTTCCCACCTCCCACGGCAAAGGCCAGCACACCATGAAGGCTGCTTTCATTGAACAATTCGGCGGACCCGAGGTCCTGAAGCTGGGCGAGCTTCCCGATCCGTCGCCCGCGCCGGGCCAGGTCGTGGTCGATGTCTTTGCCGCCAGCGTCAATGGCGCCGACTGGAAGGTGTGCGCCGGCGAGTATGCCCAGCCGAGCTTCCCCGTCGTCCTGGGGCGCGATTTCTCCGGCGTGGTCAGTGCCGTGGGTTCGGACGTCACGGACCTGAAAGTCGGTGATGAAGTATTCGGCGTGCTCGAAGCGGGCCGCGACGGCACCTACTGCGAGAAGATCGCCATCGGCGCCGCCATCGTCGCCAAGAAGCCGGCCGCCCTGTCGCATGTCGACGCGACCGCGCTTGCCCTCACTGGCCTCACCGCGATCCGCGCGATCGAGGATTCGATAAAGCTGAAATCGGGCGAGACCATCCTGATCCAGGGCGGCGCGGGCGGCGTGGCAAGCTTCGCCATCCAGCTCGCCAAGCATCTCGGCGCCCATGTCATCACCACCGCCAGCGCCGGCAACCTCGCCTGGATGCGCGAGCTCGGCGCCGACCAGGCGATCGACTACAACGCGACCGACTTCCGGAAGGTCGTGAACAATATCGACGCGGTGTTCGAGACCGTGGGCGGCGACGTCGCCATGCAGTCCTTCGCAGTGCTGAAGCCGGGCGGACGCGCGGCCTTCATCGCCTCGGGCGCGCAGGCGCCGAAGCCAGATCGCCCCGACGTGATTTCCCTGCGGCCGGCCGTCGGCCGCGCGCGGGCGCCGCTCGAACGCGTGGCCGAGCTCGTCCGCATCGGCGCCGTCCGCCCGCCCCCGGTCCGGCTGTTCGGCCTGGCCGACGCGGTGGAGGCTGTGCAGATCAGCAAGGCTCGCCACCTCAAAGGCAAGCTGGTGTTCAAGCTGCGGTGAGTTGCTGGGCGCGCGCCACTCCAG
Organism: Rhizobium sp. Q54; assembly: GCA_945903635.1. Classification (GTDB taxonomy): domain Bacteria; phylum Pseudomonadota; class Alphaproteobacteria; order Reyranellales; family Reyranellaceae; genus Reyranella. Next base: position 135 of record CAMDOT010000260.1, on the reverse strand, counting down.
AGGGTGTGAATTTATTCGATGTCGGTATGAGCGAGCGGGACGCTCGCGGTCCAGCAGATCATGAATCTTCCGGACCGCGCGCATCCTGCGCGCTCAAGATTCAGATCGAGTGTGGAGTGTCGAATATATTCACGC
>CAMDOT010000259.1 GCA_945903635.1 Rhizobium sp. Q54 | reverse complement strand
GCGGCGGCAAGTCGCCCAACATCGTGCTGGCCGACGCGCCCAACCTCGACATCGCCGCGCGCCGCACCGCCTTCGGCATCTGGTTCAACCAGGGCGAGGTCTGCACCGCCGGCTCGCGCCTGATCGTCGAGGACTCGATCAAGGACAGCTTCCTCGCCAAGGTGATGGCGATCGGCCAGAAGATGATGCCGGGCGACCCGCTCGATCCCAAGACGCAGATGGGCGCCATGGTTGACGAGACCCAGACCAAGCGCGTCATGGGCTATATCGACGCCGGCCAGAAGGAAGGCGCCAAGCTCGCCATGGGCGGCAAGCAGGTCCATATCGACAACGCCGGCTCGTTCATCGAGCCCACCGTGTTCGACAACGTCGACAACAAGATGAAGATCGCCCAGGAGGAGATCTTCGGGCCGGTGCTGTCGGTGATCCCGGTCAAGGATGCCGAGCAGGCGCTCGCCGTCGCCAACGACACTATTTATGGTCTGGCCTCGGCGATCTTCACCTCGGACATCAACAAGGCCTTCAAGTTCGCCAAGGGCCTGCGCACCGGTTCGGTGTGGGTCAACACCTACGACGGTGGCGACATCACCACGCCGTTCGGCGGGTACAAGCAGTCGGGCAACGGCCGGGACAAGTCGCTGCACGCCTTCGACAAGTTCACCCAGATCAAGACGACCTGGATCCAGCTCGGCTGAGCGCCCGTCAGGGCAGGAGCCGGAAGCCGCCGGCCTCGATCACATCGGCCCGGAACGCACGCTCGAGCATCTGCTCGGCGCCGTTCCGATACTTGTCGATGAAGGTGACCACGAACTGACCCTTCTTGACGATGTTGACGATCATCTGGAGACCATTGTCCCCATGATAGGAGAGCCAAATCGTCGACGTGCTCTCGTTGACCAGCGGGCCAGCCGGCCTTTTCAATATGAACAGGCCTCGCTTCTCTGCAAACCTATCCGTTGCCTCGACGAAGCGCGGCCAGTCGGGCCTGGCAATCTCGACCTCGAGGACGGACTGGCTCTCGGGCGCTCCGCTGCCGTAGCCGCCAGGGAAGCCGACCACTCGGAGAAACGCGCCCACCACGCCGACGACGACCAACGCGATCAGGATGCCGCCCTGCACGCGACGATCGCGCTCGCGCGTCAAGCCGTTGTCCTCGTCTCTCATGGCGTCCCGTATCGCGGCCACCTGCCGGACGGCGGCCCGGATGGCTGAAGCGCCTCGCGCATCTGGCCGATCGACTCCCGAAAGATCGCTGGTGCGAGCACCTTGTTCTGAAGCGCCAGATCCATGGACCGGTTCACCCCTTCGCCATAGTGGCGAATGAAGACGGTATTGCCTTCCACGACAATCTGACGCTGCACGAAACCGTCGTGATACAGGTGATTGTCCTTGGTCTTGTTCACAACCGCCTTCCTCTCGTCGTCCACATGGATGGTCACATCACCGGCCCTTACGCCCAGGAACCCCGCCGGTGCATCCTGTCCCTCACGCATGGCGTGCCCGGCTTTTGGATTGCCCGGCACGGCGAAGCGCAAAAGCGCTGCATAGGCAGCTTCAGCGGTACAACCTGGCATTGTCATCTCGCAGAGAGGCTCCTTGAAATCATAGCGATGATACCTCGGATTGTGGCGGTCGTAGGACTCGCGAAGATCCTCGACCTTGGGCGTGTCGATGTCAGGTCCGGGCTCCTGTGGGTAGCCACGACGTCGAGCCTTGAGCTCTTCGAACGATCCGGTCGCCGGGCTGCCGATCTTGTCCTGAAGACTTCCATAGAGAATCTCCGCCGGTGTTTTGGGGTTGGTCATGTTCCGCTCCTGAAATGAAAAAGCCGCCCGGAAGGGCCGGCTTGTGTTGGGGCACAAGTTGGTCGAGTCGATTTCGGCTCCCCGCACGCCGGAAAGCCAATGACGGTGGGCTTCTAGCCCGCTCACGAGGCGCACCTGAATGGATCGAACAGTGTGCCCGAAGTTGTGCCCGACTCCGAGTTGAGCCTTATTTGACGGGCTTTTCCGCGTCTCGCGGTTTCTTCGTTCGCAGGGACCCTGGCGCGCCCTGTGCCCAGGGCGTCGTTAAGTGTCTGTTCGCACGTCGCTATTTGGCGTGGCGTTGAGACGGGGTTGTTGTTGGGACTGTCCACGACTTAGGAGCCGCGGCGGCTGCACCCAAGGCTCGGGGCCTGTCCCGCGGGCGTGCCGCGAGGGGGAAAATTCTCCGCCGCGATGCCGTCCAGCGTCGCCACGATCAGGACGCCGAGAGTAGATCTCTAGACGAGTATCTCGTCGACGGTCGCGATAGTTGCATACTCGCTGCTGAGCAGCGCCAGCGTGAGCTGATGCACGTCCTCGGCCGGCCACAACCGGCCGGTGAGGTCGAGCTTGTCGCACGACCAGCAGGCATCGGCCGGCAGCCGGATCTTGTAGCCGAGGTTGGCGCCGACCCGGACCGTCGCCTCGACCGAATTGGCAAGCAGCCAGCCGCAGATGACGAGCGGCGGCTTGCCCAGTACCTGAAGACGGGCTTCGAGGTCGGTGCCGATGAAGGCGCTGGTGACGCGCTTGGCAATCACCGTCTCGCCCGGCAGCGGCGCCGTCAACGGACTGAAATCATTGCCCTCCTGCCCCGGTCTGAAAGGCGAATCGGGATAGGTCGAATCATGCCGGACATGGATGATCGGTGCGCCACGGGCGCGCCAGGCCGCCAACAGCCGGGCGATGTTCGCTTCCGCGCCGCGATTGTTCCGCGGCCCCCACTTGGGGTGCTCCTTCGCCTTCTGCTGATCGATGAGGATGAGAACGTCGTCTGCCACAGTTCCTCGTCCCCTTGTTCGAACTCTTGTGCTTGCCGGCCGATGGTAGTCGACTTGCGCCATGACCGTCATCCGACGCAGCACGCCGCCCGCCAGCGCATTTCTGGACGATCTCGGCCGATCCTACTACTGGGACTCGTACGAAGCACCTCTGCGGCACGACGATCTCGCCATGACGGGGCTCTATCTCGCGCTCTTCGCCCACCATCCGCGTTGGGCCAAGTGGCTTCTGGTCCTGCGCGGCTGGATCGTGGCGCCTTTCGGCCTCAAGACGACCACCGCCGCCGACCTCGACGCCATCGAGATCAGATCCTCCTACGCCATCGGCGAGAAGATCGCGCGCTTCACCCTGTTCGGACAGAACGACACCGAGATCGTCACCGGCGGCAACGACAAGCACCTGGATTTCCGCGTATCAGTCCGGAAGTTGATCGGGCACGGTGCGAGCCGGGTGGTGCTGTCGACGTCGGTCACCCCGCACAATATCTTCGGCAAGGCATACCTGTTCGTCATCCTTCCCTTTCATCGTCTTGGCGTCAGGACGATCTTGTCGAACGCGGTCCGCGCCGGGCGGGTCTGACCCATCGGCAGTCATGCATTTTCAGTGTCTTGCGCAATCCACCCGTTGGTAGTCGAATTTCCAAAACGATAACCCCAAAACAACGACCCAGGAGGAAACGATGCAGTTCGGATATTTCACGATGCCGTCTCATCCGCCCGAGCGCTCCCTCAAGGACGGGCACGAATGGGACCTCCAGGTGATCCGCTGGCTCGATGAGCTGGGCTTCACCGAGGCCTGGATCGGCGAGCACCACACGGCACCGTGGGAACCGCATCCCTCGCCCGATCTCCTGGTGGCGCAGGCGCTGATGCAGACCAAGAACATCCGCCTCGGGCCCGGTGGCTTCCTGCTGCCCTACCATCACCCCGCCGAGCTCGCGAACCGCGTCGCCATGCTCGACCACATCTCGGGCGGCCGGCTCAACTTCGGCATCGCCGCGTCGGGCCTGCCCAGCGACTGGGCGATGTTCAACGTCGATGGCATGACGGGCGTCAACCGCGACATGACCCGCGAGGCGCTCGACATCATCCTGAAGCTGTGGAGTTCGCCCGAGCCGTTCGACTACAAGGGCAAGTTCTGGCACGTCACCAAGCCCGACACGATGTTCGGGTTCCTGAAGCCGCACATCAAGCCGCTGCAGAGCCCGCATCCGCCGATCGGCGTCGCCGGCCTCTCCAAGGGCTCTGACACGCTGAAGCTCGCCGGCGAAAAGGGCTACATCCCGATGAGCCTCAACCTCAACCCCGCCTATGTCGGCAGCCATTGGGAGTCGGTCGAGATCGGCGCGGCGAAATCCGGCCGCACGCCCGACCGCAATCAGTGGCGCATGGTGCGCGAGGTCTTCGTCGCCGACACCGACGAGGAGGCGATGCGGCTTTCGGTCGGCAGCAGCATGGGCCGCATGATGCGGGAATACTTCCTGCCGCTGCTCGCGCAGTTCGGCTTCCTCGAATATCTCAAGGTCGACCCGGGCGCGGCCGATTCCGACGTGACGCCGGAATACTGTGCGAAGCACAACTGGATCGTCGGCTCACCCAAGACCGTCATCGAGAAGATCGAGAAGATCTATCACGAGGTAGGCGGCTTCGGTCAGCTCCTGGTGTTCGGCTTCGACTACGTCGAGAATCCGAAGGCCTGGCGCCACTCGCTCGAACTGCTCTCGAAGGAAGTGATGCCCAAGGTGCAGCACCTCAAGCCCAAGATGGCGAAGCTGGCGGCCGAATAAGATTGTCGCCGGCATTGATCGTCTATTGACTATCCTATACTTCTTCCTATACTCCGGAACGATGGCGATTCCGGAGATGGCGAAACGCGACCCAAGGGAAATGAGGCGGACGAGGCTCGAATGAAAACGCCGAAACGGATTCTTGAAATGTCGCGGTTCATGCGACAGGCGACAGGGCCCAGCATCGGCGAAATCACGAGGCGGATGAGGAGGTTAGACAGCGACAGGGCCGTTGCAGGCGAGCCCGATTACGAACTCTAATTTGTCGCGTTCTAGGCGACTCCTAGGCGCTGCGTTTCGACAGCCACGCCGCCGCAGCGAAGCCCATCGCGGCGACGAGCATAATGCCGGCCAGGCCCCACAGCACCGGCGTGTAGCCGCCGAAGGCGCCCCAGGCGAGCGAGGCGGCGAGCGGGCCGACCGCGCGCATGACGTTGGTCGGCATGGTGAGCGCGCCCGAGACCACGCCGTAGCCTTCGGGGCCGATGAACTCCGGCACCGACATGCCGCGCAGGATGGTCACCAGCCCGTTGGCGACGCCGTAGATGATGGCGAACAGGATCAGGCCGTAGACGTCGCTGATGCCCAACGCCAGCATCGTCATCGCGATCGGGAAGGCGAAATAGATCAGCGCGCCGAGCTGGATGGTCGTGATATGGCGCTGGCCCGCCATCAGCAGCACGCGGCCCACGACCTGCATCGGGCCGATCAGCGCGACGATGGCCATCACCACGGCGATCGGCACGCCGCGGTCGTCGAGCAGCGGGATCAGGTGGAAGCTCATGGCCGAGAAAGCGAGGCCATAGCCGGCGAAGGCCACGACGAGGCCCCAGAAAGCGGGCACGCGCACGGCGGCGGCGAGCGGGCTCTTCCTCTGCACACCTTCGACGTGCGGCTTCGGTGCGGCGATGGGGATGGCCTCGTCTTTCGGCCCCGGGACGAACAGCCAATGCATGACGGCGACGGCCAGGATGATCGCAGCCAGGACTTCGAGCGTGGGGCGCCAGCCGATCCGTTCGATCAGCAATTGCGTGAAGGGAATGCCGAAGGTGCTGGCGAGGCCGCCGAGGAAAGTCATCAGCAGGATCGCCTGCTTGTAGCGCGGTCCATAGACCCGGGTGATCACGGCGAAAGCGGGCTCGTAGAGGATCACCGCCTGGCAGGCGCCGAGGCCGATCCACAGCGCGTAGAAGACCGGCAGCGAGTCGGTGCGCGACCAGACGAACAGCAGTACCGCGGCCAGCAGCGATCCGCCGGTCATCAGCTTGCGGCCGTGCCCGCGGTCGATCCAGGCGCCGACCGGAATCGAGCAGAGGCCGGCGACCAGAAGGCCGGCTGACAGCGCGCCGAACATGGCGCTGCGCGACCAGCCGAGTTCCTGCGTCATCGGCACGACGAACAAAGGGAAGGTGTAGTAGACGAGGCCCCACGAGACGAGCTGGCCGAGCGACAGCATCCAGAGAATGGTCGACGGGCGCTTTCGCCACGGTCCGCCTGACCCGCTCCTCGTCCCGCTCCTGGCCCCGCCCCTCGCCATCGTCGCGTCTTCTCCTGCCGGTACCCGCCGCGGCAGAGGATAGAGCGTCGATTGCCGTTCGTCCCTTGCCGTCTAGAATACCCGCCCGACCACCGAAACGGGGAGGACTGTGATGCAACGTCATTCGAAGTTCATGGCCGCCCTGCTGTCGTCCACCCTGCTCGCGGCATCAGCGATCGGCACGGCCATCGCCTGCACACGCACCCTCTATGTCGGCGCCGACAACACGGTCATCACCGGCCGCAACATGGATTGGCAGGAGGACATGCAGTCCAATCTGTGGATCTTCCCCGCCGGCCTGAAGCGCAACGGCGCCGCCGGACCGAAATCCATCGAATGGACGTCGAAATACGGCAGTGTCGCGGTCTCCGGCTACGAAGTCGGCAGCACCGACGGCATGAACGAAAAGGGCCTGGTCGCCAACATGCTCTACCTCGCCGAATCCGACTACGGCGCGGCGAGCGAGGGCCGACCCAACCTTTCCATCGCGGCCTGGCCGCAGTTCGTGCTCGACAACTACGCCACGGTCGCCGAGGCGGTCCAGGCATTGCGCGCGGAGCCGTTCAACCTGCTGGCGCCGGAGCTGCCGGACGGCTCGCCCGCGGCGCTGCATCTTGCAATCTCCGACGCGTCAGGCGATTCAGCGATCTTCGAGTACATCGGCGGCAAGCTCGTGATCCATCACAACAGGCGCTACACCGTGATGACCAACTCGCCGAGCTACGATCAGCAGCTGGTCCTCAACGACTATTGGAAGGGCATTGGCGGCACCACCTTCCTGCCCGGCACCGCCCGTGCCGCCGACCGGTTCGTGCGGGCATCGTTCCTGTTGAGTGCGATCCCCAAGAAGATCGACCAGAACTTCATCAAGAGCGTTCCGGACCAGTCCTTCGCCTACCAGGCGGTGGCCAGCGTCATGAGCGTGCAGCGTGCCGTCAGCGTTCCCCTGGGCATGACCACGCCCAACGAGCCCAACATCTCCTCGACTCTCTGGCGCACCGTCTCGGACCAGAAGAACCTCGTCTACTACTTCGACTCGGCCACCCGTCCGAACACCTTCTGGATCTCGCTCGCCAAGCTCGACCTCAAGCCCGGGGCGCCCGTCAAGAAGCTCACGATCCAGAATGGCGAGGTCTTCTCCGGCGAGGTTTCCAGCAACTTCAAGCCGTCCGAACCGTTCAAGTTCCTCCCAGCAACGCCCAAGTAGGACTCATGCGGATCGGCATCGACCTCGGCGGCACCAAAATCGAAGGCATCGTGCTGGGCCGTGACGGCACAGAGCGCGCGCGGCTGCGCGTGCCGACGCCGCAGGGCTCCTACGACGACAATGTCGGGGCGATCGTCAACATCGTGCGCGAACTGGAGCGGCAGGTCGCCACGCAGTGTTCGGTGGGAATTGCCACGCCTGGCGCGATCTCGCCGGCTACCAGCCTGATCAAGAACGCCAATTCAACCCACCTCAACGGCCGGCCGCTGCACCGCGACATCGAGCGCGCGCTCGGCCGGGAAGTGCGGATGGCCAATGACGCCAACTGCTTTACCGTCTCTGAGGCCGCAGATGGCGCAGCTGCAGGCTGCAAGATCGTGTTCGGCGTGATCCTGGGCACCGGTGTGGGGGGCGGTATCGCGATCGACGGCAAGCCGATCAC
>CAMDOT010000258.1 GCA_945903635.1 Rhizobium sp. Q54 | reverse complement strand
CGCCGCAGCCCGGCTACCTCCTGTCGCTGCCAGTGCCCGAAGGCAGCCGGGTCAAGAAGGGCCAGGTGCTGCTGGTCATCGACTCGACCACCGAGCGCGCGGCGCTCGCCGATGCCCAGGCGCAGCTCAAGCTGAATATCGACAGATACGATCGCCTGAAGGAGCTGACCGATCGCGGATTTGGCGCGAGGGCCAAACTCGAAGAGGCACTCGCCCAGATCGCCGCGGCCCGGTCCGTGGCGGCGAAGAGTACCGCAGCGCTGGACAACCGTCAGTTCACCGCGCCCTTCGACGGCCAGATCGGGCGCATCTCATATGCGGTCGGCGCCTATGTGTCTCCGGGCGACGTGATCACCGTATTGCGCCAGTTCGACACGCTGCTAGTCGACTTCAAGGTGCCCGAGTCGATGTTCGACCGAGTCAAGGTCGGCGCTTCCATCGATGTCCACAGCATCGAGAACAAGCATGTGGCCGATGGCAAGGTGACGTTCATCGACCCGGTGATCGATCCTGTCACGCACAGCATCGGTCTCCGCGGGGAGATTCCCAATACCGAAGGTATCCTGCGACCCGGCCTGTTCGTCAGCATCGTGCTGACTCTGAGCGAGCAACCGAACGCGTTGCTGGTGCCGTTGGATGCCGTGGTTCATGAGCTCTCCGGCACCTACGTCTATCGGATCGCCGGAGGCAAGGCGGAGCGGGTGAAGGTCGAGCTCGGCCTCGCACATGAGGGCAAGCTCGAGGTTCTCTCGGGCGTCAAATCCGGTGATGTGGTAGTCACTGAGGGGCGGTTTCGTGTACGCCACGGTACGCCAGTGAAGATTGCGGGCTCCTAGTGGACCATCGGACGCCAAGTGCTCGGCCATGACGGCAGTGATCGTATTGCCGGGGACGGCGGTCCCATCGAGCGTGTCCGGAGACGTGCCATCACTATCATGGACGACATCGAGTACGACGGAGCCTGAGGCGCCGCGTTGCAGCCTGATGCGAAGGCACCAGGCGACGTCGAGCCAGGTGGCGCGTTCCGCCGGGGCCCGAGTGCTGCAACCCGAGCACTAGGAACCGGCGCCTTGGGACTCTCCGATTTCTTCATCCGGCGGCCCGTCTTCGCCATTGTGATCAATGTCATCATGGCCATTCTCGGCCTCTATGGCTTGACCAAGCTGCAGATGCGCGAACTGCCGGCCTTCGAGGTTCCGTTCGTCACGGTCACCACGGTGATGGCCGGCGCCTCGCCGGAGCTGATCGAGACCCAGATATCGACCCCGATCGAACAGGCCGTCGCGACGATCGACGGCATCGACACGCTGTCATCGACCAGCATCGCCGGGCTCAGCACGGTCAAGATCAGCTTCAAAGGCGAAGGGATGGCGAAGTCCCCGGCCGTCGAGGTTCGCACCAAGGTCGAACAGGTACGCAACCTGCTCCCCGCCGACGCCCTGCCGCCCACAGTGATGCAGCTCAGCACCGACGCCATCCCGGTCCTGTACCTGTCCTTGAACAGCGCCAGCCGTTCGGAGCTGGAGCTGACCGAACTCTATGACACGGTTATGCGCACGCCGCTTTCGGCGATCGAGGGCGTTGCCCAACTGACCCTGCTCGGCGAGCGCAAATACGCGATCCGCATCAAGGTCGATCCGGTCAAGCTCGCCGCCTACTCGATGACCAACGACGACGTCCGTCTGGCGCTGATCGCCGGCAATGCCAAGATCCCGGTCGGCTCGATCAAGCAGGCCGGAACGCGAGTCGATGTGATCGCCAACACCTCCGCCGTCAATCTGGAGGGCTTCAAGAACATCGTGCTGCGCGCCAAGAACGAAGCGCTGGTGCGCCTGTCGGACGTCGCCGAGGTGGTGGTCGGCGCGGACAATACGAACACCGGCGTGCTGATCGATGGCAAACCGGGTCTCGCCGTCGGAATAATAAGGCAGCCCTCGGCGAATGCGCTCACCGTGGCCGATCTGGTGAAGCGGGAGCTACCGGGTCTGCGCGCGGTGCTGCCGACGGACGTCACCCTCGCCGTCGCCTTCGACGGCTCGATCTTCATCAAGGAATCCGTCGTCGAGGTGTTCGATGCACTGCGTGACGCAGTCATCCTCGTGATCGTCGTCATCTTCCTGTTCCTGGGCTCGATCCGTGGCGCCTTGGTGACCGTCGTCACGATCCCGCTGTCGCTGATCGGCACCCTCGCGTTCATGGCGCTGATGGGATACAGCCTGAACACATTCTCGCTACTCGCCATCGTGCTCGCCGTCGGCCTCGTGGTCGACGACGCGATCGTCGACGTGGAGAACGTGCAGCGCCACATCGTCCGCGGTCTGTCGCCGATGACCGCGTCATTCGTCGGCAGCCGGGAGATCGGTTTCGCCGTGATCGCGACGACGCTGACGCTGGCGTCAGTCTATCTGCCGATCGGCTTCCTTCCCGGCCTGATGGGCAAGCTGTTCTCCGAATTTGCCTTCACGCTGGCGGCGGCGGTGCTGATCTCGGGATTCATCTCGCGAACGCTGTCGCCGATGATGTGTTCGCGCATGCTGAAGGCGCATGATCCGCGCTCGCGCAGGGGGCCGACCCTGATGGATCGGTTCACCAGCGCATTCCGGCGCTCGCTCGAGCTGATGCTGACCATGCGCTGGCTGGTCTACGCATTGATGGTCTCGATCGGCGTGCTTGCCGTCGGCGCCAGCGGCACCCTGCCGGGCGAGATGGCGCCGGTCGAGGACCAGGGCTATGTGTTCGCGCGGTTCGCCGGGCCGCCCAGCTCCACCTATGAGGCGCTTGCGGAAAGAGGCAAGACGATCTCGGCGATTCTCGATGCCGTGCCTGAAAAATCCAACTCTCTGGTCATGCTGGGCAACCCCGATCCGCGTTCCGGCCTGGCCATCCTGGTCCTGAAGCCGGCGAGCCAGCGCAAGCGCGACGCGACCCAGATCGGAGCCGGGATCGAGCCGAGCCTCAAGGACATCCCGGGCCTCGACGTCGACGTCGTCGATCCCGGCGTTCTCTCCGGCGGCGGACAATTGCCGGTGCAGATGGTGGTCAGGACGACCGGCAGCTACGCCGACCTGGCGGCCGGCATGGACATGCTGTTGCAGAAGATCGGCCAAGGTGCCGGCGTAACCAACCCGCAATCCAACCTGCGCTTCACCAGCCAGCGGCTCGAGATCGAGGTCGACAGAGACCGGGCAGGCGATGTCGGTGCCGATCTCGCGACCGTGGCCAACGCGGTCGCGACCGCGATCGGCGGTTTCAAGGTGAGCACCTTCACCTATGGCACGCGGACGTACAACGTCATCATGGATCTGGGAGACCGCTTCGCCGACAGAAGCGACAGCATCGAGATCCTTAGGGTGCGAACGAAAGACGGGACTCTCATCCCGCTCAGCCGGCTGATCTCGATACGGAGATCCGTCGGCGCCGACCAGCTCGAGCACTTTGAAGGCCAGCGGTCGGCGACGCTGTCGGGAGGCATAGAGGCGGGGCGTTCGCTCGGGCAGGTGCTGGACGATCTGGAGAGGATTTCGAAGGACACCCTGCCGGCCGGCATGAGCATCGACTGGGACGGCGCCTCGCGCCAGCTCAGGCAGGCCAATGTGGCGGCCGGTCTGGTGTTCCTGCTGTCCTTCGTCTTCATCTACGGCTTCCTGGCAGCGCAGTTCGAGAGCTTCCGCGATCCATTCATCGTGCTGCTGGTGGTTCCGTTTGCCGTATTCGGGAGCTTGCTCGGGCTGAAGGTTTTCGGCGGCAGCCTGAACCTTTACAGCAGCATCGGTCTGATCACGCTGGTCGGCCTCGTCGCCAAACAGGGTATTCTGATCACCGAGTTCGCCAACCAGCTCCGTGAGGAAGGGCGCGATATCCGTACGGCCGTGGTCGAGTCCGCGACGGCGCGGCTTCGGCCGATCCTTATGACGACGGCAGCGATGGTAGTCGGCGCAGCGCCACTGATCTACAACAGCGGTTCCGGTTCCAACAGCCGCTACCAGATCGGGGTCGTCCTCATCGGCGGCATGATCGTCGGCACGCTGCTGGCACTCTATGTCGTGCCTGCGACCTATACATTGATGAGCAAGCGCAATCGGCCGCCGCTCACGAGTCCGCCCAGCGACGAGGAGTCTCGCCGGTTGCTGCACGGCCAGTTCGACAAGCCTGCCGCCGACGCGGAGGCACGCACATGACCCGTCGCGTCCTGGTGCCCGGCGGTCGCGCCGTCGTGCTGGGCCCCCGCGCTGACGACGATCGGACACGTCTCGACGACGCCACGGAATTGCTGTCGGATCCGCCGAAGCGGTATGCGGCGAACTTGCGCGACCTGATCCCCACGCCACTGATGGCGGAGCAGGAGCGGCGAGCCATCGAAATTATCCCTGTGCCACGGCGGCCATGGTGGCGCGGTGCGTGGAGCCTGGCTCTGATTGTCGCCTTTTTCCTCGGTCGCCTGCTCACCAGGTTGACTGGCCGGTTCGACGAGCAGGCCGACGCGCGGAAGGCACGACAGTTGTTCGAGCGCCTGAGCGGCATGTGGATCAAGCTCGGTCAGCTCCTGTCGCTCAAGACCGATATCCTGTCCGATGCCATGTGCCGCGAATTGGCGGCACTGCAGTATGAAATGCGCGGCTTTCCGAGCGACATCGCGATGGACGTCCTGGCGGACGACCTCGGCGCGCCGATCACCCGTGTGTTTGCCCGGATCGAGGCGCAGCCCTTCGCCGCCGCTTCGATCTGCCAGGTGCATCGCGGCATCCTGCTCGATGGCGATCGTGCGGTGGTGGTCAAGATCATGCGTCCGGACGTGCGGCAATCCTTCGAGAGCGACCTTCGGCTGCTCCGCGTCCTGGTGACCCTGATCAACATACTCGGCCAGGGGGGGCGGCTGAATCTGGACGAAGGGCTCCGGGAACTGAGCAACCTGCTGCGGGAGGAGACCGACTACTCGCACGAGGTGCTCAACCTGCATCGGATGCGCAAGAGGTTGAAGTCACACGGCGTGATCGTGCCGCGAGTCTTTCCGCGACTCAGCGGACGGCGCGTTCTGGTGATGGAGGAAATTCCGGGCGTGCTGATGTCGGAATACATCCGGCAGCGGCGCGAGAACTTCAGCGCCGTGCTGGCCTGGGAGCGCCGGAACGGCGTCGACCCGGGTCGGGTGGCGCGCCTGCTGTTGACCACGACGATGCGGCAAATCCTCGAGGACAATCAGTTCCACGGCGACCTGCATCCCGGGAACATCATCCTGCTGGCGGATAATCGCATCGCGCTGATCGATTTCGGCACTGTCGGGCAAATGCCTCTACAGGCTTGGCTTGCCTATCGCGAGATGAACAACTCGATCGCCATGGGCGACTATGAGCGCGCGGCCGACTACATGCTGCTCATGAGCTCAAGCGTACCCGCCTTCGGCGTGGCGAAGCTGCGCACCGGCTTGGCCGACATCATCCGACAATGGGAGGCACGGAGCCAGCTGGTGACGCTGCCCTATGCGGAGCGCTCGATGGCGTCGGCCTCGGTCGACATGGCGCGGCTGATGGCCGTGCACAAGGTGGCTCCGACCTGGGCGCTGCTGCGCGTCGGGCGCGCCCTCGGCACGCTCGACGCCTCGCTCCAGGTGCTTTCGCCCGACGGCAATTTCATGCGCCTGTACAAGGCATACTTCCGTGACCGGCACAGACGGCGGAGCAGTTTGCGCGGTCGGGTGGAGTCGTTGCAGGCGACGCTCGGACAGATGTCCAGGCTGAGCGGCGACATGCAGGTCCTGCTCCTGCCGCAGATCCGACAGCAGGCTCTGCGGCTCCGTGGCATGGCGGGCGGCCTCACCAGGGTCAAGCTCTCGCTGCTGAACGTGCTGCGGCACGGCTCCATTGCGATGGTGGGATTGGCGCTCCTGGGGTTGGTGACCGACGAATACGCAGATCACCTCGAGTCCTATGCTCATGGCGGCGGGCTGATCTCGTACATCATCGAACCGCTACATTGGTTCGAGGAGGCCACGCCGGACCTTCACTATTTGCATTGGCTGCTGATAGCCGGAGGGCTCATGTTCGTGACCCATGTTCTTGCCGTTGTCCGCCGTTCCATGGCCTCGCGCGATTGAGGCGCGACGTCGAGATCTGGGTTATGCGGGTGGATGGCCTCGAGGAGGCATCCGTCGCCCCCTGGGCCTCCGTGCTGAACGAATCCGAGCGCGCGAGAGCCGCCCGCTTCGTGTTCCCGCGCAATCGGGTCGAATACGTCGCGGCTCATGTCCTGGCACGACGCGCTCTGGCGGCGGCGACTGGTTATCCGGCGGCGGAGTTCCATTTCGAGGCCGGCGTCCATGGCAAGCCGGTGGCCCGCATCGGCGATACCGCGGCCGGGACTCACTTCAACCTGTCGCACTCGAGGGGCATGGTTGCGGTGGCGGTCGCGCCGTTCGAGCACGGGCTCGATGTCGAGCCGCTGGACCGCAGCATCAACCTCTCCATCGCCGGCCGCTATTTCTGTCCCGAGGAGATCGCATGGCTGAGTGGCCTGCCCCAGGCGCGCCAAGGCGAGGGGTTCCTCCGGCTGTGGACCCTGAAGGAAGCGTTCATCAAGGCGACCGGCCTCGGTCTGACTCAGGAGCTGGACGGCTTCTGGTTCCAGGTCTTCCCGCCCGCCATCCGCTTCAAGGACATTGCCGACGATCCGGCTGCCTGGCGGTTCGAACAGCGGGATCTTGACGGGAAGTTCATGGCCGCAGTCGGCTTCCGCGCGCCCCCGGGGCCGGCGCCGCTGGTAACGTGGTGGCAGGTCGAGCCGGACGCCTTGTCCGCGACCGGCGACCCATCGGCGCCGATCTCACGCCGTCCGGTCAACAGCGTGGTGGGGCCGATGTCATGATTCTACCCTACGGTGAGTTGCCGCCACGCCAGTTTTCAAGGGCGATTTCGGGCCATTGATATCATGGTGATTCTCGGTAGATCTCTAAATTTATCAATGCGAAACGGTGCGGATCGATGCCGATCAATGCGGATCAATTCAGAACTCAGTGTCCCAAATTTGTCCCAAGACCGACCGACTATCTTCGATGCGGGTGATCAGCGAGTTTCGGCTAAAAAAGACCTCAAATCAGAAGGTACGATCTGCCTACCACCCCGGTCGTGCTAACTCCATAAGCTCCTATCACTCTTCAGAAGCTCTGGCATTCGCATCTACAATCGCGTCGGTCCGCTAGTCGTCGAGAGCGGACATATGCGGCCTCTCGATCCGGAGACCGGGTCTGGGCGGCCGCGTCGCCGTGCGCCTGCCGACCAGCTCGGGCTCGCTGGACTTCACCGGCGAGGTCACCGGCACCGCCGAGGCGCTCGAGGCCTATCGCAAGCTCGACCGCGCCTCCGGACGCACGCTGCCGCCAGGGCCGACGCATGTGTTCGCCCGCGCCCAGAACGAAAAGGAATTCACCCGGATCTCGGCGGAGGCATCAAAGCGCTGCGAGGGCCTCGATGCCGGCCGCTGCCAGCGCATGATCGAGCGCTGCCACCTCTGGGCAGGGAAGACCGCGCAGGCGCTGATGGATTGCCTGTCGCGCGGCCTGACCGACGCCGACTGACCGATCGAGAGAGCCGATAAACGGCGTTGCGCTCGTGTTAACTCCACAAGCTCTGTCGCTCTCCAGAAGCTCGTGGCGCTCGCATCGACGGCGCGCCTATGTCCGCTCTGCGGGATGAGCGGACCTAAGCGGGCTCACGCTCCCGAGCCTGAACCTGACCCGGAGCAGACGTGCTTGGGCAATTTCGTCGTGGCCTCTTTGGCCACCCTGTCAGATAAAACCTTTCCGAGAGACGCTCTTTCGCCGTCGCTGATCGCAGCGCCTCGTCGCGTCGCGTCGTGGCGTCACACTTCGGCCGCGGAAACATTCGCGGTTACGCTCAATCTACTACGCCC
>CAMDOT010000257.1 GCA_945903635.1 Rhizobium sp. Q54 | reverse complement strand
CGCGGCCAACGAACGGCCCGAGCATTTTCCTTCAGATGTGCGCGACCTGATCGCCTGGGTGCACGACGAGCCGCTGGTCGATCGCCATCCCTTTGCCGCGGTAAAGGCCTTCCCACAGGGCGCCACGGCGCCGGAGGTCTGGATCCTCGGCAGCTCGGACTACGGCGCCCAGGTCGCGGCCCTGTTCGGCCTGCCCTATTGCTATGCCTGGTTCTTCAGCGACGGCGCCGGCGGCAAGCGCGCGATCGATCTCTACCAGAGGACTTACAGGCCGAGCGCCCGCCATCCCGAGCCGCACGCCGGACTCTGCGTCTGGGCGCTGGCTGCCGAAACCATGGAGCAGGCGCAGTATCACTTCACCTCGCGCGCGCTCTCCCGCATCAACCGCGACAAGGGCATCCTGGTGCCGCTGGAAGCGCCCGATGTCGCCGCGGCTGTACCGCTCACCGTCCATGAGCAGGCGCGCATGGAACAGTTCCGCAAGGACTCGTTCGTCGGTACCGGCCCCGAGGTCGCGACACGGATCCGCGACCTGGCGGCAGAGGTCGGCGTCCAGGAAATGGCCGTCGTCACCTGGACGCACGACGAGGAGGTGCGACGCGAGAGCTATACGCACCTCGCGAAGGCGTTCGACTTCGCGCCCGTCTAGAGGCTGGCGCGCCCCCAGCAAACTACCTGGCTTCGGTCCAGCTTTCGGAGAACGCCAGCGCGCAGGTGCTGAAGGGCCGGCCCTCCCGCTCGCGCTTCCACGGCAGACCCTTGGCCTGCACGCCATCCACGGTCAGCCGGGCGCCCATCACCGGGATCAGCACGGTGCAGACGCCGTAGGGCCGCGGGTTGGGGGCCTCGTTGGGATTGGTGTGGATGAGCAGCGGATCGCCGGCATCGTACCAGGTGAGCGCCACTTCCGAATCGGCGGCCGAAACGTGCTCGGTCCAGAAATAGCGCGGATCGCCCGAGCGGCCGAACTCGGCGTCGATCACCGGGATGGAGATGTCCTTCAACTCAGGATTGAGCATCCCCTGCACGGTCTGCTGCAGCCAGCGCGCCATGGCGATGTTGTCGGAATAGATGCGCCAGTGGCCGTGCGTCAGTTCGCTCTTGAGATAGAGCACGTGGCCCGGCCCGGCCGGGCAGAACAGGATGCGCCAGAAGCTCGCCTCGGTGGAATTGGGATCGCCGTCCTTTTCGCTGAGACGGATGAACGGGTTCTCGCCCGTGACGATCACGCGATTGGGATCTGCGGCCATAAATGTCTCCCTTGTGCCCGATTGCGACGGCATTCGGTTCCGGGTGAGGAACCGCGGCATCGCAACAGCGTTCTTCTGATTGGCGTGCCTCGTCGGATGACGGGCGCACGAGCCTATCGAGGAGCAATGGCATGGGTCAATCATTTCGCGTTGCGCTCAGCGCGACCGTGGGCGTCGTTGCCTTCGCCAACGCCGCCTTTGCGCTGAACGATCCGCCCTCGCAAGCGGGACGCCTCGCCTACACCGAAGGCACGGTTTCCTTCCATGACGACGAGCAGGCGGGCTGGAGCCCGGCCATCGTCAACACGCCGCTGACCTCCGGCGACTCGATCTGGACCGAGCCCAACGCCCGCAGCGAGATTTCCGTTGCCGGCACCCGCGTGCGCATGGACGGCAGCACCCAGCTCAACCTGCTGGCGATCGACGATCAGCAGACCCGCCTGCAGGTCGGGCAGGGCCGTGTCGACATCAAGACGTTCTCGCTCAACCCCAACATTCCCTACCAGGTCGTGACGCCGCGCGGCACGGTCAACCTGCGCCAACAGGGCGACTATTACGTCGAGGCCGGGTCGACCCAGGACGCGACGCGGCTTGGTGTCCGCTCGGGCGCGGCACAAATCCAGAGTCTCAACGGCCAGACCGTGACGGTAAATCCGGGCCAGGTCGGCGAGATCTTCGGCGATACCGGCGCCCTGCAGGTGCGCACCCTCAACACCGCGCCGCCGGCGCAGCCGACCTATTGGGCCGCACGCGATCGCCAGATCAATTACGACGTGCCGACGCAATATCTGTCGTCCGGCATCACCGGCTACGAGGACCTCAACGCCTACGGCAGCTGGAGCAACGACAGCCAGTACGGCAACGTCTGGACGCCGCGTTCGGCGCCGGCGGGCTGGCAGCCCTACAAGAACGGTCACTGGTCCTATGTGAAGCCGTGGGGCTGGACGTGGGTCGACGATCAGCCCTGGGCTTACGCGCCGTCGCACTACGGCCGTTGGGCCAATCGCAACGATCGATGGGTCTGGGTGCCGCCGCAGCGCGAGGCACAGCCGGTCTATGCACCGGCGCTGGTCGACTTCATCGGCGGAATCCAGCTCGTCCAGGCGCTGCTTGGCGGCACATCGCTCAGCACGCAAAATAGCGCGCCTGTCGGCTGGTTCCCGCTCGGACCGCGCGAGGCCTATGTGCCGTCCTACAGCACCGACCGCGCCTACTACACCCGCCTCAACAGCTCCAACCAGGTCCAGCAGCAGGCCCAGGAGGATCGCTGGCAGCGCGCGCAACGCCGCGAGGCCTACATAGCCGGACAGAACTCCGTGCTGGCGAACCAGCGCTTCACGACGGTGATCCCATCCAGCGTGTTCGTGGGCTCGCAGCCGGTCGCCCGCGCCGCCCTAAAAGTCTCGCCGGCGCAGATCGCCGCCGCGCCTGTGGCGCCGGTGGCAGCACCGCCCGCGCCGACGGCATCGCTCGCCGTGGCTCCGGCCGCTGCGCCAGCGGCCAAGACCGCCGATCCGAAGGCGGCTGACCCCAAGGTCGCAACGCCAGCACCAGCACCTGCGGCCGATCCGAAGGCCGAGGCGGATGCCAAGGCCAAGGCGGAAGCCCAGGCCAAGGTCGGCGCCAACGCCAACCTGCCGGTTGCCAAGACAGCCGTCGCCGACATGCCGACGCTAGCCAAGCCCGCGGCAACGCCGAAGCCCGCCGCGCCGGGCCCCAAGCTTGCGACGGCGCCCAACACGCCGGCACCGACGACCAATGCGACGACGAATGCCACTGGCACGACTCAGGGCAAGGTCACCGCGCCGCCGCTCGTGCCGCGTACAGGTGCTGCCCCGCCCGTCCTGAAGGACGACGGCAAGGCTGCTCCGGCCGCGCCCGCTCCGGCTACGCCGCAAGCCAAGGCGCCGGCGGCGAACGACATCAAGACGCCGAGCGCACCGACCGCGACGCCGGGCCCGCAGGCGACGCCTGCCGAGCCGGCCAAGCCTGCGACACCGCCGGCCGCACCTGGCCAACGGGCAACGCCTGCCGAGCCGGCCAAGCCTGCAACACCGCCAGCCGCGCCTGTTCAGCGGGCGACACCTGCCGAGCCGGCCAAGCCCGCGACACCGCCAGCCGCGCCTGCTCAGCGGGCAACGCCTGCCGAACCGGCGAAGCCCGCCGACGCACCTAAGGCCGTGGCGCCGCCGCAGCCTCAGCCCGCGCCAGCTGCTCCGCGCCCGGCGGAAACCCGCACGCCGCCGCCGGCTGACAACAAGGCACCGGACAAGGGTGCGGCCGTGACGCCGCAACAGCCTGCGCCCGTGACCGCTCCGGCCGTCCAGCCGCCGAAGCCGGCGGTCCCGGCCGAGCCGAAGGTCGCCGTGCCGCGCCCGCCGGCACCTGTCGCCCAGCCGGCCGCCAAGCCGGCTGAGACCGACAAGAAAGACGAGCCCAAGATCGGCGAGAAGCCCGCCGACAAGAAGGACGACAAGAAGTAGTCGGAGCTAGAGCCCTTGCCTAGATCACTTGCCTAGAGCACCTGGTTGCGCAGCGTCTTCTCGTCCCGCCACAGGCGATCGAGATTCTCGATCAGGATGTCGATGACGTTGTCCTCGTAGGCGCGCGTCTCGCCCGCCGTGTGCGGCGTGATGAAGACGTTGGGTAGCTCCCACAAGGGCGAGGTCGCCGGCAGCGGCTCATCGACGGTAACGTCGAGCGCCGCCGCCCAGATCTTGCCCGCCTTCATGGTGGCAATCAGCGCCGCTTCGTCGGCCACCTTGCCGCGCGCCGCGTTGACGAACACCGACGACGGCTTCATGGCGGCGAAGGCCGCAGCACTCATCAGGCCCGTTGTCTCGGGTGTGAGCGCGCAGGTGAGCGCCACGAAGTCGGCCTCGGCCACGAGCTTCACCAGGTCGGCCATGCCGTGGATAGAGTCGGCGCCGTTGGCGCCGGCCTTGGGATCGCGGCGTATGCCAATCACCTTCATGTCGAAGGCCTTGGCGAGCTTGGCGAGGTGGCTGCCGATGCGGCCCATGCCGACCACCAGCAGCGTCTTGCCGCCCAGCTCGTCCTCACGCTCGTTGAGGTCACCGATCATGCCGCGCCAGACCTTCTTGTGCTGATTGTCGCGCGCCTCGGGCAGGCGCCGCGCGATGGCCAGGATCAGCGCGATGGCATGTTCGGCCACGGCGCGGGCATTGACGCCGGCAGCACTCGCCAGGCGGATGCCCTTGGCACCCAGCAACTCCTTGGAATACTGGTCCATGCCCGAGCTGATGGACTGGATGAACTTCAGCTTGGTGGCGTGCGGGATGATATCGTTCTTCCACATGCCGGAAACCGAGACGACGTCGGCCTCACCGACCCGTTGCACGAACTCGTCATAGCTGCGGACCTGGAAGCTGTTGATGCCGGTATTCCGGGCATCGAACCGCGCCTTCATCTGGTATGCCGCATGCGCGAAGCAAATTGTAAGCTTATCTCTCGTCGGAAACATGGAACTCCCCCTACACAAGATGCGAGAGTAGCCCGAACTGGACCCCAGGGGGAAATTTCATGAGCCGCAATCCGCTCCGTGACTGTCTCAACACCGGCAAGCCCACCGTGGGAACGCACATCCTGTCGGCGTGGCCAACTTTGGTCGAGCTGATCGGGCATTCCAAGCAGTACGACTATGTCGAGTTCACCGCCGAATACGCGCCATTCACCATGCACGATCTCGACAATCTCGGCCGTGCCTTCGAGCTGATGAACATGTCGGGCATGATCAAGATCGAGCAGACGCAGTACACGCACCAGGCGATGCGGGCGATCGGCTCGGGCTTCCAGAGCGTGCTGTTCGCCGACATCCGCTCGGTCGAGGATGCCAAGTCCGCGGTCGACGCCGTGCGTGCCGAGACGACGATGGCCAAGGGCGCGCGCGGCCGCGGCCGGCTGGGTGTCGGCATGCGGCGTGACGTCGGCACCGTCCGCACCGGCGGCACGCCGGCTTACGTCGATGCGCTGAACGAAGTTGTCATCGCCATCATGGTCGAGAAGAAGTCGTGCGTGGACAATCTCGAGGCCGTCCTGTCGGTGCCCGGCATCGACATGGTGCAGTTCGGCGCCTCGGACTTCTCGATGAGCATCGGCAAGACCGGCCAGTACAACGACGCCGAGGTGCTGGCGGCCGAGAAGAAGACCATCGAGACCGCGCTCAAAATGGGCCTGCATCCGCGCGTCGAACTGCGCGACCCCAGCCAGGCCGGCAAGTATCTCGAAATGGGCGTAAAACATTTCTGCATCGGCTGGGACGTGCGCATCCTGGCCGACTGGTGGGACACCAAGGGTGCGGAGATGCGCGGCATGCTGGGCGGCAAGGCCGAAGCGCCGGCCAAGGTGGCCGCCAAGGCCGGCAACTACTGAGCATCTGATGAAGCCGCCGATCGCGCCGCGGCGCCCATCGCAACGCACGCTGCATGGCATCACCGTCTCGGACGACTATGCCTGGCTGAAGGACGAGAAGTGGCAGGAGGTGCTGCGCGAGCCGTCGCTGCTCGATCCCGACATTCGGGCCTATCTCGAGGCCGAGAACGCCTATGCCGAGGAACTGCTGGCGCCGATGCAGGCGCTGCAGAAGACGCTGGTCGCGGAGATGCGCGGCCGCATCAAGGAGGCCGATTCCGGTGTCCCGACACCGGACGGGCCTTTCGCCTATCTGTGGAAATACCGCGAGGGCGGCCAGCATCAGCTGATCGGCCGCAAGCCGCGCACGGGCGTTGGCCTCCAGACCATCCTCGACGGCGACGAGCTGGCCAGGCATTCCGACTACTTCAAGTTCGGCGGCACGCGGCATTCGCCGGACCACCGGCTCGAAGCCTGGAGCGCCGACCTGCGCGGCTCCGAGTACTTCACCATCCGTATCAGGCGCTGGGACATGGGCGAGGACCTTCCCGACATCCTGACCGAGACCAGCGGCAGCGTGGTCTGGGGCCTCGACTCGACGTTCTTCTTTTATGTCCAGGTCGACGACAACCATCGCCCGCTGAAGGTCTACCGTCACCGGCTGGGCACCGCGCAAGCCGACGATGTCCTCGTCTATGAGGAAAAGAATATCGGCTGGTTCACGCGCATCGAGGAAAGCGCCAGCCGGCGCTTTTGCATCATTGGCGGTGGCGATCACGACACGTCAGAGCAAAGCCTGATCGATCTGTCCGATCCAGACGCAACGCCGCGGCTCATCGCTCCAAGAGAAACCGGCGTGCGCTACAGCGTCGCCGACAGGGGTGACGAGCTCTTCATCCTCACCAATGCAGGCGATGCCATCGATTTCCGTGTCGTGACCGCGCCGCTCGCCGCCCCGGAGCGCGCGAACTGGCGCGAACTGATCGCGCATCGCCCGGGCACCTACATCCTCGGCATCGAACTCTTCGCCGGCCACCTCGTGCGGTTGGAGCGCGCCAACGCCCTGCCCTCGATCGTGATCCGCGACCTCGGCGACGGAAGCGAACACGTCATCGCTTTCGACGAGACCGCCTATTCGCTCGATATGGTGGGTGGCTACGAGTTCGACACGACGACGATGCGCTTTTCCTATTCGTCGATGACGACGCCGGCCGAGGTCTACGACTACGACATGGTGAGTCGCGAACGCACCTTGCGGAAGCGCCAGGAGATTCCCTCCGGCCACGATCCCGCCGCCTATGTCACGACGCGGATCACGGCGATCTCGCACGACGGCGCCGAGGTGCCGGTCTCGATCCTGCATCGCCGCGACCTCGTTCGCGACGGCAGCGCGCCGCTGCTGCTCTACGGCTACGGCTCTTACGGCATGGCCATGCCCGCCTCCTTCTCGGCCAACCGCCTGTCGCTGGTCGATCGCGGCTTCGTCTATGCCATCGCCCATATCCGCGGCGGCGCCGACAAGGGCTGGTCGTGGTATCTCGACGGCAAGCGCGAGAAGAAGACGAACACCTTCGACGATTTCGCCGCGGCGGGTCGCGCGCTGATCACCGCGAAATACACGTCCGCCAAGCGCATCGTCGGGCACGGCGGCAGCGCCGGCGGCATGCTGATGGGGGCGATCGCCAATCGCGCCGGCGAGCTCTTCGCCGGCATCGTGGCCGAAGTGCCCTTCGTCGATGTGCTCGCCACCATGCTGGACGACAAGCTGCCGCTCACGCCGCCGGAATGGCCCGAGTGGGGCAACCCGATCACCGACGAAGCAGCGTTCCGCTACATCCTCTCCTACTCGCCCTACGACAATGTCGCCGCCCAAGACTATCCCGCGATCCTGGCGATGGCTGGCCTCACCGATCCGCGCGTCACCTACTGGGAGCCGGCGAAGTGGGTCGCACGGCTGCGGGCCACCATGCTATCGGGCGGCCCGGTCCTCCTGCGCACCAACATGGGCGCGGGCCACGGCGGCTCCTCCGGCCGCTTCAGCCGGCTCGACGAGGTCGCGATCGCCTATGCCTTCGCCCTGGGAACGGTCGGCCTGGGAGCGGTCGATCTGGGAGTGGGCGGCCTGGCAGTCACGCCAGCGTGATTCCTCCGCGTTTCGGCTAGACAGGCTTCTACCGCTGAGCTGCCCCCGGATTTTTTGGACACCGATTTGTCCAACCGGAGGCATTCATGATGAAGTCGAGCATGAACCAAATCGAAACCAACGATGTGAATGATGATCCTGAGGTCAGCAGGGTCGAGCGCAGTTCGTCCAGGCAGTCTCCTG
>CAMDOT010000256.1 GCA_945903635.1 Rhizobium sp. Q54 | reverse complement strand
TGACCGCCCGTCAACCGCACGGCGGCGCGCGTGACGGTCATCTCGCCAGCGCAGAACGGTGCGCCGCTACCGGAGATGCGGCCCTGAACCATCACCAGGCCGATCTCGGGGCGGCGCAGCATGCTGTAGGATGGCACCGGCCCGAGGCCACTCCACAACGCCTCGAGGCGTGCGGTCGGCGCCTTGGCCAGAAGGGAAAGCCACCTCTGGCGCCGTGACGAAGCTTCGGCGCCTGGGTCGGTCGATGAGGACATTTGTGCACTCGCGAACGGGCGCACCATCGTCAGGCCGTGTTACCGATCGAAGGGCTCTGCGTGAACTTATCGTGACACCGATGGTCTCGGTGGCGGCGTTATCCCCACGTCGCGAGAACGCTGCCACCGAAGCGACCTCATTCTCTTCCCCATTCAAATGGGGAAGTGCCCTCGTCTTACGAGGGCGATGGGGTCAAGACCCCTCCGGCCCTCCGGGCCACCTCCCCATTTGAATGGGGAGGAAAACGATTCTCTAGCGGAGCGTCGGGTCGAGGCGATCGCGCAGCCAGTCGCCCAGCAAGCTGATCGACAGTGTCGTCAGCACGATCACGCCGGCCGGCGCCAGCATGATCCACGGTGCACGCGTGATGTATTCGCGGCCGTAGCCCACCATGTTGCCGAGCGAGGTGAGCGGCGGCTGTACGCCGAGGCCGAGGAACGACAGGCCGCTTTCCAGCAGGATGATCTCGGGAAAGGTGAGCGTCATCGACACGATCAGGGTCGAGGCGATGTTGGGCAGGATGTGCAGCCCGTAGATGCGGCCGGGCCCGGCGCCGAGCTGGCGCACCGCCGCGGCATAGCCCTGCTCGTTGGCGGCGAGCGTCAGGCCGCGCGCGATGCGGGCATAGCGCTCCCACGAATGGAAACCCATCAGGGCGATGAACAGCAGCAACGTGTTGCCGAAGAAGGCCAGCACCGACAGCGCGATGATCATGAACGGCATGCTGGCCTGGAAGTCGATCGCCATCAGGATCACCGACTCGACACCGCGGCGGAAATGGGCCGCGAGGAAGCCCAGCGCCGTGCCGAGCGTGGCGGCGATCAGGGTGCCGAACAGGGCGATCAGCAGGCTCATGCGGATCGAGAGCATCAGCCGCGAGAACACGTCGCGGCCGAGCTCATCGGTGCCCAGCGGATGGGCGAAATTGCCGCCGAACAGCACCGGCGGGGTGAGCCGCGCCTTGAGATCCATGGCAGTGATGGAATAGGGCCGCAGCAGGTCGGCGCCGAGCGCGATCACGATCACCATCGCCAGCCAGAGAAGAGCGAGGCTGACGCTGACCGACGGCAAGGCGAGGCGGCGATGGGCAACGGTGGTCGGAGCAGCTTCCAGGACGGCCATTGATCTAAAGACTCGCGCTGGCGCGCACGCGCGGATCGAGCCAGCCATAGGCGAGATCGACGGCGAAATTGGCCATCACCATCCAGGCCGCGATCACCATCAGCAGCGCCTGCACCACGGCGAGGTCGCGGTTGGCGACGGCGGAGACCATCAGGCGGCCGATGCCCGGCCAGGCGAACACGGTTTCGACCACGATCGCACCCGCAACCAGGCTGCCGATCATGAAGCCGATGATGGTGACGGTTGGGATCGCGGCGTTGGGCAGCGCGTGCCGCGTGATCACCTGTCGCCAGTTCACGCCCTTGGCCGAGGCGGCGCGGATATAGGGTTGGCCCAGCACTTCGAGCATCGCCGACCGCGTGAAGCGCGCCATGATGGCGGCCCCCGCGGCACCCAGCGTCACGATGGGCAGGATGGCATACATTGGCGAATCGGCACCGCTGGCCGGCAACCAGCCGAGATTGACCGAGAAGACCAGCACCAGCAGCAGCGCCAGCACGAAGCTCGGCATGGTGAAGCCCGCGACCGCGACCGCCATGGTGGCCCGGTCGGCGAAGGAGTTGCGGTGCAGCGCGGCATAGATGCCGGCGGGAATGCCGAGGCCGATTTTGAGCGCCAGCGCCGGCATCGTGATGGCGAGCGTGGCCGGCACGCGCTCCATCACCAGCTCGATGGCCGGCCGGCCATCGCGCATCGACTTGCCGAAGTCGCCGGTGAGGGCATGGCCGATATAGGTGAGATACTGATCCCACACCGGCCGGTCGAGGCCCCAGGCCTGGCGAAAGGCCTTGATCGCCTCGGGCGGCGCGTCGACCGACATGATGAGCAGCGCCGGATCACCGGAAAGCCTCAGCACGACAAAGGCGAAGGTCATCACGATCAGGATGGTGACGCCGGCGCGCAGCAGGCGGGAGACGGTGAAGGCCAGCATCAGGCGGCGACCTGCAGGGCTGACTCGAGGACGCGATGGCAAGCGACCTCGCGGCCGTCGTCGAGTGTCCGCAGCAGCGGCACCTCGCTGCGGCACTGCGCCGTGGCGAACGGACAGCGCGTATGGAAGGTGCAGCCTGCCGGAACGTTGACCGGATTGGGCGGATCGCCCTGCAGCAGCAATCGTTCGCGGCGCGGGCCAGCGCCGGTGGTCGGAATCGCCGAGACGAGCGCGCGCGTGTAGGGGTGCGCCGGCCGGGCGAACAGGCTTTCAGCCTCGCCCTGCTCGACGATGCGGCCGAGATACATCACCGCCACGTCGTGGCTCACCTGACGGACGACCCTGAGATCGTGGCTGATGAAGAGATAGGCGATGCCCAGGCGATCCTGCAGGTCGAGCAGCAGGTTCACCACCTGCGCCTGGATCGACACGTCGAGCGCCGAGATCGGCTCGTCGCAGATCAGCAGGTCGGGCTCGGTCATCAGGGCGCGCGCCAGCACGACTCTCTGGCGCTGGCCGCCCGACAGTTCGTGCGGATAGCGATCGACCTGGTGCGGCTGCAAGCCGACGGAGTCCATGACCGCGCCCGCGCGCTCGCGGCGTTCGGCCGGCGTCGCGTCGCCGTGGATGGCGAGCGGCTCCATGATCTGCGCACCCACCGGCAGGCGGCGGTCGAGCGCGCCCAGGGGATCCTGGTAGACCATCTGGATCCGCCGGCGGAGCGCCCGCCACTCGAGCCCGCCGGTTGGCGGCATGGCGGCGCCGGCATAGTTCACGGTGCCGGAGGTCGGCTCGATCAGGCCGAGGGCGAGCTTGCCGGTCGTCGACTTGCCGCAACCCGACTCGCCCACCAATCCCAGGGTGCGGCCGGCCTCGATGCGAAACGACACGCCGTCGACCGCGCGCAGAAGAGCCTTGGCGGCGAAAGGGCCACGACCGGCCCGGACCTTGTAGTAACGGCG
Source organism: Rhizobium sp. Q54 (assembly GCA_945903635.1). Classification (GTDB taxonomy): domain Bacteria; phylum Pseudomonadota; class Alphaproteobacteria; order Reyranellales; family Reyranellaceae; genus Reyranella. Next base: position 4,710 of record CAMDOT010000256.1, on the reverse strand, counting down.
GAGGTCGGTGACTTCGAGCAACCCGCTCATTCGCCCGCTCTCATTTGGCGGTCCTCATTCAGCAGCTCGCGGCAGCGACCATACCGAGAAGCCTGCTTCGACCTGGCGATGGCACACCGCGCGGTGCAGCAGGCCGACGCGGTGAACGGGCGGCGGCTCGGTGCTGCAGCGTTTCTCGGCGATCGGGCAACGGGGGGCGAAGCGGCAACCGGCCGGCACGTTCCACGGATCGGGCACCGTGCCGGGAATGGCTGCCAGCCGCCGGCGCGGGCCGGTGAGCGCGGGCAGTGCCGCCAGCAGGCCTTGCGTGTAGGGATGGCGTGCACCGGCAAACAGGTCCGCGCCCAGTGCTTCCTCGACCAGTCGGCCGGCGTACATCACCGCCACCCGATCGACGTTCTCGGCGACCACGCCGAGATCGTGGCTGATCAGCACCATCGCCATGCCGGTATCGCGGCGGATGCTGCCGAGCAGCGCCAGGATCTGTGCCTGGATGGTGGCGTCGAGCGCCGTCGTCGGCTCGTCGGCGATCAGCAGGTCGGGGCCGCCCGCCAGCGCCATGGCGATCATGACGCGCTGGTTCAGCCCGCCGGAGAGCTGGTGCGGATAGTCCGAAAGCCGGCGGCGGGCGTCGGCGATGCCGACCTGGTCGAGCAGCCGCAGGGCCTCGGCGTCGACGGCGGCACCGCTGAGGCCGCGATGGAGCTTGAGCGCCTCGCCGAGCTGCCAGCCGATGCGATGCACCGGATTGAGACAGCTCGACGGGTCCTGGAAGATCATGGCGATGCGGCTGCCGCGCACGCTTTCGAGCAGGCGCCGCGGCGCGCCGATCAGCTCCTGGCCGTCGATGCGGGCCGAGCCGCCGATGCGCGCCCGGCCGGGCAGCAGGCCGAGCGCCGCCAGCCAGGTCACGCTCTTGCCCGAACCCGACTCGCCCACGATGCCCATCGCCTCACCCGGTGCGATCTCGATATCGATGCCATCGACGGCGCGCGAGGTGCGCCCGCCGTTCTCGAAATCGACGGTGAGGCCGCGTAGCGCGACCAGGGGCACGGCCATCGCCGACCGCCTCAGTTGGTCGCGAAGTTGATCGTGCGGAACTCCATCGCGAAGGACGGCGAGGCCTTCCACTTGATGTCCTTACGCTTGGCGGTGAAGGTCGCGTTCTGGTGCAGCACCGTGTAGGCGGGGTCCTCGCGCTCGCAGATCTCGAGCATGCGCTTGAACATCGCCTTGCGCTTCTGGATGTCGGTCTCGACCTCCATGGCGACGGAAAGCTTGTTCATTTCCTCGTTGGTCCATTCGCCCACTTGCTGCTGCTGGCCTTGCGGGCCGTGCTGGGCGACGATCGAGGAGATCGGATCGTTGAAGCCGGCGCTGTTCGACCAGTCGCGCACGGCGCGCTGGCCGTTGGCCTCGAAGATCTGCTGCCAGTTCTCCTTCATCTCGATCTGGACGTTGAGGCCGGCCAGGCGCCACATCTCGACCAGCACCTGCGCGGTCGCGACCTGGTTGGTGTAGTAGTTGTTGGTCAGGCGATAGGGGATCGGATCGCCCTTGTAGTTGGCGGCCTTGAGCAGTGCCTTGGCCTTGGCGACGTCGTACTCCGGCACCGTCCAGCCCTCCACGAACATCGGGCCGTAGAACTCCCACTGCAGGCCGGCGGGAACGCGGGTCCGGCCCGACCACAGGCTTTCCACGATCGCCTGACGGTCGATGGCATGGGTGAAGGCCTGGCGGACGCGGGGATCGATGAGCTTGGGGTGGTTCTTGTCGAACACCGTGATGCGATGATTGACGATGGTGCTGCCTAGCACCTCGAACTTGGGGTTCTTCTCGATGCCCGGGATCTGGTCGGGCGGCACGTCGCAGATGAAGTCGAACTGACCGGCCAGCAGGCCGTTGATGCGGGTCGCCACCTCGGGCACCACGACCAGGCGAATGCTCTTGAGCGGCGGCTGGCCGCCCCAATAGTCTTCGTGCGCATCCAGCATCAGCGAGCGATCGGTCAGGAATTCGCGCACCTTGTAGGGACCGGTCGACACCGGCGCCCGTGCCCAGTCGAGCCAGGTCTTGGCCTCGCTGAAGGCGCGGCGCGAGATGATGTCGCTGCCCATCCGGCCGATGCGGCCTTCGAGCGTGACGTCGGGCGTGCGGTTGGTGAAGCGCACCGTGTACTTGTCGATTGCCTCGACCTTCTCGAGCGCCGGAAACAGGCGCTTGGCGACGGCCGGCACTTCCGGGGGCAGGTTCTTGCCTTCGACCGAGTCGCGGATCAGCACCGACGTGAACAGCGTCTTGCTGCTGCCGATGTCGTACTCGGGGCCGAACATGCGTTCGCGGCTGAAGGTGAAGACGACATCGTCGGCCGTCATCTCATCGCCATTGTGGAAGCGAACGCCCTTGCGCAGGACGAATTCGACCGTGCGCTCGTCGATCCGCTTCCAGCTCTCGGCCAGACCCGGCACCTCCTCGAGCTTGCCGAGCAGGTTCTGTGAGATCAGGCGCTCGAAGATGAAGGAGAACGCGCGCTGACCGACGTTGGACTGTTCACGCAGGGGCTCCAGCGCCGCGCTGTTGGCGATCTGCTGCACCGCAATGGTGATGCTGGGACGGCGGTCGGTCTGGCCGATGGCGATCCGGGGCAGGGCCGTGGCCGCGGCGGCACGGCCTGATGCGGCAATGAGATGACGGCGACGCAGGATCATGGCGGGTACTCCCTCGAAACAGGAGAACCGACGCTAGGCGAGGCATGTGAACGAACGGTGTCAGTTTGGTTATGCTTCGCAGGTGCACCATGGGCGGTAGGGGATGATTCTATCCACAAACTTAAACTTGCAGATTGCGCAGGTTTTAGGGTATATTTCTGTCAGGTTGGCGCTTGGCATGTGAATGCGGGCGCCGGCCTTTTTCATTCCGGCAAAGACCTCCTGCAGTCGCCAGCGGGTTCGCGTCCCAGAACGCAAGGTCGCCGCCGTGGGTCCTGACCCATGGACAGACAAAACAACAAGCCCGCCTTCCCGACGGCCGTCGCGGAGGCACCAACGTCGCCGGCCCACCGGCGCACCGGGAACGATCGACCCGACGGCCGCAACGAAGGAACGAAACAACGTCCGCCCCTCGAAGGACGGACAGGTCTGGGCCCAACTTGGGGCCCAACACTCCCTGTGTTCAGGTGGGCCCGCCCGGCGCGCGAAAAGCTTGGATTTGCTGGCTCTCCGGCGGTTGGAGAGCTGACTTTTGAGGAGCTGAGTTGGCCCCTTTTCGCAAAGTTGGGCCCACCACTCGTGTTCAGAAACTCACCCGGCGGCGGGCAAGGTCACGGTAAAGGTCGAGCCCTTGCCGGGGGTGCTCTGGATGTCGAGGCGGCCGCGGTGGCGGTTCACCACGTGCTTGACGATGGCAAGGCCGAGGCCGGTGCCGCCGAGCTGGCGCGAGCGGGCGGTGTCGACGCGGTAGAAGCGCTCGGTGAGGCGCGGCAGGTGGGCCGCCGGGATGCCGTCGCCCTCGTCGCTCACCGCCACGGCGACGCGGCCGGGACCGACCTGGTCCGCCGTCACCCGCACCACGGTCGCGGGCTTGGCGTACTTCAGGGCATTGTCGATCAGGTTCTGGAACACGATGGTGAGTTCGTCGTGGTCGCCCACCGCCCTGGGCAGGCCGGCGGCGACGGCGAGTTCGATGCCGACGTTGCGCGCGGAAGCCTTGAGCTGGAGCAGGTCGAGCACGCCGCGCAGTACCGACTCGAGATCGATTTCGCGGTCGGGCCGCGCATGCTCGTGCTGTTCGATGCGCGACAGCATCAGGAGATCGTCGACCAGCCGGCGCATGCGGTCGGCCTGCTCGGCCATGATGCCGAGGAAACGCTCGCGTGCGTCGGTGTCGTCACGAGCGGGGCCGCGCAGGGTTTCGATGAAGCCAGCGAGGCCCGCGATCGGCGTCTTGAGCTCATGGCTGGCGTTGGCGACGAAATCGGCGCGCATCCGTTCGGCCCGACGCTGCGCCGTGGTGTCGTGCAGCACGATCAGCGCCAGCGAACCGTCGGCGGCGGCGCGCGGCAGGCGCCGCAGATGGGCCACGACGTCGATCTCGGGCGGTCCCGCCAGCACGAACTCGACGGCGCTCTGGTCGGCGCCGGCGAAGTTGCCGTCGGCACCGGTCACGAGCAGGGCATCGACGGCCGAGAGGAGCTGGGGATAGCGCAACACCGTCGACAGGTCGCGCTCGGCGCCGACCGGGCCCAGCAGCGCCCCCGCCGCCAGGTTGGTCCGCACGATGCGGCGCTGGCGGTCGACCGCGATCAGCGGGTCGGGCAGGCCATCGACGATGGCCTGCGCCGAGGCCGCGAGATTGTCGATCGAGGCGCGCTGGCGACGCCAGCCCAGCGCGAGCGTTGCCGCCGCCGTCGCCAGTTCCTCGGTGGCGGGCGCAAAGGACAGGCGCGGCATCACCGGCTCGCGCTCGCCGGACAGTTCGCCCACGAAGCGGGCGAAGCGCGCCAGAGAGCCCAGGTAGCGCTGGACGAGGAAGACAGTGACGACGCCGATCCCGGCCATCGCGATCAGGGCCGGCCGGCCGGCGAGTTCCCCCGACCAGTAGAGCGCCGCAAGAGCGCCGAACGACGGGGCCAGGGCCACGCCGTTGGCCACGATGACACGACGCAGGGGGATCGGCTGGTCGGCCATGGCGACCGGCGCTACGGGTTGGGCC
>CAMDOT010000255.1 GCA_945903635.1 Rhizobium sp. Q54 | reverse complement strand
CCCGCGGTCCGGAAGACTCTAGCGCACGTAGCGCGAGCCCCAGAGGGCGGCGAGTTCGGGTTGCGACTGCGCGGCGTCGGCGCCCGACGGCAGCGCCGCCTCGTGGTTGGATGTCCAGGCGACGATGTCGGTGGCGACGACGGCGCCTTTCTTGTCGCGCAGCAGCAGATGATAGCCGTCGCGATAAAAGGCGAGCTGCGAGTCCGGTCGCCGCGGCATGATCTCGATGGCCGCCCGTATCGGGCTGCGCGGCACGATGCGGTCGCCCAACCCGTATTGCATGAGGTAGGGCAGGTCGATCCGACCAGCCGCGCTCCTGGCCGCGTCCATCAGGTCGACCAGCCCGTAGCCCATGTCGAGGCGCGTCTGGCGCAACATCATCGGATCGTTGCGCAGCTTCTCGAGCGTCTTGGGATTGTCAGTCGGCTTGTAGTCGATGGACGTCGGCCCGGACGGCATCCAGGGGATCGTGTGGGCAAAGAACCATAGCCCGCCACTGGCCACCGGCCCGAAGGTGTCGCGTGAGCGGAGCGCCGGAGCGAGCAGGATCAGCCCGTCGACGTCGATCTGCCGGTCGGCCGCCACCAGCGCCACGGCGCCGCCCATGCTTTCCCCGGCGAGATAGAGCGGCACGCCGGGATGGCGGGCCCGGAGCAGGGCCACCATGGTCCGGGCGTCCTCGACCAGGCTGTCGGTGCCGGCCCAGCGGCCGCGTGTCGGGCTGCCGCCGAAGCCGCGCTGGTCGTAGGCGTAGGTGGTGATGCCGGCCTTGGCCCAGATCGCCGCCGGATCCTCCCAGGCGTTGCGGTAGTCGCCATAGCCGTGCAGGCCCAGAATCACGACCGTCGGGGCGCCGTTTGTCGCAGGCCAGACCGCGAGCGGTAGCGCCGTGCCGTCGGCCGCGACATAACGGTCCGGCGAGCCTTCTGCCGTGACGAGGGCCGGCTGCCGCACCGTGCCGCCCGCCGGAATGACGGTGGGGGCACAAGCGGCGAGCATGACCGGGGCGAAGACGACCGCTATCATCAGACGGCGCAAGAGGAGTGAGATCGTGACCGAGCCTTTCGAAGTCATCACCGTCGATACCGACCGCGTCGCCTGCGATGGCGGTGGCGGCGCCCTGGGACATCCCAAAGTCTACCTCAACCTCGGGCCGGATGGGCATGTCGAGTGCCCCTATTGCAGCCGGCTGTACAAGCTTGCCGAGGGCGCTGCCGCCCATGCCCACGCGCACTAGGAGCCTTCGATGAAGCAGCCTGGTTTGAGGCAGTTGGGCGAAGGCTGGAACTGGCGCGACCTCAAGATCGGCGACCGGTTCACCACCTATGGCCGTACGCTTTTCGAGGCCGACCTCCTGAGCTTCGTGACGCTTTGCGGCTTTTCCGAGGAGCTGTTCACCAACAAGGAATACATCAAGAGCCATGCCCCGATGCGCGGCGGCCATCCGGTGCCGGGCGCGCTGGTCTATTCGATGGCCGAGGGGCTCGTGATCCCGACCACGCTGCAGGGCACGGGACTCGCGTTCCTGTCGATGGGCTTCGACATCAAGGGGCCGACCTACGTGAACGACACGATCCATGTCGAGATCGAGGTGACGGAGATGAAGCCGACCTCCAAGGATCCGTCGCGCGCGCTCGTGCGCACCACCAACCTGGTCAAGAACCAGAAGGGCGAAACGGTGCTGGTCTACACGCCGTTGCGCATGATGCAGGGGCGCTAGCATGGCCAAGGTTGCAGTCGAGAAGGAGGGCCCGATCACGGTCGTCTCGATCGACCGCTTCGCTGAGGCGCGCAACGCCGTCGACCCCGAGACCGCGATCCTGCTGCGCGACGCGTTCCTCGCCTTCGATGCCGACGAGACGCAATCGGTGGCCATCCTGACCGGCCGCGGCGGCACTTTCTGCGCGGGCTTCGACCTCAAGGTCGTGGCAACCCGTCAGGTGATCACAACCCACGACCCCGATGCGCCCGGTCCCATGGGACCGACGCGTCTTCTCCTGTCGAAGCCAGTGATCGCCGCTGTCGAGGGCTATGCGGTGGCGGGCGGTCTCGAGCTTGCATTGTGGTGTGACATGCGCGTGGTGTCCGAGACGGCGAAGTTCGGAGTCTTCTGCCGTCGCTGGGGTGTGCCGCTGATCGATGGCGGCACGGTGCGGCTGCCGCGACTCATAGGCCACAGCCGTGCGCTCGACATGATTCTGACCGGCCGTGAGATTGGCGCACGCGAGGCGCTGGATTGGGGACTCGCCAACCGCCTGGTGCCTGCCGGTGAGGCGCTGACCGAGGCCAAGGCGCTGGCCACACACCTCGCCAAGTTCCCGCAGGCCTGCATGCGCGCCGATCGGCGATCGTCCTACGAGCAATGGCAGCTGCCGCTGGCCGAGGCCCTGCGCAACGAAGATCGCGGCGGCAAGCCCGTGATCGCAGCCGAGTCGCAGAAGGGCGCCGCCCGCTTCTCCGCCGGCAAGGGACGCGGCGGCAGCTTCGGCAATATCTGATGGCAACACTGCCGACCGATCCGGAGGTTGCGCGCTATCGCGAGGATGGTGCCGTCTGCCTGCGCGGCGCCTTCGACGCCGGTTGGATCGAACGTCTGCGTGAAGCGGTCGACGCCGACATGGCGACTCCTGGCCCGATGGTGCGGGTAAACACGCCTGATGGTGCACCGGGATTGTTCTTTGTCGATTTCCAGCTCTGGCAGCGCCATGCCGCAGCGCGCGCCTTCGTCTATGAATCGCCGGCGCGCGAGATTGCGGCCCGCCTGATGGGGTCGCGCGAGGTCGTCTATTATCACGATCATCTGCTGGTGAAGGAGCCGGGCACGCGCGAGCGGACGCCGTGGCATCACGACCAGCCCTACTATCCGATCGACGGCGCGCAGATCGTCTCGCTATGGCTGCCGCTCGATCCCGTCGATCGCGCGACCTGCGTCGAATATGTGAAGGGCTCGCATCGCTGGGGCCGCTGGTTCCAGCCCAAGTTCTTCAAGAAGGGCGGCGTCGATCTGGAAGTGCAGGACCCGCGCTTCGAACCGCTGCCCGATCTCGACGCCGAGCGCGACCGCCACGAATTCCTCGCCTGGGACATGGAGCCGGGCGACGTCATCGCCTTCCATGCGCTGACGCTGCACGGCGCCTCGGGCAACCTGTCGAGCGCGCGCCGCCGCCGCGCCTGGGCGACGCGCTGGTGCGGCGACGATGCGCGCTACGCCGCGCGCGTGGGCCAGGTCTCGCCGCCGCTCGAAGGCCATGGCCTGAAGCCGGGCGACCGTCTGGAATGCGAGATGTTCCCGAGGGTACTCTAGATGGCCCGGTCGATCCCGCCTGGCAGCGCCGAGCGCACGATGCGGATCGGCGGTCATGCCCTCAAGGTTTTCACCTACAAGCCGGCGGGCTATCGCAAAGGTCCGCTGCTCGTGGTGTTCCACGGAATGAATCGCGACGCCGACAACTACCGCGACCATGCAAAGTCGATCGCCGATCGCTTCGGCATGGTGGTGGCGGCCCCCAAATTCGACCTCGAGAATTTCTCGATGGCGCTCTACCAGCGCGCCGGCATTGTCTATCGCAACGCGCTCCGGCCGCGCGAGCAATGGACGACGACGGTCGCGCTCCGCCTGGTCGATGCCATTCGGCGCGGCGAGGGCAGGCCGAACCTCGACCACTATCTGCTCGGCCATTCGGCAGGTGGGCAGTTCCTCTGCCGCCTCGTGGCGTTCTCGCCGGTGACCGCCCGGCGCGTGGTGCTTGCCAATCCAGGCACCTGGGTGTTCCCCAACGACGTCGACTTTCCCTTTGGCTTCGGCGGTCGTACCGCGCCGCTCGCGGGCGAGGAGACGCTGAAGCGCTATCTCGCTTTGCCGCTCACGGTCTATCTCGGCGACGAGGACCTCGACGGCGCGAACCTCACCACGGGAGCCGCCATGTTCCAGGGCAAGACGCGCTATGCCAGAGGCCGCAAATTCTTCGCCGCCGGCAAGGCGCTGGCCAGGCAGAAGCGCTGGCCCTTCAACTGGCGGCTGGTGACGGTGCCGGGCGTGGGCCACAGTGGCGAGCTGATGTTCGCCTCGGCCCGAATAAAGCAGGCGCTGTTCGGCTAAGGCACCAGCACGGCCTTGCCGACGACGGTGCGCTCCTCGATGAGCTTAAAGGCCTTCACGTAGTCGGCGAGGTCGAATGTGCCGGCGACCATGGCTTTCAGCTTGCCCTCGGTGAACCAGCGCATCAGCTCGTCCTGCGCGTCCATCACCAGCGCGCGGCGTTTGGCCAGGGCGTCGGCTTCCTTCGGCGTCGGCGCGGTCTTGCCACCCCAGCCGTTGTAGTAGCCGTAGTAGAAGCCGATCACGGTGACGTTCTTGACCAGCAGGATGTTGGCCGGGATCTGCGGAATGACGCCGCTGGCGAAGCCCATCGGGATGATGCGGCCCTCGGGCGCCACGCAGCGCATGGACGCGGCGAACGCATCGCCGCCGACCGGATCGTAGATCACGTCGGCGCCGCGCCCGTCGGTCAATTCGAGCACCTTGGTGCGCAAGTCTTCTGTGCGGTAATCGATCAGGTGATCGGCGCCCACCGCCTTGGCGGCGGCGAGCTTGTCGGCGCCGCCGGCGCTCGCGATCACCGTGGCGCCCATCGCCTTGCCGACTTCGATGCCGGTCAGGCCCGAACCGCCGCCGGCGCCGTGGACCAACAGCACTTCGCCCGGCCGCAGGTCGGCCTTCCATTTCAGCGCGCCATAGGCGGTGGGATAGAGCGTCGGAAAGTTCGTGGCCTCGGCATAGGGCATGGCGTCGGGAATCGGCACGGCGTTGGCGGCGATGGTCACGCAGTATTCGGCGAAGCCGCCGCGGCTGCCGCCCGTGGCAATGCGCTGCCCGACCTTGAGATGGCTGACATCTTCGCCCAGCGCCACCACTTCGCCCGAGATCTCGTTGCCCGGCACGAAGGGTAGCGGCGGTTTGTTCTGGTGCTTGCCCTGGATGCCCAGCATGGCGGCGAAGCTCACGCCCGCCGCACCGACCTTGACGAGGACCTCGCCCGGCGCCGGCGCGGGCTTGGGCACGTCCATGACTTTCAGGGACTCGATCGGGCCATAGGCCTCGCATACCAACGCTCGCATCGCTTCCCTCTTACTTCTCGAATTTTCCGTGCCGGCCTTCGCCCTGGGCGAAGCGCGCGGCGCCGCCTTGCGATTCCTGGCGACGCGCCGCCAGCGACAGTTCCATTTCGCGCCGGATCGCGGCCGCCTGGTCGCGATCGAAGCTCTCGTAGGCCGACTGCCGGTCCGAGGTCATAGCGATCGGCGGGAAGCCCGCGATTTGCGCCGCGAGCTTCTCGGCCTCGGCGCGCGTCGTGCCGCGCGCGACCTTGCGCGTGGCGAGGCCGATTGCGATCGCCTCGTCGGCGCCCACCGCGCGGCCGGTCAGCAGCATGTCCATGGCGCGGCCCTGGCCGATCACGCGCGGCAAGCGGACCGTGGTGCCGTCGCTCATCGGCACGCCCCAGCGGCGCGAGAAGACGCCGAAGGTCGCCGTCTCGTCGACGATGCGGATGTCGCAATAGAGCGCCACGCCAAGGCCGCCGGCGCAGGCATGGCCCTCGACGGCGGCGATCACCGGCTTCGACAGCGGACTGCGGAGCGGACCCTCGTCGCTGCCCGCCCAGGGGAAATAATCGGTGCCACCGCCCAGCTCCTTGAGGTCAGCGCCGGCGCAGAAGGCCCCACCCGCACCGGTCAACACGGCCACGCGCGCCTCGGGATCGGCCTCGAAAGCTTTCAGCGCCGCGGCGAGCCCGTGGGCCGCTTCGTTGTCGAGCGCATTCTTGGCTTGGGGGCGGTTGATGGTGATGGTGGTGACCGGGCCGGTGGTCTCGACCAGGATCTTCGGAGCGTTCATCTCACCGCCATCATCTCACTGTCGCAAGTTCGTCTTCGAGCTGGGCGTTGGTTCGCCGCGGCGTGCGGAAGTACCACCAGTTCTTCGGCGCCGTCCATTTTTCCTTCTTGGCCGTTCCGCTGCCCCAGACGCAGCGCTTGAAGTCGCGCGTGCCCGCCATGAACTGCTTGTCGGCCTCGTCGAGCTTGAGCGCGTGATCGCCCATCTCCTCGCGGCTGAACATCGGCAGCGCCTCGAAGATCAGTTCGCGGATGTCGACGTCGTTCAGCCAGTTGTCGAGATCGAAGCTGTAGTCCTGGCGTTCGAGGCTGGCGGTGAAGGTTGCCCACTGGTCGATCAGCTCGGCCAGGTCCTTGACGTCGGGAGGGCCCGGGGGCGGGGGAGGTTTCATTCGCTACCGCGCTCCGCTTGGCGGCGATAATAGCGCTCGCCGTCGTTGGGTTTGAAGAAGGTCCGGATGACGCCGTTGGGATTGAAGGCGATGAACGCCCTGGTCTGCCGGTCGAAGCGTGTCGCTACGCCGTCGCGCCGGACGGTCTCGAGGATCGGGCCGCTCACCACGGCATCCCGCAGCAATTGCGCCTGCCGCAGGTAGTCCTGCTTGGTGATGCGGCCGAACTCAGCACCATGCTTTTCGAAGTGCTCGTCGAGGCGTCGCGCGTCGGCGAAGCCGACGGAGGCGCCCCAACCCTTGGTGGCGCCTGGCTCGCGGGCCGTCGTGTCGCGCGTCGACGTGCCGTGCGTCTCAGCCGTCGCGGAGTCGCGCGAAAAAGGGCGGCCGCCGCGTTCGGAGACCTGGGACCAGAACAGGAAGATCGCGACCGCAGCCAGCGCGGCGGTGAGCAGGCGGCGCCAGGGCAGACCGCCGGAGCGGAGGATCATCCGCCTATTGTGCGCCTGACTTGAACCAGCGCGCAATCATGCGGCGCTCGGCATCGGTGATTTGCGTCATGTTGCCGGGTGGCATGACGCGGGACGCGGCGGCCTGCTGGTAGATGGCGGCGGCGCGCAGGTGGATCTCGGCCGGCGTCTCCAGGATCATGCCCTTGGGCGGGGCCGCGATGCCTTCCTGGGTGGGTTTGGTGGCGTGGCAGGAGACGCAGCGCGCCTGGATGATCGGCTGCACCTGGTCGAAGGCGACGGGGCCGCCGCCGTCGGCGCTCGGTCGTGGCAACGCCAGCACCGCGGTGAGCGCCAGCACGACCAGCCCCGAGGCGAGCACCAGCGGATTGGCATTGCCCTTGTGGCGCTGGACGAACCAGACGCGGATCAGGGTGCCGGCCACCGAGATCATCAGCAGCAGCACCCAGTTCCATTCGTGGCCGTAGAGCCCCGCGTAATGGTTGCTGATCATGGTGAACAGCACGGGCAGGGTGAAATAGGTGTTGTGGACCGAGCGCTGGCGGCCCATCAGCCCGTACTTGGGATCGGGCGTGCGGCCTTCCTCCTTGGCCTTCACCAATTCGCGCTGGCCGGGAATGATCACGAAGTAGACGTTGAGCACCATGATCGTGCCCAGCATGGCGCCGAAATGGATGTAGGCGCCTCGGCCCGAGAACAGATGGCAAAGCGCCCAGGCCGCCACAGCGCAATAGAGGAACAGCAGGCCGCCCAGCACGGCGTCGTCGTCGCCGAAGGCCGAGCGGCAGAGCGCGTCGTAGACCAGCCAGCCAATGACCAGTGAGGCGAGGCCGAGCGCGATCGCCTCGGTCTTGCCGAGGTCCATGACCGAGGGGTCGATGAGGGCGATTTCGGCGCCGTAGTAATAGACGAGGCAGAGCAGGAAGAAGCCGGTAACCAGCGTCGCGTAGGCTTCCCACTTGAACCAGTGCAGCTCGGGCGGGAGCGTTTCGGGCGCCAGGGTGAATTTCTTGGCGGTGTAGAAGCCGCCGCCATGGACCGCCCAGACCTCGCCGCCGATGCCCTTGGCGGCATCGGCTGGATCGAGCGGCTTGTGCAGGTGGTTGTCGAGCCAGATGAAGTAGAACGAGGCGCCGACCCAGGCGATGCCCACGATCATGTGGGCCCAGCGCAGCACGAGATTCAGCCACTCGACGAGGAAGGCGACGTCCATATTCTCTCGTACCGCCTTGCCGGGCAGGGCCTCAAGACTGTAAAT
>CAMDOT010000254.1 GCA_945903635.1 Rhizobium sp. Q54 | reverse complement strand
AATGGCCGGAGACCTCATTCGAGCCTTGACGGCACAACACCAGATCAAGCCTACTACACATTGTTGCCAATCCGCGTGGCAGCCTAACCTCGGCAGACGCTCCACTTATCGACGCGGAAAATCTGTTCAGACAACCGGGACCACTTCAGCTGCTCCATGCGGCCGGCTACCGATACCGCCTCCACGTCAACAAGATGCTTGGTCGTCCTGACATCGTGCTCCCGAGGCATCGGGCAGTTGTCTTCGTGCACGGTTGCTTCTGGCATCGCCACGCCGGATGCTCGGTGGCGACCACGCCGAAAAGCAACCAAGAATTCTGGCTGGCCAAGTTCGCTGCCAACGTGGGGCGTGATAGGAGAAACAGGGCCAAGCTTCGCAAGCTTGGCTGGCGGGTCTTCGTGGTGTGGGAATGCCAAGTGAGCTCGGTCAGGAAGTCACTCAAGGCCATCGAGAGGCTCGATCGGCGCCTCAGGCAGGGGACACCAAAGGGAGCATGAGGACCTGGACTAGGTCGTTGGTATTTGCAAGAATGCTCAATTCTTGTGGATGGGATCCAGTTTCCAGGTGACCGTCCAATGGGCAATACTTAGTCCTGTGTAGTTCACCGACATCCCCCTCAATGCCCAAAAAAGATAAATTGACCGTAATCGACCTGTTCGCCGGCTCAGGCGGCTTGGGGCTTGGCCTGGAGATGGCTGGCTTCACGCCAATCTATGTCAACGAGATAGATCCACACGCGCGAGAGACCTATCTGATCAATCGTGACCACCAGCACCCCTTGCTAAGGAGCACATACAACTCCGATGACATACGGGCAGTAGTCGGGAGGCATGGAAACTTAACCGACCTGCTCGACGGTTTGCGGCGGGACTACCGCCTGCCACCAAGGGATCCTGTGGACCTCATCGTAGGGGGGCCCCCTTGCCAAGGGTTTTCAACTGTTGGATTGAGACGAACATTCAAGGCCGACAAGCAGTCCGTGCCATCCAATCACCTATTCATGCACATGGTCAGGTTCATTCGGAAGGTACGCCCCCGCGCATTCATCTTCGAGAACGTGGTCGGGCTCATCGGTGCACGTTGGACAAAGGCAGGCACGAAGGGCGAGGTCTTCGAGGACGTGCTTGCGTCATTCAAGTCCATTCCCGACTACTCCGTGAAATACAAGCTTGTGTACTCCAAGGACTATGGAATTCCCCAGAACCGCCCAAGGGTCCTGATCATCGGATTTAGGTCCGATGTCTTCGAGGGCAAGTCGCCATCGCTTGATGCTCTTGAGGGGGGCTTTCTTCCCAAGCCGGCACGCAACTATCCGAACTTGGTCGACGTACTGGGTGATTTGGTCGCGCCGGATTTTCAGTACGGTGGCCGGACTACTTGCTATCCCAGCGCGCCTAGATCGGAATTCCAGGAGCGAATGCGGACGGATGCGCGACCAAACCAAGTATTCCAGCGAGTTCGGCTACATGAACACGAGTATAGTTTTCACACCGACCGCACGCAGGCGAAATTCAGGTACATGCTCGCCAACAGTGGACGCATCCATGATGCTCACAAGACCAAGAAATTTAGGCAGCGTGTGTTGCCCAAGACATGGGAAGAACCAAGGGGCCCGACTATCACAATTACCTCCCTTCCGGATGATTTTGTCCACTATGAGCAACCCAGGTCGTTGACAGTCAGGGAATGTGCCCGGATCCAAACTTTTCCGGACTGGTATCGCTTCGTCGGACCACGGACTACAGGCGGCGTTCGCCGGGCTGGGGATCCGCGTGACGCTGACTTCCGTCGGACTCTTCCTCGCTACACACAGGTTGCGAATGCCGTGCCCGTCGATCTTGCTGCTGTCATTGGCAAGCACATCGCACGCATCCTGCGCGCGTCCAAGTAGGCAAGAGCACAGCTCCAAGGGCGATTGGTACGAGGGGGATGGCACACCAGCCGGGCCGCGCTCTTTTCGCCGTGCCCGGCGCCGGTCAGCGCCCCGACCTCGATCTCCATCAACCGCTCGGCGGCGAAGGCGATCATATCGCGCAGCACATCGGCATCGGGGGCCTTCTCCACAAGCGTACGCAGGTTCATCATCTCGTCGGTCATCGGTGGTTCCTTGGTGACAGGTTGAGCTACCAACCCGACCCTAAACCCCGAAATCGCCGGTGACCGCCGCAAGGCCGCTCCCTCGCTACAGCGCTATCGAAGAGCGCGCTCGCTCGCGGCCTTGCTCCTGCCAGCTACACCACCAGAGGGGGCACGACCCGATGAGGGTATGACTGCGGCGCCAAAACTCTATGCTTTCTCGGCTTTTTGGAGTTTTGAGTAAGGACAAGCGGTACGGCCAAATCAGCGCGCGGCCGATTCTCGGTGGACTTCATCATGAATACGCCCGGATGTATTCAGCAGGCACAGTGATGGCCCAACGGCCGGACCAATTATTTGGCCGTACGCCATCGGCACAGGCAGGCGGCGACAGGCTGCGATCTCAACGAGTCATATAATCGTAGGATGCGAGCACGTGCGTGCGCACGATGTGCAGGAATTCCTCTACGTCGACGTGCTCGTCGTGGGAGCCCATGCCGTGGGGGAAGGGGCCGTAGACGCATGTCGGTATGTTGCGGTAGCGCCAGAGACGCGCATCGGTACCGCCGAGGCTGACGATCGGCGTTGGGCGGAAGCCGCGCAGCTCCTCCACGGTGCTCTGCACGATTTCGATGATGTCGCAGTTGGGGTCGACCCAGGATGGGAGGTTGCAATTCGTCTCCTTCACCGTGGCGTCGGGGAAGTCCTTCAGGATCTTCTCGACCTCGGCAAGCACACGCTCGCGCGTCATCCCGAGCGGCAGGCGGATGTCGGTCTCGAACACGGCGCTCGACGGCACCATGTTGACCTTCACGCCGCCCTTGATGGTGCCGATGTTGAGCGTGACCTTGTCGACGATGTCGCCCGCGCCCTTGCCCATCGCGCGGTCCATCGTGGCGCGGCCGGCATCGACGCCGCGCGAGATGTTGTCGGAGAGCTCGGGTCTGATCTCCGTCACATCCTCAAGGCGCGATGCAAGGGCCATGGCGACCTTGGTGGCGCTCGCCGTTGCGTGCGTGTAGGCGCCGTGCGCGCCTGCCGTCCGCACCGTGAACTCGAGCCACAGCGGGCCCTTCTCGCCGAAGCGTACGCTGAAGGGGCTCGACGGCTCGCCATTGAGAAGCGCGTCGCCATGCACCTCCGGGTGGTGCTCCATGAGATAGCGGGCGCCATAGGGGCCGAACGTCTCCTCGTCGGAAACGGCCGTGAGGGTTAGGCGGCCCTTGAGGCGGTCCTTGATCCGGGACAGATAGATATAGGTCCAGATCGACGCCGAGGTGCCGCATTTCATGTCGGCGGCGCCGCGGCCGTAGACCTTGCCGTCGACAAGCTCGCCGCCCCACGGATCCTTGGTCCATCCATAGCCGTCGTCTGCAACGGGAAACACGTCGATGTGGCCATTGAGCACGAGGTGCTTGCCAGGCTGACCGGCCGCAAAGGTCGCAATGATGTTCGGCATCTCGGGGTGGGGCGAGATGATGCGATAGTCGATGCTGCGCGCTGTGAGCTCCCCGGTGATGAAGTCGGCTGTCGAGCGCGTGTCGCCCGGCGGGTTCGGGCCCCGGCAGCGCACGAAGGCTCTCAGGAAGGCGACCAGGGTGTCGCGATCCTCGTCGATCCAGGCCTTGAGCTGCTCGCGATCGCTCGTTGCCATGTTCCGTCTCCTATGCCTTGGCGGATTGTCGCGGCGAGGGTTCGTTGCCCGGAGTCGGCTGCTGGCTTGGCGATCGCTGTAGGAGCTGCGTCAAGCCTAGAAGGAAGACCGATATTAGGATCAGCAGCGTCGAGATGGCAGCGATCGTCGGATCGATCTCATCGCGGAGCGCGTTGAACATGCGCCGCGTGAGGGTCGCCTTGTCGCCGCCGGCGATGAAAAGCGAGATCACGACCTCGTCGAGCGAGGTGATGAACGCGAGCAGCGCAGCCGATATCACGGAGGTCTTGATCTGCGGCAGCGTCACCGTGAGGAAAGCCCAGGGGCGGCTGGCGCCGAGGCTGCGCGCCACCATCTCCTGGTTCATGTCGTAGCTCTTGAAGCTCGAGGCGACCAGGATCACGACCAGGGGGATCGCCATCACCGAATGTGCCAGCACAATGCCGGTAAGCGTGTTGTTGAGCCCGAGGTGGGCATAGAGGAGGAAAATGCCGATCGCGATCAGGATGCCCGGAATAATGAGCGGCAGCATGAATGTCGCGTAGGCGAGCTGGGTGAAGCGCGACTGCGAAGTATGCATGCCATAGGCGGCAAGCGTTCCGAGCGCGGTAGAGATGACCATCGTCAGGGTTGCCGCAGTGAACGACATCGCCGTCGCGTCGCGCCATTCGATGGCGTCGAAATAGGCCTCGTACCAGCGCGTCGACCAGCCGGGCGGGGGGAATGCAAGGTAGCGCGAGTCGGAGAAGCTGAGCGGGATGACGAGCAAGCTCGGCAATATGAGGAACAGCAGGGTCAGCCCGCCGAGCACATAGAGCCACAGCCGGCCGCCGTGGGTGATCTGCGTTTCCGTCGCGGGCCGTCTCAGCATCTACCGGCCTCCCACGATGCGGTCGAAGCCGATGAGGCGGCCGACGCCCCACAGGATGGCGAGCGTCATGGCGAGCAGCACGACGCCAAGCGCGCTCGCGGCTCCCCAGTCGGAGTGATAGGTGACATTGCGCTCGATCTGCATCGACCACATCATCACGCGCCCTCCGCCCAGAAGCGCCGGCGTCACATAAAAGCCGAGGCACAGCACGAAGACGATTATGATGCCGGCGAAGAGGCCGGGAAACGACAGCGGCACGAACACGCCCCAGAACGCCTTCACCGGCGAGGCGCCGAGGTTCGCCGCGGCGCGCATGTAGTCGCGGTTGAGGGAGCGCATGGTCGCATAGAGCGGCAGCACCATGAACGGCAGCATGATGTGGACCATGCCGATCGTAGTGCCCGTGAAGTTGTGCATGAGCCTGAGAGGCGCGTCGATCAGGCCCATGTCCTGGAGCCAGCTGTTGACCACCCCGCGCCGCTGCAGCAACACGAGCCAAGCGTAGCAGCGTACGAGCAGTGACGTCCAAACCGGGAACAGCACCAGCAGCAAGAGGAACCCGGCGAGCCGCGGGCGCACCTGCGAGATGAGATAGGCAAGGGGATAGCCGAGCGCGATGCAGATGGCCGTGACCAGGAACGAAAGCTCGAACGTCGTCTGAAGCGTCAGGGTGTAGGTCGGGTGCAGCAGACGCTCGTAGTGCTCGAACGTGAAGTCCGAGCCGCTGCGGAAGGAAAGCCAGAACAGCCAGGCGATCGGTGTCAGCGCAATGGCGCCGATCAGCAGGAGGCCCGGTACAGCGAGCGCCGCCAATACCGTCGTCTCGCTCCGCTCCCGCCTGCGGTAGGCGGCCTCGTTCGGTGCCTTCCAGGCCGCGTGGTCGCGCCGGCCAACCTCGTCAGCGAGGCTGGTCGTGGTCATGGCGCCCGCTCGGCGGGCACCAGCATCGTGTCGCCAGCCGGCAAGCCGAGCCGTACAGGCGTGCCTGGGGCCGGCAGCGCCGGTCCGACATTTGTTGCCGGCTGGCGGATCGCGACTTCGACGTCGTCGGGCAGGTCGACATAGAGCAGTGTGCTCTCGCCCTGGTAGACGATCTCCCGCGCCGTCCCCTCGAACACGTTGAGGCCATCCTCCCCGCCGGTGAGGAGCTTGAGCTTCTCGGGCCGCATGACGAGAAATTGCTGGCCGGATGGATGGCGTGGCGGCTCCGCCAGCTGCAACGGTCTGTCCCGGTAGTGCGCGGTCCCGCCGCGCATGGAGACCGCCACCAGATGTGATTCTCCGATGAACTCGGCAATGAAGCGGCTTTCCGGGCGCTCGTAGACATCTCGTGGGCTGCCGATCTGGTGGAAGCGGCCCTTGTCGATCACCGCGACGCGGTCCGACATGGTGAGTGCCTCGCGCTGATCATGCGTGACATAGACCGTCGTCATGCCGAGGCGCTGATGGAGGTGGCGAACCTCGATTTGCATTTGCTCTCTCAGCTTCTTGTCGAGCGCCGACAGGGGTTCGTCCATGAGCAGGATGCGCGGCTCGAAGACGATGGCGCGGGCAAGCGCAACGCGCTGGCGCTGACCGCCCGAGAGTTGGTCGATGTTGCGGGTGCCGAGCTCGCCGAGTTGCACGAGCGCCAGCACCTTCTGCACGCGGTCGGCGATCTCCGACTTGGCGACCCCACGGAGCCGCAAGGGATAGCCGACGTTGCCGGCGACCGTCATATGCGGGAAGAGGGCATAGTTCTGGAACACCATGCCGACGTCGCGCTTGTGGGGAGGTAACAGCGAGACGTCGCGGTCGCCGAAGCGGACTTCACCGCTTGCCGGCCTGATAAAGCCGGCAAGCACCATGAGCAGCGTTGTCTTGCCGGATCCCGAGGGGCCCAGCAGGGTGATGAACTCGCCGCTCGCAATCTCGAGGCTGACGTTGTCCAGGGCGGTGAAGGTGCCGTAAGTCTTGGTGACGTTTCGGATCGAGATCGGCAGCGATATGGCGGAGCCTTTCCCGTTTACTGCTGTCACCTCGGCCTCCCGTGCACGTGGAAGCCGAGCCGGCCGTTGAGCGGCCGGCTCCTGCTGGGCGAACTGCTACCTCTGCAGGAAGGCGTCAAAGCGCTTCACCATCGCGTCCGCGTTGTTGACCCACCACGAGTTGTCCTGGACGAAGCCTTTCCCGAAGTTCTCGGGCGAGTTCGGCAGGTTGGGCAGCTTCTCCTTCGGGATGACGCCGGTGTCGTAGGACTTCGTGTTGGACGGCGCGTAGTTGATGTAGTTCGAGATGCGAGCGTTCACCTCGGGCCGCGACATGATCGCGATCGCCTTCATGGCGAGTTCCTTGTTGGGCGCGCCCTTCGGAATCATCCAGCTGTCGGAAACGATGATCTGCTGGTTGAAGGTGGTCTTGATCTTCCCTCCCTTGCCCTCGGGCTCGTTCTCGAGTGCCTGGATGCGGCCGTTCCATGCCGCCACCATGTCGACCTCGCCGTCCTTCAGCACCTGCGCGGACTGAGCGCCCGAGCTCCACCAGACGAGAACGTGCGGCTTCAACTGCTCAAGTTTCTTGAAGGCGCGCTCGACATCGAGCGGGTAGAGTTTGTCCATCGGCACGCCGTCGGCGATCAACGCCATCTCAAGGGCATAGATGGGATGCTTGCGGATGGAACGTTGACCGGGGAAGTTCTTTACATCCCACAACGCTGCCCAGCCCTCCGGTACCTTGCCTGGGTACGCCTTGTCGCGCCAGCCAATGGCAACCGAATAGACGATCTGCGGCGCGCAGTGCTCCGAGCGGCCGATTGTCGTCGGGATGTCGGTCAGTGCCTTCATGGTCTCGGCATCGAACTTCTCGAGGCGGCCCTCCTTTTCTAGCAGCGCACAGCTGTAGGCACCCTGTGTCGTGAGGTCCCAGGTCGGCTTTCCGGAGGCGACCTGCGTGCGCACGTCGGCGATACCGGAGGTGTTGTCCTCCTTGATGACGACATTGAGCTCCTTCTCGACGATACCGAACCACGCTTCCTTCTGGGCCTTCTGGAAGGCGCCGCCCCACGACGAAATGGTCAGCGTCTTCTTTTCCTGCGCCGCCGCTTGCGGCGCCGCGAGCAACAGTGCCGTACAAACGAGTGAAATTGCCCCGCCGCACTTTCCCATCATCGTGAATTCCCCTCTGCATAGCCCACTGGCCATTGCACTTCACAGCACGGCCGGCCGGCCGTCAAGCCAACCCGTTGACATGTCAACGCAACGTGAGAATGTCCCCTATTACAGCAACATGAGAATGTCCCCTTTTGGCAGGTTTTTGGCAGGCGATGTTGGTGGGGGTGGGTAACGCCGGGCTGAGCGTGCGCCCCATAGCGCCCTAGCGAAGACCGGCGTTATCCACGCCGTGGCGGGCTGGGCGGTTGAGTTTGGGGCTTGGCGGAGCTGGCCGCGACGATCTCGGACATTCGGGCGTCGAGGGT
>CAMDOT010000253.1 GCA_945903635.1 Rhizobium sp. Q54 | reverse complement strand
GTCTTCGTCGACCGCTACAATGCCCAGTGGCTGATCGCAAAGAACGACTACCGAAGTCCAAACGACGCCAGGACCGCTTGGGATCAGGGCGCGTTCAGGCAGGCCGCTTAACCCCTACCTTGTGTCCAGATATCCGGGTGCAGTACAGTATCAATTGTTCGGACTCTTCTCGGGCCGGCCGGAGAAGCTCGCGCGAACGTGATCAGCGAGATCGCGCGCGGCCGGACTCGCGGCCGGCGGCGCATAGAGATTGATGCGGAATTCAGGCAGCGCTGGCAGGCGCGCCTCGCGCGCGGCCTTGCCCTCGAAGATCTCGAAACGCGCCGGAACCGAGGAGCGCAACAGCGGCGCTACGGCCAATCCCGCCTCGAGCACGGCATAGACCGGCTCGAGCCTGCTCACCTCGCAGACCGCGCGCCAGTCTCGTCGTGCCACGCCCAGGGCCTCGATGGCCACTGGGCGGAACAGGCAGGTCGGCGCGCCGAGCGACACGGGCAGTGGGTCCTTCAGATGGGCGTCGCCGCCAGGTGCACCGACCCAGACGAGCCGGTCGGTGCGCAACGTCTCGCCGTGGCGACCGCACTCGGTTTCAGTCGTCATTGCGAGGTCGACGCCGCCCGATTTCAGCTGCTCGCGGACCACGCGCGAGTCCTCGCAGACCAGGGAAACGCGCACGCGCGGCTGGGCCTTGGCGAAGCCGCGCAGGATGGCGGGCACGAAGCTGCCGATGATGTCGTAGGGTACGCCGAAGCGGACCTCGCCTTCGAAAGGCGGCGCGCGCATCGACGACAGGACCTCATCGTTCAGCGCGACCAGCCGGCGGGCCTGGGCCAGCAGCCGCTCGCCGGCCGGCGCCAGCGCCAGCCCGCGGCCATGGCGCTCGAACAGGCGGCAGTCGAGCACTTCCTCCAGCCGCTTGATCTGCTGGCTGGCCGCCGCCTGGCTGACGCCGAGAGCGGTCGCGGCGCGTGTGACGCCGCCGGCTTCGACCACGGCCAGGAAGGCGCGCACCAGCGCCATATCGAGATCCCCACGCATGTGGAATCATAACATTTTCCGATTGGTATTATCCAAAACATTCGTTTTTATTATTCGTTGCGCCACCGTAGCGTGGCGCCATGGCAACAAAAATCTCCGGCCTCTGGCTGCCCCTGATCACGCCGTTCAAGGACGGCGCGGTCGATTTCCAAAGCTACGAACGGCTGATCGAGCACTATATCGGCAAGGGCGTGGACGGGTTGTTTCCGCTCGGCACGACGGGCGAATCGCCTGCCCTCGACGAAGCCGAGGTCGACGCGCTGGTCGAGCGCACGGTGGCGGTCGCGGCCGGGCGCGTGCCGGTGTTCGTGGGCGTGGGCGGCAACGCCACGCACAAGGTGGAAAAGACGATGCGGCGGCTCGAGTGCTTTGCCTTCGAGGGCATCGTCTCGGTCTGTCCCTACTACAATCGGCCGAGCCAGGATGGGTTGATCGCACACTTTCGCCGCCTCGCCGCGGCGACCGACCGCGACATCGCGATCTACAACATCCCGTACCGAACCGCGGTGAACCTCTCCAACGACTCGCTGCTCGAGCTTGCCGAGGTGCCGAACATCGTGGGCGTGAAGGACAGTTCCGGCTCGATCGCGCAATCGCTCGAACTGCTTCAGCGCCGACCGAAGGACTTCGCCGTGCTGACCGGCGAGGACGCGCTCTATTTCACCATGATGGCCCATGGCGCCGACGGCGGAATCCTGGCCGCCAGCCACCTCATGACGGAGCGCTTCATCGAGGTGGGCAACCGGTTCGCCGCAAATGACGTGGCAGGTGCGCGCGCCGCCTGGACTGCGCTCGCGGCCTTCGTGCCGCTGCTCTTCGCCGAGGCCAACCCGATGCCGATCAAGTACCTGCTGTGGCGGCAGGGCCTGATCGCCTCGCCCGAATGCCGCCTGCCGCTCACGAAGATTTCCGACGATCTCGCACGACGGCTCGACTCATTTTTCCTCGAGCGAGCGGCCGCCTAGCCTCGCGCCTTCAGGAGATCGCGGATCTCGGTCAGCAGAACCTCTTCGCGCGACGGCGGCGGCGGTGCCGCCGGGGCGGCCGCTTCCTCCCGCGACACGCGGTTGATGGCCTTGATGATCAGGAACAGGACCCAGGCGATGATGAGGAAGTTCACCGTCACCGTGAGGAAGGTGCCGTAGCCCAGCGTGGCGCCGGCCTTCTTGGCAGCGTCGTAGGTCGCGGCCTTGCTGGCGGCATCGGTCAGGCCGATGAAGTAGTTGGTGAAGTCGAGGCCGCCGGCGATGCGGCCGATGATCGGCATGATGATGTCGTTCACCAGCGAATCGATGATCTTGCCGAAGGCGGCGCCGATGATGACGCCGATGGCGAGATCGACGACGTTGCCGCGCATCGCGAACTTCTTGAATTCCTGGATCATTTCAAGCCCTCCGTCGTCGTCAGGATACGCGCAACCATACCAGCAAGGCAGAGACCGTGATCACCGAGAAGGCGGTCGACAATAGCACGGCGGCGGTATTCTGCTCGACCGAGATGTCGAACTGCTTGGCCAGCACGAAGGCGTTGGCCGCTGTCGGCAGCGATGCCATCAGCAATGCCACCTTGCCCGGCACCGACTGCAGGTCGATGAAAAACGGCAACACCGCCGCCGCCAGCAGCGGTTGCAACAGCAGCTTGATCAGGGTCGCGAGGCCTGCCTCGGCGAGCCCGCTCTTGATCGACTTGTCGGAGAGAAAGAGTCCGATGGCGAACAGCGCGCACGGCGCGGCGGCGGACCCCAGCAGGTCGATCCATTTTTCCACGGGCATCGGCACGGGCACGCCGACGGCCGAGACCACGACACCCAGCGCGATCGACATCGGCAGTGGATTGCGAGCGACGTTGAAGGCAGCGCGCAGGAAGGTGCGGAGCGGTCCGTGGCCAGCCGCGACTTCCAGCTCGATCAGCATGACGCCGAACACCATGGCCAGGATCGCCGTCACGATCACGGTGAGCATGGCGGGCGGCAACCCGGCTTCGCCGAAGGCGGCGAGGCAGATCGGCACGCCCATGTAGCCGACGTTGCCCCACGAGGAAGCGATCCCCTGCAGGCTCATGGCGGCAAGGCCGCCCCCGCTCCGTCCATGATTCGCCAGGCGGGTCGACACCATCCCGACCGCGAAGGTGGCGGCGACGACCAACCCAAAGCCCGCCATCAGGGCCGGATCGAGCACCGCCCGCACCGGCGTCCGCGCCAGCGTACCGAAGAACAGGACCGGCAGGGCGAAGTAGCTCACGAAGGCGTTGAGGGCGCCGGTCGCCTCGCCGCCCAGGATGCGCCAGCGGCCGGCCAGGTAACCGGCCAGGATGACCCCGAAGATCGGAACAGCGACATTGAAGATGGCGTGCACGTCTGGCGCCTGCGATTTCAGCTTCAGTGAACTATTAAGAATTTGACATAAATGACACAAATCACATAGTATTTTGCCTGTATATCGAGGCCGCATCGTCCCCCTCCGCAAGCGGCCCGGGAGAAGAAATATGCGTCTTTTGATCGCCAGCGCAGCCGCCCTGCTCGCCGTCGCCTTTGCAGCGCCGTCCTTCGCCCAGGACGAGACTCCGGCAGCAGCCCCCGTCCCCACCGCCAAGCCCAAGGCCGGCACCTCCGCCTATTGCCAGACGTTGAAGAGCGCCTCGTCGCGCAGTTCCTGCCTGAAGAAGGTGAGCGCCCAGACCAAGGCCGCCCCGACCAAGACGGCGAAGGCCAAGACCAAGAAGCCCGCGACCACCCCGACCGCTGCGCCGAAGCAGCCCGATTCGGCCCAGCTCGCGCCGCCGGCCATGGCGCCCTCCTCGGGTCCGGTCGCCGTGCCGCCGCTGCCTCAGAAGACGATTTAGCGCTGGCGCACAGCACCAGCGCTGGTGGGCGGCAGGCGCTGTAATCAGCGCCGGGAGCCCACACGCCCACAATGAAGAGATGATCGCGCGACTGGAGTCGCGCGCCCCCAGCAGGCTACTCTCCGCTCCCCAACCAGGGAGAGCGACATGTCCGGGCACTCCGCCGCGGTGATTTCGACCGAGGAACTGGCGCGCCGCATGGGCGCCCCCGCGGTCAGGGTCTTCGACTGCACCACCTATCTCAAACCCGGTGCCGACGGCCGCTACATCGCCGAGAGCGGTCGCGCGAACTACGACAAGGGCCACATCGCGGGCGCTGCCTTCCTCGACCTTCAGGCCGACCTTTCCGACAAGAGCTCGAAGCTCCGCTTCACCCTGCCGCCGCTCGAGGAACTCACCAAGGCCTTCGCCGCCAAGGGCGTGGGCCACGGCACCTTTGTCGTGCTCTACAGTCACGCCTCGCCGGTGTGGGCGACCCGCATCTGGTGGATGCTGCGCGCGGTGGGCTTCGACGATGCCGCGATCCTCGACGGCGGGCTCGACAAATGGAAAGCCGAGAACCGGCCGCTTTCGACCGAGGCAGCGGCGCATCCGCCGGCAACGCTGTCGCTGCGCGCCCGGCCGGAGCTGTTCGTCGACAAGGAGAAGATCAAGGGCGCGATCGGCGCGCCGGGGACGCTCACGCTGAATGCCCTCAGCCATGACCAGCACACGGGCGCGGGCGGCGTGGTCTACGGCCGCACCGGCCGCATCGCGGGCTCTTCGTGCGTGCCGGCCGCGAGCCTGTTCGGTACCGACAAGGCGTTGAAGCCGATCGCCGAACTGCGTGCCGCCTTCGAGGGCGTGGGCGCCGCCCCCGACAAGCGCGTCTTGGTCTATTGCGGCGGCGGCATAGCAGCCACGCTCGACGCCTTTGTCCTCACCGCAATGCTGGGCCATCGCAACGTCTCAGTGTACGACAATTCTATGCAGGAATGGGCCAACGATCCCGCCCTGCCCATGGAAGTTGGCTGATGGAATTTGGTTGAGGGAGGAAGCAGACGTGGCGGCCTATATCATCGTGGAAGTCGAGACGACGGACGAGGCCTTGATGGCCGAGTACCGCAAGCACACACCGGGCGCGATCGCCAAGTTCGGCGGCAAGTTCATCGTGCGCGGCGGCAAGACCAAGACGCTTGAAGGCGGCTGGACGCCGTCGCGCGTCGTGGTGCTCGAGTTCCCCGACTACGAAAAGGCCGAAGCGTTCTACTACGGCGATCACTACAAGCCGATCCTCGCCATGCGGCTGAAGGCCGGGAAATCCAAGGCCATCCTGGTCGACGGCCACAATGGCTAATTCTGGGGCTGAACTGGCCGCGTATCGCGCGGTCGGCACGCTCTATAACGCGCTGATGACGGCGCTGGTGCTGGGCCTCGTCACGCGGCGCGGCGAGGACACGGCGCGCGAGTATGTCTTCCGTCATTTCCGCCGCCAGCACCTGGAGAAGTTCCTGCCCGGCCTGCAGAAGCTCGGCTTGGCGGATCAACCCGATGCGCCGGCCTGCGCGCTCTACCACTATCATTCCAATGCACTGGGCGGCGTGAAAACAGGCTATCTGCGCGAAAGCGACAAGAAGGCGTGGGTACGTTATCCGCCGCCGCGCTGGATCTGGAAGGGCACGGCCATCGCTGCCGTGCCGCACAGCGTCTCGGCCGCCATGCTGCACGGCTGGCACGGCCACAATGGAGTCTCGCTCGACAATCCGCGCCTGGGCTTCGTCTGCACCGGCATGACGGTCGACGGCATGCCCGGCCTCGAAGGCTACTACTTCGACTACGGTCGGCCATTGAAGGAAGAGGAGCGCGTGCGCTTCGCCTACGGCACCGAGGAGATGCCGCGCATCGACTGGAACGCCCAACCGAAGCTCGAGACCGAGAACTGGCCCGAGGAACGGCGCCTGAAAACCTTCCGCGCCTATGCGCTGGAATATGTCCGCACCATGCTGCCGACCCTGCAGGAGCTTTTGGGGCCGGCCGACGCGCAAAAGGAGCTGGGCCGCGTGGCGCGCCTGGTCGGGCTGCAGTTCCACGAGGAGACGGCGCGCGACATGGACTTGCCGACCGACGTCGAGCGCGGCGACCTGGTAAGCGCCCGCGACTTCGGGCGCTGGCTGTCGGCGGTCATGGCGGCGGGCGGCGAAGACGTCGCGACCGAAGAGAAGGATGGCGCCGTGTTCGTGCGCGTGGCCGGCTGGCGTGCGGTGCGCGAACTCGCGCTGGCCGATCCGCTTCTGGCGTTCGATGCCTGGAACGAGTTGTGGCTGGGCGCCGCCGCGGCGCATGACCGCTTCCTCGCGGTTCAGACCTCGCGGTCGCTCGGCGACAAGGGCTGGTCCATCGCCTGGCGTATCGCGCCAAGGTAGCCCGCCGGCAGCCGCCGGCCTGCGACGGAGAGCCCGAGTTCGTCGAACGGCAGCCAGTGAGCATCACTGTGTTCGTCGCTCAAGGTCACGTCGGTGCTGCCCGCCAGCGTGCAGCCGAAAGCCACGATACGCACGAAGCGCTGTGGCAGCACCTCGAACAGGTGCTCGTCGAGCAGAGCGCCGACATTTACGCTGAGTCCGGTTTCCTCGAGCACCTCGCGCACGAGAGCCGCACGATGGTCCTCGCCCGCCTCCGGTCGCCCGCCCGGCAGGTCCCATTCGTCGCGCTCGTTCACCAGCAGCAGCACGCGGCCTTGGTGCAACACGACGCCTTTGATGGAGATGGGGCAAGCGCACATGCTGGGCTAGCGAATGCCAACAGTGAGCCAGTGTCGATAAAGAAGGGCTCTCTCGGCCACGTCGTATAAGTCGCACCGGGCTGGCGCATCGTAGCGGTCGGTACCGGTGCCGGCGTGAATGCGCACAAGATCACAGTGCACCTCCTTCGAAGTTAGCCAAGCTTCGTGTGCTTTCTCGACGGCAGGCTGCACCGGCTCGTAATTCATGCCCGTTTGTAAGCCGCTCTGCTCCCGGTCCCACTTGGCATAGCGATCAAGGAGCTGCTCATAGGCTCTCTCCATGAGCACTGTCCAAACTTGGGCTTCAGCGCCGGCACAAAACATTCGCCTGTTCGATTCGTAAGTATTGTGTTCGGTCGTGAGATCGCAGTTGTTCGTCTCTTTGCCAATGCACTCGCGTGTAAGGTCGACGTATGTTCGGTCTCTCGATTTCTCGGAAGCTTCAACGCAGTCGAGAATGCGTTTTTCGTTTGCCTTGTAGTCCTTGGAATCCTCCGAATGGGCCGAGGCGTAGAAGATCAACACGCCAAGCGCGCCGACAAAGACGGACAATGCCCGCATTTTCAAGTCTTTCACGGACGGGGGATAAGAGTTGGTCTTGATTGTCATCCTGAGCGAAGCGAAGGATCCGTCGCTTCGCTCAGGATGACAACAAGGCAGGCAAAAAAGAAGGGCCGGGGATTGCTCCCCGGCCCTTCCGATTTCTGGCTTTCGACTGGACTAGAAGTCCATGTCGCCGCCCATGCCGCCGCCGCCCGGCGGCATGCCCATCGGGGCCTTCTTCTCGGGCTTCTCGGCAACCATGGCTTCGGTCGTCACCAGCAGGCCGGCCACCGAAGCGGCGTCCTGCAGCGCGGTGCGCACGACCTTGACCGGGTCGATGATGCCCGACTTGATCATGTCGACGTAGTCGCCCTTCTGGGCGTCGAAGCCGAAGTTGTGGTCCTTCTGCTCGAGCATCTTGCCCGCGACCACCGCGCCGTCGTAGCCGGCGTTCTCGGCGATCTGACGGACCGGAGACTGCAGCGCACGACGCACGATCTCGATGCCGACCTTCTGGTCGTCGTTGCTCGAACGGATCTTGTCGAGCGCACGGATCGCGTAGAGGAGAGCAGCGCCGCCGCCGGCGACAACACCCTCTTCGACCGCCGCCTTGGTGGCGTGCATAGCGTCGTCAACGCGGTCCTTCTTCTCCTTGACCTCGACTTCGGTGGCGCCGCCGACCTTGATGATGGCAACACCGCCCGCGAGCTTGGCCAGGCGCTCCTGGAGCTTCTCACGGTCGTAGTCCGAGGTGGTCTCCTCGATCTGCGCGCGGATCTGGGCGATGCGGGCCTGGAGGTCCGCCTTCTTGCCCGAGCCGTCGACGATCGTGGTGTTTTCCTTCTCGACGATGACCTTCTTGGCCTTGCCGAGCATGTCGAGCGTGACGTTCTCGAGCTT
>CAMDOT010000252.1 GCA_945903635.1 Rhizobium sp. Q54 | reverse complement strand
ACGGCGACCGGCCACACCGACACGTCGGGCCCGGAAGCCTACAACATGGCGCTGTCGCTGCGTCGCGCGAACACGGTCAAGGACGCGCTGGTGCGTGAAGGCGTGCCGGCCACCGCGATTGCCGTGATCGGCCGTGGCGAGGCTGGCCTCCTGGTCAAGACCGCCGACGGTGTCCGCGAGCCGCAGAACCGCCGCGTCGAGATCGTCATCCAGTAAGACGGTCCAAAGCTTCAATATTCGAGGGGCGGCCGGGTAAATCCCGGCCGTTTCCTTTTTCAGTCCCTATATCAATTGCCGGGCAATTGCCGGGCAATCGTCCAGGGCAGGCGCTTTTCGGGTTGGCGGCGACGGACGCGGCCTCTATATCCGGGCGCAGGAGAATCATTTATGTCGCAAGTGTTGATGCCCAAGGCGACCGCCGTTTGGCTGGTCGAGAATACGACCCTGACCTTCGACCAGATCTCGGCCTTCACCGGCCTGCATCCGCTCGAAGTCCAGGCGATCGCCGATGGCGAGGTGGCGGGCGGCATGACGGGCTTCGACCCGACGACCAACGGCCAGCTCACCAAGGAAGAGATCAAGCGTGCCGAAGCCGACAAGAATGCGGCGCTGAAGCTCACGCCGCGCGACGTGCCGATGCCGGTCGCCCGCTCGAAGGGCCCGCGCTACACGCCGGTGGCCAAGCGCCAGGACCGTCCCGACGCCATCGCCTGGCTGCTGAAGATCCATCCGGAACTGCAGGACAGCCAGGTCGCCCGGCTGGTCGGTTCGACCAAGAGCACCGTCCAGTCGGTGCGTGACCGCTCGCACTGGAACATGCAGAACGTGCGGCCGCGCGATCCCGTGACGCTCGGCCTCTGCATGCTGAAGGACCTCAACGACGCCGTCGACAAGGCGCGCCGCAAGGCCGCCCGCGAGGATGCCGCCAAGAAGAAGGCCCAGGCCAAGGCCGGTGCTGCCGCCGAGGAGGCCGTCGATCCGGCAGCGGTCGATCCAGCCGAGGCCGATCAGCCCGAGACCTAACCCGACGTCGAAACCTAGACCGTCAGCATCACCTTGCCGACATGGTCGGCGCGCTCCAGTTCGGCGTGCGCCGCCGCTGCCTCACGCAGCGGGAAGGTCTTGTAGATGATCGGCTTCACCTTGCCGCTTTCCAGGAGCGGCCAGACCTTGTCCTTGAGCCCGCGCGCCATGCGGCCCTTGGCAACGATGCTCTGCGGCCGCATCGTCGATCCGGTGAGAGTGAGGCGATTGACCATGACGAAGGCGGCGCTGATCGTGGCCACCGGCCCCGCCTGCACCGCGATGATCACGCAGCGGCCGTCCTGCTTCAGCAGCATCATGTTCTTGGGCAGGTAGTCGCCGGCCACCATGTCGAGCACGACGTCGACGCCGCCCGACAGCTTCTTCACCTCGGCCGCCCAGTCGTTGTCCTTGTAGAGGATGGCGTGGTCGGCGCCGAGCGCCTTCACCGCCGCCGCCTTCTCCGCGGTGCGCACCGTCGTATAGACCGTGGCGCCAAACGCCTTGGCGAGCTGGATCGCGGTTGTGCCGATGCCGCTGGCACCGCCGTGGATCAGCACCGACTCGCCCGACGAGAGCAGGCCGCGCTCGAAGAGATTGTGCCAGACCGTGAAATAGTTCTCGGGCAGCGCACCTGCCTGCAGCATGTCGAAGCCCTTGGGGATCGGCAGGCATTGCGGTGCGGCCACAGTGCAGTACTCGGCGTAGGAACCGCCCGGCGTCAGCGCGCAGACCGCGTCGCCCACCTTCCAGTCCGTGACGTCGGCGGCCACCGCCGCCACCGTGCCGGCGGCTTCAAGGCCCGGCAGATCGGACGCGCCCGGCGGCGGTGCGTAGGTGCCCTGCCGCTGCGCGATGTCGGGCCGGTTGATGCCGGTAGTCGCGACCTTGATCAGGATCTCGCCGGCCTTCGGAACCGGCACCGGCCGTGTCGTCGGCACGAGGACTTCGGGACCACCAGCCTTGGTGATTTCGACGCAGGTCATCGTGGCGGGAAGAGCGCTCATGGTCGGCCTTTCGAAGCGATGGGAGCAATGGTAGGTGTCCCTTAGCCGCTTCCGTGGAGCCGCGCCATGGCCTTTGAAACTGACGATCTCGAACCACTCAAGAAGAAGTCACCACCGCGAAATCTCGATCCGATGGCGGTCGAGGAACTGCGGGAATACATCGCCACCCTCAAGGCCGAGATCGCTCGCGTCGAAGAGAAGATCAAGGCCAAGCAGAGCCACGCCTCGGCGGCCGCATCGTTTTTCAAGAAGTGAGGGCTGCAGTGGCCGAAGCCAAGTTCCTGAAGCCCGACACGCTGGCGCTGCACGCCGGCCAGCATCCCGATCCCGTCACCGGGGCACGGGCGGTGCCGATCTACCAAACGACCTCGTTCGTCTTTCGCGACGTCGATCATGCCGCCAGCCTGTTCAATCTCGAGGTCGGCGGCCACATCTATAGCCGCATCTCCAATCCCACCGTCGCCGTGTTCGAGGAGCGCGTGGCGGCACTGGAGGAGGGATCGGGCGCGCTGGCCACATCGAGCGGGCAGGCGGCGCTCCACATCGCCATCGCCACGCTGATGGACGCGGGCAGCCACATCGTGGCCTCGACCTCGCTCTATGGCGGCACGCGCAACATGCTGGCGCTCACCATGCCGCGCTTCGGCATCACCACGACCTTCGTCAATCCGCGCAACCACGCGGCCTTCGCCAAGGCCATCCAGCCGAACACGCGGCTGGTACTGGGCGAGACCATCGGCAATCCCGGCGGCGAGGTACTGGACATCCCTGAGATCGCCGCCATCGCCCATGCGGCGAAGATCCCGCTGATGATCGACAACACCTTCGCCTCGCCGGTGCTGTGCCGGCCGCTGACCCTGGGTGCCGACATCGTCTTCCATTCGGCCACCAAGTTCATCGGCGGTCACGGCGTGGCGATCGGTGGCGTGATCGTGCAGTCCGGCCGCTTCGATTGGGAAGCCTCGGGCAAGTTTCCGACGCTGACCGAGCCTTACGCCGGCTATCACGGCATCGACTTCGCCGAAGAGTTCGGTCCGCAAGCCTTCATCATGCGCGCCCGCACCGAGGGCGTGCGCGACTTCGGCTGCTGCATGGCGCCGCAAACGGCGTTCTATCTGCTGCAAGGATTGGAGACATTGCCGCTGCGTGTCGCGCGCCATGGCGAGAATGCGCGCAAGGTGATCGCCTTCCTGAAGACCAATCCCGCCGTCGAGCGCATCGCTTCGCCCGAGCTGCCGGAGCATCCCGATCACGCGCTCGCCCAGAAGCTGCTGCCCAAGGGTGCGGGCTCGATCTTCAGCTTCGACATCAAGGGCGGGCGCGAGGCCGGCCGCCGCTTCATCGAGCGGCTAAAACTCTTTTCGCACCTGGCCACCGTGGGCGATGCCAAGTCGCTGGTGATCCATCCGGCTTCGACGACGCATGCGCAGCTCGACGCCGCGGGCCTCGCCTCGGCCGGCATCGGCGAGGGCATGATCCGGCTGTCGGTCGGCCTGGAGGATCCCGAGGACATCCTCGATGATCTCGGCCAAGCGCTGCGCGCGTCGCAAAAGGCCTAGATCATGCGGGTCAACGTCGACGGCCGCGCCGTCTTTGCGACGACAGGCGGCGCTCCCTTCGATCCGGCCAAGCCTGTGGTGATCTTTCTTCACGGCGCCGGGTTCGATCGCACCACATGGCGCCTGCAGACGCGCTTCTTTGCCCATCATGACCGCGCCGTGCTGGCGGTCGATTTTCCCGGCCACGGCTGGTCGGATGGACCGGCGCTGTCCAGCATCGCGGAACTTGCGGGCTGGACCGCGAAGCTGATCGACGCCGCGAACCTCAAGGAAGCGGCGCTGGTGGGTCATTCGATGGGCGCGCTGGTGGCGCTCGATACAGCGGCCCGCTATCCTGACAAGGTGCGTTCGCTCGGCCTCTGCGGCGTGGCCACGGAGATGCCGGTGCATCCCGAGATGATCGAGTCGGCCAAAGCCGGTACGCTAAAAGTCCAGGAGCTGATGACCTTCTGGGGCATCGGCAATGCGCTGCACAAGGGCGGCATGGTCTCGCCCGGTCTGTGGCTGAGGGCCGAGTCGCTGGCGGTATTGTCTGCCGCCAAGCCAGGTATCATCCACACCGATCTAACGGCCTGCAACGCCTACAAGGATGCGCTTGCCCGGGGGCCCGACGTGAAGTGCCCAACTGTCCTCGTGCTGGGCGACGGCGACCTGATGACGCCAGCTGCCAAGGCCAAGCCGCTGGCCGCCGCCATCGCCGGCGCGAAGACTGTCGTGATCCCCAACAGCGGCCACTTCATGATGGTCGAGCGGCCCGACGAAACGCTGGAGGCGTTGAAAGCCTGTGTCTGAGCGCGCGTCCCCACCGAGAGTGGCACTCGTTACCGGTTCGACCTCGGGCATCGGTGCTGCCATCGCGCGTCGGTTGGCGGGCGATGGCTATGTCGTCGCCCTTCATTCGCGCAGCTCCGTCGATGTCGGTCAGGCAATGGCGTTGGAGTTGAAAGGCGCCAGCTACCACCAGGCCGATCTCGGCGACGAGACCGCGGCGCGCGACCTGGTCGCCGGTGTACTGAAGCGGCACGGCCGCCTCGACGTGCTGATCAACAATGCGGGTCTCTCCATCCGCATCCCACACACCGACCTGAAAGCCGCGACGCCGGCCCTGTGGCGGCAGATGCTCGACGTGAACCTGATCGCGCCGTTCGTGCTCGTCGCGGAGGCGGAGGCCGCCCTGCGCCGATCGGCCGGCGGCGGCCGCCCGGCCAGCATCGTCAACATCGGCACCCATGCCGGTGCGCGGCCCAAGGGCTCGTCGATTCCCTACGCGGCGTCGAAGGCTGCCCTGCACCACGTCACGCGCCTCCTGGCGCTGTCGCTGGGACCGGACATCCGTGTCAACTGCGTGGCGCCCGGCCTTGTCGAGACGCCGATGACGGCCAACTGGCCCGATATGCTCGAAACCTGGAAGGCGAGGTCGCCGATGAAGCGACCTGCGAAACCGGAGGACATCGCGGACCTTGTGGTCGCGCTCTGCGCCAACGACTACGTTACCGGAGAGATCGTCATCGCCGATGGTGGGCTGAACCTGACTTAAGCCTCACCTAGCCAGACACGGAGGAAATAACAATGAACGTCCAGACCTTGCCGCCCGGCTACAAGACCGCGCCGTGGACCCCACCGGAAAAGATCACCGGCGCCATGCTGGCCGAGGCCAGCACCAAGCTGATCGAGCTGCTGCGCATCCGCACCAACCCGATCGGCATGCGCCTGTTCGAGGATCCGAAGGACATGGAGAAGATCCAGGGCGTGCGCAAGCCGACCGAGGGGTTCAAGTTCACCATGTGCCAGATGGTGACGCAGTCGCGCTGGTACGGATTCACCTTGGGCATCACCGTCGACAACACGCGCGGCGGCAACTGCGGCGGCGTGGTCGGCCTCAACCATCCCGGCGAGGGCTTCCTCTCGGGCGATCACATGAACGGCGTCTGGTTCGGCAACAAGGAGGCCTCGGCCGCGCACCAGGCACAGATGCCGCGCGTGCCCGACGGCAAGTACAATGGCCTCGTCGTCTCGCCGCTGCGCTCGGCGCGGCTCGATCCGCCCGACATCTGCATGTTCTATGGTACGCCCGGCCAGATGATCTATTTCATCAACGGCCTGCAGTATCACCGGTATCGCCGATATGACTTCACCGTCACCGGCGAAAGCGCCTGCGCCGATTCGTGGGGTAGGGCGCTTGCCACGCGCCAGACCTCGCTGTCGCTGCCTTGCTTCGCCGAGCGGCGCTACGGCGGCGTGGCCGACGACGAGCTTCTGATGGCTTGCCCGCCGGACGAGTTGCTGCGCGCGGTGGAAGGCATGGGGCATCTCGGCAAGAACGGCCTGCGCTATCCGTTCCCACCCTATGGTGCGGTGATGGATCCGGCGCTGGGCATGGCCAAGAGCTATAGCGGATGCTGTATGTCGTGGCCTGGCCGGTGCTCGGCGAGGCAAACGACACCGCGTTACGCCGCCTGCGTGCGCAATACCATCCGCGCGAGGCCGACATGATCGGCCCGCATTTTACTTTGGTGTTCGGGGCCGCGCCCGACCGCGAGCCGGCGTTGCGTGCCGCCCTCGGCGGCCTCGGCCAACGGCCTTTCTGGTTCATGATCGAACGCATCGTGCGGTCCGATCTCTATCTCTATGCCGAACCATCCGATGGCGCGGCCGAACTGACCGGCCTCTATGAGACGCTCAATCCGGTGGCGGATGGAGAACCGTTCGAACCCCACATCACGCTCGGCTTTTTCCAGCGAGCGGCCGAGGCCGAGCAGGTGGCACGCATCGTCGAGCGCCAGCATCTGCCGATGACCGGCCGGGTCGAGGAACTGGCGCTGCTGCATCGCGGCGACGACACGCTCTCTACTCTCGCCACCTTCCGCCTCGCCCCATGAAGATGCTGCGCCGGTTGGCGATCGGACTGGCGGCCATCGTCGGGCTGCTTTTCATCTTTGGCCGGCCGGTGACCTGGGTGCAGTCGGCGCTGGTCATGTGGGACCTCGCGGCTGGCGGCGAGCCCACTCTATGGCAGGAGCTGACCGAACGGCCCCGCGAATATCCGACACGGTGGGAGAGCGGCGAAGGCGATCTCTACTTGCCGGCGGGCAAGGTGCGGGCGGCCATGGTGCTGGTGCCGGGCGCCGCAGTGCTGGGCCGCGACGAGCCGCGCCTGCAAGCGCTGGCGCGCACGTTCGCACGGGCGGGCTTTGCCGTTCTCGTGCCCGAGCTGCCCGAGGTGCGGCGCCTGGCGTTGTCGCGGGCCGATGGCGGCAGGGTGGCGAGCGCACTGCGGCAACTGGGCAAGTGGCAGCCCGATGTGCCGCTCGGTGTCGCGGCAGTCTCCTATGCGATCGGCCCGGCGGTCATTGCCGTCCTCGAGGACGATCTCACCACGCGGGTCGCGTTCCTGGTCAGCATCGGCGGCTATCACGACATGACGGCGGCGATCCGATTCATCACGACCGGGGCCTTCCGGCCGATGGGCGACAGCCGGGAATTCCGCCGAGAGCCCACAGCTATGGCCGCTGGGCGTTCCTCCAGGCCAATGCCGGCCGGCTCGAGAATGCCGACGACGCCCGCCTGCTGCAGGAAATCGCCCGCCGCCGCTTCCGCGATTCAAGTGCCGACATCGAGCAGCTGTCGGCGGCGCTGGGACCACAGGGCCGAGCCGTCCTGGCCGTGGTCGACAATCGCGATCCTGATGCTGTGCCTGCTTTACTCGCCGCGCTGCCGGAGAACGTCCGCCGAGAGATCGACGGACTCAATCTCGCCTTCTACGACCTCTCGAAGCTGCGCGGCCATCTCATCCTTGTGCATGGCCAGGGCGATCCGATGGTGCCCTACAGCGAGAGCCAGAGCCTGGCGGCCGCGGCATCAGGCGCGCGGGTCTCGCTGTTCCTGATGGACGACATCGGCCATGTCGAGTTCAATGCCGTGAGCGCGGCCAACGCCTGGACGATGTGGCGGGCGATCGCGGCCCTGCTCGGCGAACGGCACTAGCCGGCCTTCTCTTCCTTCAGCAAACCGATCATCGGATTCGGTGCAGGGGACGCGATCCGCCGCAAGGTGTTGGTGTCGTTGTGGTTGAACGCAGGTTCCTTGCCCCGGACCGCGAGATCCGTTCGCGTCACATAGGTCCAGCTACCGTCATCGTTGAAGGTGATGTCGATGCGGTAGTAGTCGGTGCGGAACGCCTCCTCGAGAAAGCCCGTCGAGCAGATTCCGAAGCGCGTATCGCCGCGCCGCGCTTCTACCGAGATGCGTTTGTCGTCCGCGGCCGCCTTGCCACCTGCCAGCACCACTTGGCCGCGCGGAATCGCGATGCTCTGCATGATCAGCCCGGTGGCTGGCTCCCACAGCCAATAGCCAACCTGATCGTGGAAGGTGATGGCTTCCTCTGCCGTATTGATATGGATGTGATAGCGCAGCCCGTAGAGGAGCTGGGGGCCGTTGGGTTGTGGATCGATCGGATCCATCCGGATGTGTTCCTGGAAGACGCGCCGTTCGGGGCCTTCGGCCTTGGGGCTGA
>CAMDOT010000251.1 GCA_945903635.1 Rhizobium sp. Q54 | reverse complement strand
AGCTTCACCAGCACGGGCAATACCCAGATCGCCAACATCGAGCAGGTGCTGCTGACCTCGGCGGCGACGCTGAACCTGGCCAACCAGACCGAGGGCTTTGCAATCACCGGATCGTCCGGTGCCGACAGCATCACCGGCGGTTCAGGCGCCGATTCGATCAGTGCCGGCGCCGGCAACGACACCATCGTGGGCGCCCAGAACGACACGCTGCTGGACGGCGGCGCCGATAGCGACACGCTCCAGGTGGGCGCCAGCTTCACCAGCACCGGCAATACCCAGATCGCCAACATCGAGCAGGTGCTGCTGACCTCGGCGGCGACATTGAACCTCGCCAACCAGACCGAGGGCTTTACGATCACCGGATCGGCCGGGGCCGACAGCATCACCGGCGGAGCCGGCAGCGACACGATCGTGGGCGCCCAGAACGACGCGCTGCTGGACGGCGGCGCCGGTACCGACACGCTGCAGGTGGGGGCCAGCTTCACCAGCACGGGCAATACCCAGATCGTCAACATCGAGAACGTGCTGCTGACGGCGGCGGTGACATTGAACCTGGCCAATCAGACCGAGGGCTTTGCAATCACCGGATCGGCCGGTGTCGACAGCATCACCGGCGGTTCGGGTGCCGATTCGATCAGCGCCGGTGCCGGCGACGACACCATCGCGGGCGCCGAGAACGACGCGCTGCTGGATGGCGGCGCCGATACCGACACGCTCCAGGTGGGCGCCAGCTTCACCAGCACGGGCAATACCCAGATCGTCAACATCGAGCAGATGCTGCTGACCTCGGCAGTGACATTGAACCTCGCCAATCAGACCGAGGGCTTTGCGATCACCGGATCGGCCGGTGCCGACAGCATCACCGGAGGTTCGGGCAACGACACCATCGTGGGCGCGCTGAACGACACGCTGCTGGACGGCGGGGCCGGGTTCGACACGCTGGCCCTGGCGGGTTCGGGCGTGACGCTCGACCTCACTGACCCGGCGCAGGCGGCGAAGGTGACGGGGTTCGAGGCAATCGACCTGACCGGGAGCGGCAACAACACGCTGAGGCTCGATCGGGCCGCGGTGCTGGCCGAGGCTGCCGACGATGGCAACGGTGTCCATGTTTTCAAGGTTGACGGCAACGCCGGCGACACGGTGTCGTTCGTCGACGTACAATGGGGTCTGGCGGGCACGATCGTCGACGGGGCGGTCACCTACAACCGCTATCTGAACGTGAGCGGCGATGCCGAGGTCCGGGTCGAGCAAGGCGTGACGGTGTCGTTCCCGGCGCCGTTCGACCTCACCGGCCTCGCGCCGTCGCAGGGCTTCATCATCCAGGGCGATGGAGCAGCGGACCAGTCCGGCTACAGCGTTTCGTCAGCGGGGGACGTCAACGGCGACGGCTTTGCCGACCTGATCGTGGGCGCGCCGTTTGGAGATGACGGTGGCGCCAATGCCGGCGAGGCCTATGTGGTGTTCGGCAAGGCGTCAGGGTTTGGCACGGTGGACGGCACAGGCCGCGCCGTGATCGACCTTACAAATGTCGGCTCGAGCTTCACCCCGGACAAGGGCTTCATCGTCCAGGGCGATGTAGCAGCGGACCAGTCCGGCTACAGCGTTTCGTCAGCGGGGGATGTGAACGGCGACGGCTTTGCCGACCTGATCGTGGGCGCGCCGCTTGGAGATGACGGCGGCAGCGGTGCCGGCGAGGCCTATGTGGTGTTCGGCAAGGCGTCGGGGTTCGGCACGGTGGACGGCACCGGCCGGGCGGTCATCGACCTTACCAATGTCGGCTCGAGTTTCACGTCGGCTCAGGGCTTCATCATCCAGGGCGATGTGGCGAGCGATCAGGCCGGCGTCAGTGTTTCGTCGGCGGGGGACGTGAACGGGGACGGTTTCGCCGACCTGATCGTGGGCGCGCGGTATGGCGACGACGGTGGCAGCAGTGCCGGCGAGGCCTATGTGGTGTTCGGCAAGGCGTCAGGGTTCGGCACGGTGGACGGCACCGGCCGGTCGGTGATCGACCTTACCAATGTCGGCTCGAGCTTTACGCCGGACAAGGGCTTCATCATCCAGGGCGATGTAGCAGGGGACCAGGCCGGCAGGAGCGTTTCGTCGGCGGGGGACGTGAACGGCGACGGTTTCGCCGACCTGATCGTGGGCGCGCCGTTTGGTGACGACGGTGGCGGCCTTGCCGGCGAGGCCTATGTCGTGTTCGGCAAGGCGTCGGGCTTCGGCACGGTGGACGGCACCGGCCGCGCGGTGATCGACCTCACCAATGTTGGCTCGAGCTTCACGCCGGACAAGGGCTTCATCATCCAGGGCGATGTAGCAGGGGACCAGGCCGGCAGGAGCGTTTCGTTGGCGGGGGATGTGAATGGCGACGGCTTCGCCGACCTGATTGTCGGCGCCCCGCGCGGCAACGACGGCGGCTCCGGTGCCGGCGAGGCCTATGTGGTGTTCGGCAAGGCGTCGGGCTTCGGAACGGTGGACGGCACAGGTCGTGCGGTGATCGATCTTACCAATGTCGGCTCGACCTTTACGTCGGACAAGGGCTTCATCATCCAGGGCGACGCGGTAGTCGACGAGGCCGGCTGGAGCGTTTCGTCGGCCGGCGATGTGAATGGCGACGGCTTCGCCGACCTGATCGTGGGCGCACCGGGGGGTAGCGACGGCGGCACCTATGCCGGCGAGGCCTATGTCGTGTTCGGCAAGGCGTCGGGCTTCGGAACGGCGGACGGCACCGGCCGCGCGGTGATCGACCTCACCAACCTTTCCGCGACGGGCGGCTTCACCATTCAGGGCGATGTAGCAGGGGACAAGGCCGGCACCAGCGTTTCGTCAGCGGGGGATGTCAACGGCGACGGCTTTGCCGACCTGATCGTGGGCGCGCCGTATGGCGACGACGGTGGCACCACTGCCGGCGAAGCCTATGTGCTGTTCGGTGGCGCCTTCGGCGGCTCGACGGCGCCTGTGACCACGACCGGCACGGCGGCGGCGGAAATCCTGATGGGCGGCGCCGGCGACGACGCGCTGTCGGGCGGCGGCGGGGCGGATTCGATCCGCGGTGGCGCCGGCGACGACGCGATCTCGGTCGGCGACTTTGCGTTCGGCAGTGTCGATGGCGGCGGCGGCAGCGACACGCTGGTGCTCATGGGCTCGGGCGAGAGCTTCGACTTCACCGCCCTGGCCGACACCAAGGTGACCAGCATTGAGACGATCGACATCACCGGCAGCGGCAACAACAGCCTGACCCTGGGCTTCGCCGACGTGGCGGTGATGACCGATGGCGACAGCTTCATCTTCCCGGCGGCCAACTCGCATCATGCGCTGGTGGTACAGGGCGATGCCGGCGACACCCTCGTGCTGCAGGATTACGACCCCGACGGGCCGGGCGGGGTCAATGCGGCCGCCTGGACGCAGGTCGCGGCCGATGTCGGCCTCGATGGTTCTCCCGCCGGCGCCTACGACCTCTACGACCTGGTGCGCGACGGCACCGTCCTGGCCTCGGTCGCCATGGACGCCGACATGCTCAAGGTCTGATCCAGGCAGCTCAGTCATTTTTGGTGGCCAGCCATGCAAACTCGGATTTGCAGGTTCAACAGGAAAATGGTAAGAAATTAACTATCTTGGTGGAAGTGCGCTTCCGCTGCCCATAAGCCCATTCCGTAGCCTTTCCGGCCCGCCCGCGTCCCAATCCAAGGCGCTGTGGCGGGCCTTTTCATGTCCCCGTTCATGTCCCCGTTCATGTCCAAGGAGTTGTTCATGTCCTCGATCGTTCGCCGCCGCCGGATCACCGCCGCTTCGCCCACGCCCGAAAAGCTCGCGGCCTTCCTGCGTC
Source organism: Rhizobium sp. Q54 (assembly GCA_945903635.1). Classification (GTDB taxonomy): domain Bacteria; phylum Pseudomonadota; class Alphaproteobacteria; order Reyranellales; family Reyranellaceae; genus Reyranella. Next base: position 4,282 of record CAMDOT010000251.1, on the reverse strand, counting down.
ACCTCGAGGAGAGCGGCTCGGTGAGCTTCGCCGCAGAGCGCACCGGCATCGGCCGCAACACCGTCTACGAACTGCGCAAGGTCGATCCGGCGTTTGCCCGCGGTTGGGAGAAGGCGGCGGGGATGGCGCTCGAAGCGCTGCGCGACGCCGCCATCGTCCGGGCCCACGAGGGTACCGAGCGCGAGCTCTGGCGGCGCGGCAAGCGGGTGGGCACGATCCGCGAGTACGACAACCGCCTGCTGATGTTCCTGCTGCGCGCGCTGCAGCCGGAGGTCTACGGTCGAAGCGGGGGCGGGCGCGGACATTAGCGAACAATTTGAACACGAACAGAATCGAAGACGGTTTGGTGTCCTTTTTGGCGTGCGAGAAAGGCCCGGTTTATCGGCCTTTTCTCGAAGGCTGTTTTTGAAAAAAAGCGATTCGAAGCGATTTGGTGTTCAAAAACACCGATTGCTTCCGAATATTTCAGGATCGGGCGCCAGCGTTGACCACGAAGACAGGCCGTCGTTTCAGAAACACGACGGTTTCCTGTTCCATCACGGGCTCGTCGCGCTGATTGATCGTGACCTGGCGGATCCGCACGATGCCGCGATCCGGCTTGGACGACGACAGCCGCAGTTCGACGATGTCGGTGACGACGCGCAACGTATCGCCCGGCCGCACCGGTCGCGGGAACTGGGTTTCGCCGAGGCCAGGCGAGCCCAGGCTGCTGGCCCGGAGGATGCCCAGTTCCAGCCATAGCCGCAGGGTCACGCACATCGTGTGGAGGCCCGACGCAATAAGGCCGCCGTATGTCCAGGTCTTGGCGAACTCGGCATCGATATGAAAGGGCTGGGGGTCCCACTGCCGTGCGAACTCGATGATGCCGGCTTCGGTCATGGTCATGCCGCCGCTCACGAAGCGATCGCCTATCTTGAAATCCTCGTAGTAGCGATCGGTCACGGAATCAGCTCCCGGAAAAAACGCACCGCGCTTCTCATTGTGCCTCTGATTGTGTCGAGTCTGAGACACGTCATTTCCCGGCCGCTGTGCTAGCCTGCCGCTGAAAGAAGGGGAGGAAGATATGCGTTCGAACCCGACACGCCGCCGTGCGTTGACGCTGGCAGGTGCCGCAGGGTCGCTGCTGGCGATGCCTGCGTTGGCGCAGGCCCCGTGGCCGAACAAGCCCGTCCGGTTCGTCGTGCCGTTTCCGCCGGGGCAAGCTGCCGACATTTTCGCACGTCTGATGGCCGAGAAGCTGACCGACGTCTGGAAGCAGCAGGTCATTGTCGAGAACAAGGCCGGCGGCAGCGGCATTCCGGCGACGGAATACGGCAAGGCGGCGGCGCCCGACGGTTACACGCTGATGGTGGTGTCGAGCGGCACGTTCGGCGTCAATCCGAGCCTCTTCCCCGACCTGCCCTACAAGCCTCTGGTCGACTTCCTGCCGATCTCCAACATCTTCCTGGTGCCGCTGGTCATCGTGGCGCATCCCAGTTTTCCGGGGAACACGCTGGCCGATCTGATCGAACTTGCCCGCAAGGACCCGGGCAAGTGGTCGTATGCCTCGGCGGGGCCCGGCACGTCGCAGCATCTCAGCATGGAGCTGTTCAAGCTCCGCGCGAAACTCGACATCGTGCACATTCCCTACAAGGGCAGCGGGCCGGCCATGGCCGATCTGCTGGGCGGCCATGTCCCGCTGATGATGGACAGCACGGCGGCGGCCCTGAACCACATCGTCGATGGACGCATCAAGGCGCTGGCCGTGACGACGGCGCGACCGGCGCCGCCGCCGCTCGACAAGATTCCGCCCATCGCCCTGACGCTGCCGGGGTTCGACGCCGCCGGCTGGTCCGGGCTCGCGGCGCCGGCCCGCACGCCGCTGGAGATCGTGGCCAAGGTGAACAGGGACGTGTCGGCCTTGCTCAATGATCCCGCGGTGATCCGCCAGATCGAGCAGCGGGCCGCCGTGCCCGCGCCGGGCTCGCCTCTGCAATTTTCGGAGTTCATCAAGAAGGAAATCGACACCTGGGGCGAGGTCGTGCGGGCGACCGGCACCAAACCCGGCACCTGAAGTACCGGCAGCTAGACAAGGCCTCGCAGGGCGTAGATCAGCCCCACGACCAGCAGGCCGATGAACACGGTTTCGGCCAGCAGGAGCATCACCGGAGCCATGCCGATGCGGGCCAGCGCCAGCACCGACGTCTTCATGCCGAGGGCTGCGATGGACGTGATGATCAGGAACGACGAGACCTGCGCCGCCATCGCCTGAACGTTTGCCGGCACCAGGCCCATTGAATTGAGCGTGGTCAGAGCGAGGAAGCCGAACAGGAAGACCGGCGGCGCCGGGCGCGCCGTGCCGACGGCAGCGCCGCCGCGCGCCACCCACCAGGCGATGCCGATGACGGCCGGCAGCAGAAAGGCAACGCGCAGCAGCTTGGTGATGATGGCGTCGGCCAGCACCTTGGGGCCGAGCGTCTGGCCCGCGCCCGCGACCTGGGCCACGTCGTGGATCGAACCACCCAGGAACACACCCATCTCGAACAGCGAATAGCCCAGCATCTCGCGCAGCGGCGGGTAGAGCACCATCACGAGGGTGCTGAGGAAGTTGACGCCCATCACGGTGAAGGCGAGATCGCGGTCGGAATTCTCGTGCTTCGGCAGCACGGCGGAGGCGGCCATGGCGGCAGCGGCGCCGCACACGCCGGTGGCGCAGCCCGTGAGCAGGCCGAAATCGCGGCTGAGGCCGAACAGGCGCGCCGCCCAGGCGCCGAAGCCGATGGTGCAGGCGACGGCGGCCAGCGCGACCAGGATCGGCAGCATGCCGTCGTCGACGAGCTGGCCCAGCGTGAGGCGGCAGCCGAACAGGGCGACACCGATACGCAGCAAGGTACGGCCGGAAAATTCCAGGCCGGGCTTCAGGCTCGCGCGCGCCGACAGCGGCTGCAGCGCCATGCCGATGACCAGGGTGAGGATCAGCGGCGGGACCCAGACGGCGCCGAAGCGCAACAGGCTGCGGGTGTCGGCGATGAAAGCGACGGCGGCGATCGCCGCGCACAGGGCGACCCCGGGTGCCGCACGGCGCAAATTGGACGGCGCCCATAGACGGGCGAGGTCGATCGCGACGGCGCTGCTACGCATCGAGGACGGCGACCAACTGGCCTTCGCCGATGGCGTCGCCTTCGCTGACCTTGATTTCCTTGATGACGCCCGCTTTGGGCGAAAGGACGGGGATTTCCATCTTCATCGATTCGAGGATCATGATCTCGCCATCGACTTCGATGCGGTCGCCGGGCTTGGTCTGGATCTTCCACACATTGCCCGCGATCTCGGACTTCACGTTGACGACGGCCATGCCCCGGTCTTCTCCCCAATAACGCTCAGCGAGCCTTTTCCGCCACGGCGCGGGCCAGCGCAAGGGCACTCCCACCCACACGGACGCCCAACTGATATGCAACCTGATTGACCTCGGAAACTATTCCGTCCTGCAAGGTGGAACGACCGTCGCCGATGCGGGCGGATTGCGCGGCGACTGCTGCTCCGGCGATGCCGGCCCGGTCGAGGATCTCGAAGCCCCGTATGCCGCCCTTGTCGGCGCCGGGCCCCGCATCGTTGAAGAAAACGAGCCTCGGCCGGAAGGGCTCGACGGCCTGACCGGAGTTCAGCGCGCAATGGCTGCCGGTGGCAACGATGCCGTCCCGATCCTGCGGCACCAGCAGCGAAGAGGAATCGACGCAGGCGAAACCGTCGACAACGTGCCGCGTTTCGCCCATCGCTGGCGGCTTGGTGTGCGGCCAGGGGGCCTTCTTGAGCAGCTCGGCGGCCTCCTTGCAGCTCATGCCGGCGCGCACGCCGCATTTCTCCGCTAGCGCGTTGGCGCGGCTGATCAGCCCGCGTGCGTACATGTCCTGTCCGTCGCCGATACACGCCGTCGCGGTCGCCACGGCCGCCATCGCCATGCCGAGCTTCTCGGCATAGGCCAGGCCACCGACGCCTGCCTCGTCCTTGCCGATGCCGGCATCGTGGTGGATGGCGGCGCGGCAGCCGTATTTGGCCGACATGTAGGCGGCATAGGCGGCGCCATGGCTGCCACCGACGACGACCGCGCCGTCGGCCTCGGCCGGCAGTTTGACGACGCTGTCGTGGATCAGGACGGTAACGGGTGAGCTGCCCCCGGATTTTTTGGACACCGATTTGTCCAACCGGAGGCATTCATGATGAAGTCGAGCATGAACCAAATCGAAACCAACGATGTGAATGATGATCCTGAGGTCAGCAGGGTCGAGCGCAGTTCGTCCAGGCA
>CAMDOT010000250.1 GCA_945903635.1 Rhizobium sp. Q54 | reverse complement strand
CTGCCGGGATCGCGGGCCACGGCCTTGATCTCGATGATGTTGTCGTAGATTTCCGGCACTTCCTGCATGAACAGCTTGGCCATGAACTGCGGATGGCTGCGCGACAGGAAGATCTGCGGGCCGCGCGGCTCCTCGCGCACGTCGAAGATGTAGGCGCGGACGCGGTCGTTTACGCGCAAGGATTCGCGCGGGATGGTCTCGTCGCGGCGGATCACGCCCTCGGCCCGCTGCAGGTCGATGGTGATGTTGCCGTAGTCGACGCGCTTGACCACGCCCGACACGATCTCGCCGATGCGATCCTTGAATTCCTCGTACTGCCGCTTGCGCTCGCTCTCGCGCATCCGCTGGGTGATGACCTGCTTGGCGGTCTGGGCGGCGACGCGGCCGAAGTCGATCGGCGGCAGCTCGTCGGTCAGGAAGTCACCGACCTGCGCTTCCGGATTGCGGCGCTGCGCCTCGACGAGCGGCACCTGGGTGTTCTCGTTCTCGATCGGGTCGGCGACCTGCATGTAGCGCAGCAGCTTGATCTCGCCGGTCTTGCGGTCGATCTCGGCGCGGATGTCGTGCTCCAGTCCGTACTTGGCACGGCCGGACTTCTGGATGGCCTGCTCCATCGCCTCGAGCACTTCCTCGCGCTCGATGCCCTTTTCGCGCGCGACCATGTCGGCCACCTGCAGCATCTCCAGGCGCGGGATATCGGCAGTCGTTGCCATGTCTCTGTTCCTCTTTTTCTACCGTGTTCGTTCGTCGTCGTGTTCGCTCGTCGTCCTGTTTGGGCGTCGTCGTGTTTGGCCGTCGTTCAGTGAGCCTGTTCAGCGCCCTGTTGCGCGCGCTGATGCTCCTCGATCAATGCATCGGTCATCTCGAGCTTAGCCCGGGTGACGGCCGACAGCGGCACGCCGGTCTCCTGGCCGTCCTCGAGGCGAAGCCTCACAATGTCGCCTTCCAACCCCAGCAGGGTGCCCTTGAAGCGGCGGCGGCCATCGACCGGCTCGGCGGTCTCGAGACGGGCCATGTGGCCCGCCCAACGGGCATAATCCTTGGGCCGGGTGAGCGGCCGGTCGATGCCGGGCGAACTCACTTCCAGCGTATAGGCGCTGGAGATCGGATCCTCGACGTCGAGCACTGCAGATAGGGCGCGCGACACCACGGCGCAATCCTCGACGTCCATCGGACGGCCATCGGCCGGTTCGACCATGATCTGCAGGGTGCCGCCGCGACTCAGATGGACGCGAACCAGCTCGTAGCCCATGCCGACGATGGTCGGGGCAACGATGTCTTCGATTCGGCGGATCAGGTCGGTCACGCGGCGGGGCTTCTCGACGTTTGGGGCCGGCGGGCTTTCGGCAAATGAAAAGAGCGGGTTTGTGGCCCACTCTTTTTGTTTGGTTCGTCCCGCGAACCCGATGAGGATGGCGCGGATATAGGCGCAGTATCGCCAACTGGCAAGCTTTTCCCGCAACCGCACCGGGTCTTTGTGACGGCCGAATACCGCCAGCGCGGCGTCACCATCTGTGAAAAGATCGACCGACCGGAGCGTTGAATTTGAGGTCGGAAAAGGAAATGCCGCGCGGGCTCTACCACGGCTGGTGGGTAGTCTTCTGTACTTTTGTCATCGCCCTCTATGGGTGGGGGCTCGGCTTCTATGGGCTCAGCCTATATCTGGTAGCCCTGACCAACAGCCAGGGCTGGTCGCCGGCCGCCATTTCCGCCGGTATCACCTTCTATTACATCGCCGGCGCCTTCCTGGTGATGCAGGTGGGCGACGCGATCCAGAAAAACGGGGCGCGGGCCATCGTTTTGGCCGGCGTCGGCCTGATGGGGCTGGGCGTGTTGGGCCTCACGGTCGTCGACCGGCCCTGGCAGCTCTACCTCGCCTTCCTGGTGATGACGCCGGGCTGGGCCGCCATGGGAGGTGCGGCGATCAACACCATCATCGCCCAGTGGTTCAACCGCCGCCGCGGCCTGGCCGCCAGCCTGGCGTTGAACGGGGCCACCTGCGGCGGCTTGCTGTTTGCGCCCGCCTTCGCCTGGGCGATCGACACGCTGGGTTTTACGCAAGCCTGCATCGCCGCCGTTGCCGTGGTGCTGGCCACCCTGTGGCCGCTGGCGGCCTTCGCGCTCCGCCCGCGCCGGCCCGACGAGCACGATGCCGGCGACGAGCCGGCGGCGGCGGTCGAGCCGGTCGGCACGCCGATGAGCCGCGCCCAGCTCCTGCGCGAGCCGCGCTACCTCACGATGGTCACGGCCTTTTCGCTGGGTCTCCTGGCGCAGATCAGCTTCATCGCCCATCAGGCGGCGTTCCTCGTCCCCACGCTCGGCCTGAAGGAGGCCGGTTGGGTCGTCAGCGTCACCGCCCTGTCGGCCCTGGTCGGCCGCTTCTCGGTCGGCCTGGTGATCGATCGCATCGACCGCCGCGGCGCCACCTCGGCGAACCTCGCCGTGCAGATCGCGGGCATGATCGTGCTGCTCCAGACCTCGTCGATCGCGGGCCTTTACCTCGGCTGCATCCTGTTCGGCTTCGGTGTCGGCAACCTGATCACGCTCCCCGGCCTGATCGTGCAGCAGGAATTCCCGCGCCGCGATTTCGCCCGCGCCGTCAGCCTGAACGTCGCCATCACCCAGCTCGTCGCGGCGACTGGGCCGTCGATCCTGGGCGTGCTGCACGAGCTGTCGGGCGACTATCGCACCTCGCTGATCGCCTGCCTCGTGCTGCAGGCCGCGGCGGCCATCCTCGTGCTGGTCCGGCCTGGTCGCAAACCTATCGACGCCTGAAGCGCAGGAACGCCGGCTTGTGGCCGGCCAGCATCTTCTGTTCGTAGCGCGTCGGCGGCCAGTCGTCGGGCCGGCCGCGCCAGTCGGCCGGGCGCTCGGCCAGCCAGTCGAACGCCGGATGGGTGCTGGCGTGCTCCACCATCCACGGCAGGTAGCTCGGGTCGTCGGTGGCCAGGCGCAATTCCGCGCCGGGGATCATCAGGCACGCCAGCACGTCGAGATTGTCGCGCTGCACGAAGCGGCGCTTGTGATGGCGGCTCTTCGGCCACGGATCGGGGAACAACACGAAGGCGCGTGACAACGAAGCGTCGGGCAGCGCCTTCATCACCAGCATCGCGTCGTCGGTGAACAGGCGAATATTCTCCACGCCCTCGCGCTGGACATGAGCGAGGCATTTGGCGACGCCGTTGATATAGGGCTCGCAGCCGATCAAGCCGACCTTCGGATGCTCCTTCGCCTGCCAGACAAGATGCTCGCCCGCGCCGAAGCCGACCTCGAGCCACACGCCATCGGCCGGCAGCGTGCCGCCGAAAAGGCCCGCCAGATCGATCTTTTCCGGCTCCGATGGCACGACGAGCGTGAGCCGCGGCAACAGCGTCGCGAGCAGCGATTGCTGCCCGTCGCGCAGTTTCTTGCCGCGGCGCCGACCGTAGAGGGTGCGCTCGCGGACTTCGCTCACATGATCACGTCGATGAGGTACGGACCCTTTTGCGACATGGCGTAGGTGAGCTGCTTGGTGAGCTCCTCCAGGTTGGTCGCCTTGCCGCCCGGCACGCCCATGCCCTTGGCGAGATCGGTGAATTGCAGCGTCGGCCGATCGAGCGTCAGCATGTCGATGGCGCGCGGACCGGGATTGGCGGCACCGACATCGGCGAGCTGGCTGTAGAGGATGTTGTAGGAGCGGTTCGAGAAGATCATCACGCAGACGTCGAGGTTCTCGCGCGCCATCGTCCACAGCGACTGGATCGTGTACATCGCCGAGCCGTCGCCGATCATGCAGATGACCTTGCGGTCCGGGCATGCGACCGCGGCGCCCACGGCGACGGGGCCGCCGAAGCCGATCGAGCCGCCCATGTTGTTCAGCCAGTCGTGCGGCGGCGCGCCGGCGCTGAACGGGAAGAAGCCACGGCCCGTGGTGACCGACTCGTCGACCACGATCGCGCCTTCCGGCATCGTGGCGCCCAGCGCCTGGCCGAGACCATCGAGCGTGAACTTGCCGGTCGGACGATCGGGACGATGCGGCTGGGCAACGCCCGCGGCCTTCTCGTTCATCGCGTCGAGTTCCATCGCCAGCGCCTCGAGCGAGGCCAGCGGATCGCCCTCGACCGGGCAGAGCGTCATCGTCTCGCAGCCGTCCGGCGTCAGCACCGACGGCTTGCCGGGATAGGCGAAGAAGGCGAACGGCGCCTTGGCGCCGCACAGCACCATCTGCTGCGTGCCCTTGAGCTGGGCCTGCGCCGCTTCGATCACGAAGTGCAGGCGCAGCACCGGCACGCGACCGGCGCCGCGCTCGATACGCGCCGTGCCGCCGGCGCCCTGCACCTTGCAACCGGTCTTTGCCGAGATCTTGCCGGCGAGCTCGAGCCCGCGCGCGCGCAACGCGCGGCCGCCGATGAACAGCATCGCGTTCGGCTTCTTCAGCGCCTTGGCCGCCGCCACGGTGGTCTCGTTGCTGGGCTTGCCCGGCTGCGGCGCCGCCGGCGTGTCGGCCATGCCATCGGCCTCGCCCCAGGCGGTGTCGGCCGGCAGGATCAGCGTGGCGATCTGGCCCGGCGCCACGTTCGCGGCCTGGATCGCGAGCGCGCCGTCGCCGGCCACGGTCTTCGACGTGGGCGAGGTTTTCACCCAATGCGAGAACGGGCGCGCGATGCCCTCGATGTCGGCGGTGAGCGGCGTGTCGTACTTGATGTGATAGAGCGCGTGCTCGCCCACGATGTTGACCACGCCCGAGCCCGCCTTCTTGGCGTTGTGCAGATTGGCCGCCGCGTTGGCGAGGCCGGGCCCGAGATGGAGCAGGGTCGAGGCCGGCTTGTCGGTCATGCGGTAGTAGCCGTCGGCGGCTCCACTGCATACGCCCTCGAACAGGCCGAGCACGCAGCGCATGCCTTCGACGCGGTCGAGCGCGCCCACGAAATGCATTTCGGAAGTACCGGGATTGGCGAAACAGACTTCGACGCCGCCCTTGACCAAGGTCCGTACCAGACTCTCCGCACCGTTCATCGTTCCAAGCCCCCAACACTTAAAAATGGCCCGGCACCGTAAGCCGTTGGCCAAGGCCAAGCCATTGCGATTCCTAGCAAATTCCAGGATGCGGCCGCATCTCCGGACGTTCTCTCTTTATTCTCAATGCCTTATCTAGTATGCTTAAACCAGCATTTTAGAACGCCAGCATTCTTAGACGAAAGACATTTCCATGAGCGCTTCGCTCGCCTGCGATGGCTCGACCGTCGAAACGACGTTTGTCGTCGGCCCGGATCTGGTCGAGTTCGATCGTCACGACCTTCCCATCTACACCACGCTCGAGTCGCGTTGGGCCGACGCCGGCCTCGACACCTGCACCTACGGTGCGCCGCTCGACCGGCTGTTCGGCGAACCCGGCGATGTCTTCGTGAGCGCCATGACCGGCGTCGACCATTCGCCGGCCACCCTCCCGGCCATGGCATGGGTGGGCGAGGATCCGCTCGTGGCGCTGGGCAGCCTTTCCGACGGGCTGGTCCTGCCCACGCTCGAAACGCCGGGCGACCATCCCGCGCCAGAAGGGGCCACGATCTTCGACGCCGGCATCGACTCCTTCGCCGCGGTGCACCTGCCCCTCGACGATACCTGGACTAGCGTCGACTACGGCGCCTGAGCCGGAATCTAGGCCAAAGTGGACCATTTGCGGCCTCGCCTGAACGGGGTTTGTTTGTCCCAGATCGGTGTGCCTGCGCGCGACCCAAGTCCTTGATCCGGTACGCCGATCGGCGCCGGGCCTGCCCCACAAATTCGGCCTTCACTCCTTGGAATGCGTGTGCCGCGGCGTGACTCCGTTTTCAGCGTCGTAGCGGGCGACCCGCAGCTCCGCCGCGCGCAGGCGTTCGGCCAGACCGGGTTCGCGCAGACTGGGTTCGCGCAGACTGGGCTCGTGGGAAGGTGCCCCCGCCGCCGCCGATCCGAAGATCTCGCTCCGGACCTGGCGGTTCGCGACCGTCGGACGGTAGCGGTAGACGATGCGCTCCCGCCCGATGAGGGCGCGTTCCATCAGTTCGCCGCGCAGCAGATCGGTCGCCTGGGAGAGCACCTCCTTCCAGCGCCGCGCGAAGCCGGGCGCGCGGGCGCGCCAGCGGTAGGCCAGGCGCCGGTCGATACCGGCGGCGCGGCAGGCCTCGGCGACATTGCCGGTCTTGGCGAGCGCGCGCAGGAAACGGCCCTGCCGCGTCCACGGTAGAGTGAGTTTGGTCATGCGAATGTCCTGTTTTGGGCAAAGAAAAACGCCCGGCGGAGCGATCCGCGGGCGTTTACGAAGGTGGGTACAAAAACCCCATCCTGGCCAAAAACATAGCCCGAATCGGCTGAACCTGCAACTTTAAGTCATGCCCTTGTTGCGGGCCCTCCATGCGGCGGTGGGCGCATATCGACGGCCGGCCAAAAGGCGTAGGGTGGTCTCCGGTCCGCAGTGGGTCGCAGCAACAGGAGTTCGCATGACCTACAGGCTTTGGTGGACCGTGGGTTACGTCTGCACCTCCGAAAAGGAGTTCCTGGCCGCCAAGCACCGCCTGCTGCCCGCGGCCTACGAGATGCTGGACGATGCGCTGCGCCGGGCTAACCAGGTCGCCCAGGCCGGCGGCGTGGCGTGGCTGATCGAGGGCGACGACCGCACCCGCCTGGGGCGCGACGCCATCGCCAAGACGATCGCCAAGCGCGGCAGCGAACTCGCGGTCCAGCCCGCAGCCGCAACGCCGGCGGGCGGTTTTAATAGCCGGGAGCGCTAAGCCGCGTCGCCCAGCTCGAGCTGGACGAGGTTCATCCAGTAGGCCGCCCCGGTCGTCAGGATCTTGTCGTTGAAGTCGTAGAGCGGCGAATGCACGTTGTGGCAGCCGCCCTCGATCGTGCCGCCGTTGCCGATCATGATGTAGGCGCCCGGCTTCTTCTCCAGCATGAAGGCGAAGTCCTCGGCGCCGGCGATCGGCGACGTATTGGGCTCGACATTCTCTCGCCCGACCGTCGCCGCCGCGGCCTCGACCGCAATCGACGTCTGCTCTGCCGCATTGATCAGCGCCGGATAGCGGCGGTGGTACTTGCTCACCGCCTCGCAGCCGCCGGCCTGGGCGATGCCCGCCGCGACCTCGGCCAGGCGGCGCTCCAGCAGCGACCGCACCGCCGGCGAAAAACTGCGCGCGGTGCCGCGGATCAGCACCTCCGAGGGGATGACGTTGGGCGAGCCCGCCGTGCCCGCCGCGATATGGCCGACGCTCAGCACCGCCGCCTGGCTCGACGATATGTTGCGGCCGATGATGCCCTGGACCGCCACGATGAACTGCGCGGCGACAAAGGTCGGGTCGGTGCCGCGATCGGGCATGGCGCCGTGGCCGCCGGTGCCCTTGAAGGTGACCTCCCAGCTGTCGGAGGAGGCGAGCATCGCACCGGGACGGATGGCGAAGTGGCCGACCGGAAAGCCCGGCATGTTGTGCATGCCGTAGACGACGTCGCAGGGGAACTTGTCGAACAGGCCTTCCTCGATCATCACCCGGGCGCCACCCAGCCCCTCTTCGGCGGGCTGGAAGATGAAATGCACCGTGCCGGCAAAGTCCGGCGCCGCCGCGAGCTGCTTGGCCGCGCCCAGCAGCATCGTGGTGTGACCGTCATGGCCGCAGGCATGCATCTTGTTGGGCACCGACGAGGTGTAGTCGAAGTCGTTCTTCTCCTGCAGGTGCAGCGCGTCCATGTCGGCGCGCAGCCCGATCGTCTTCTGGCCCGGCCGGTTGCCCTTCAAGGTGCCGACGACGCCGGTCGTGGCCAGGCCGCGATGGACCGCGATGCCCCAGGCCGTGAGCTTGTCGGCCACGATCTGCGCGGTCCGCTCTTCCTCGAACGCCGTCTCGGGATGACGATGGATGTCACGCCGGATGGCAGTGAGGTCGGCCAGGTCGGCGGCGAGCAGATCGGGTGTGTAGCGGGTCATGATCGGAGACTAGCGTCGGCCAACCCAAACAGAAAATGGCCAAAAAAGAAAACGGCGAAGCCGGTTGCCCGACTTCGCCGCTTCATACGTCCCTGAAAGAACGCTCGTCACGTTCCTCCGCGGGGCGCGGTCCAGCGTAGCCCTGGAAGGACCACGAAGGGCTAGTGAAATTGCGAGATCCCCGCTCGCCACCACCATCCTCGGGTGC
>CAMDOT010000249.1 GCA_945903635.1 Rhizobium sp. Q54 | reverse complement strand
TTCGACCAGGCGACGACACGGCCGCTCGGCGCCTGGAACAGCGTGACGCGTGGCAGCCAGGCCACCAGCGGCGTGGGTGGCCAGATCGCCACCGGCGTGCGCCTTGAGTTGAACGGCTGGCAGGTCGAGCCGACGGTGGCGCTGGGTGTGCTGGCGCTTTCCGCGCCGGCCACGGTCGAGCAGAACGCCAATGGGCTCGCGCAGCAGATCGACGGGCAGGCCCTCACCAGCCTGCGCAGCGCCGTCACCCTGCCGATCAGCCGGACACTGAACCTTGCAGATGATCGGCGGTTGACGTTGCGCGGCCTGCTCGGCTGGACGCACGAACTCGCCGATGTTGCCGCGACCACACAGGCCGCTTTTGCGGCAGCACCTGGCGCGCCTTTCACCGCGACCACCGCACCGATCGCGCGCGACTCGGCGCTGCTCGGCTTGTCGGCCGATCTCACCTTTGCCGACGGCATGACGCTGTTCGCCGGATGGCAAGGCGCTCTCGGTGCTTCTTCGAGCGTTCAGACCCTGCGCGCCGGCCTGCGTCTGGCGTGGTAGGGATGGGCAGAGGATTCGTACCGTTCAGGAATGAGGGGCAAATCATGATCCGGATAATCGTTGGCGCATCGCTTGGTCTGGTGTTGATGGCGACATCTGCTCAGGCCCAGGTCTATTGCCGGGCAGAGGGCGTGCCACGCGGCTGTGTGTGGGCGCCGAAACCCGGCGTGGGCGCGCCGGGTGTCGGCGTGGCCCCCGGCGTTGGCGTGGGCGCGCCCGGTGTCGGCGTCACGCCCGGCGTCGGTGCAGGAGCTCCCGGCCCCGGTGTGGCGCCGAGGGGTGGCGTGGATGGGAATGCCGGCGGCCCGGTCGATCGCGCCGGTCGTCGCTAGTCTGACGGCGAGGCGATCGACATCGTCAACAATTTGCCGGCCTTCGAGGACGGCGAGCATGCAGCGTCGTGAAGCGCTTGTTATGCATTTATGTCGTCTCGACTCGTATGTCGTCTCGACTCGCGCGGAGTGATCTCCGCGCCCAAGCGCCGCATGCGCGCAGAGGCTGCCACTCTTCGAGGCGCGCTCGAATAGTCTGACCATGAACAGTCCTCGGACGACGGAGCCCCCGATCATGCCCCTCTCCAATTCGCCTTCCGGCAGCTACGATGAGATCTTTGCTTCCGAGGAAGCCGAACACGCCCTCCCGAAACGGCATTTCCCGCGGCATGAGCGCGATGCCCGCACGATCTACCAGGCGGTGCATGACGAACTGCTCCTGGATGGCAACTCGCGCCAGAACCTCGCCACCTTCTGCCAGACCTGGGTGGAGCCGGAGGTCCATCAGCTTCTCGATGACTGCATCGACAAGAACATGATCGACAAGGACGAGTATCCCCAGACCGCGGTGATCGAGACACGCTGCGTGACCATGCTGTCGGATCTCTGGAACGCGCCCGACCGCGACAACTCGATCGGGTGCTCCACGACCGGTTCGAGCGAGGCTGCCATGCTGGGCGGCATGGCGATGAAGTGGCGCTGGCGTGAAAAGCGCCGGGCGCTCGGCCTCCCGACCGACCGTCCCAACCTGATCACGGGCCCGGTCCAGGTCTGTTGGCACAAGTTCGCCCGCTATTGGGACATCGAGCTGCGCGAAATTCCCATGGAAGAGGGCCGCCTACTCATGACGGCCGAGGAGGTCCTGAAGCGCTGCGATGAGAACACCATTGGCGTGGTCCCGACACTCGGCGTGACTTTCAATGGGCGGTACGAGCCGGTGAAGGAAATCTCCGATGCGCTCGATCGTCTCCAGTCGGAGACCGGGATGGACATCCCCCTTCACGTCGACGCGGCGAGCGGCGGCTTTCTGGCGCCCTTCTGTGCGCCCGACCTGGTGTGGGATTTCAGGTTGCCCCGGGTGAAGTCGATCAATTCTTCCGGCCACAAGTTCGGGCTCGCGCCGCTGGGCTGCGGTTGGGTCGTGTGGCGCGAGAAGGCCGACCTGCCCGAGGACCTGGTCTTCAACGTCAACTATCTCGGCGGCAACATGCCGACCTTCGCCCTGAACTTCTCCCGTCCCGGCGGGCAGGTCATCGCCCAGTACTACAACTTCCTCCGTCTGGGTCGCGAGGGATACACCAAGGTCCACTCGGCCTGCTACCGCACCGTGCAGTACCTGGCGAATGAGATCGCAGCCCTTGGCCCCTTCGAGGTGATCTTCGACGGCAATCCGCTGGAGGGGATTCCCGCCGTCTGCTGGAAGATGGGCGCGGAGGATTCGGGCTACACGCTCTACGAGCTGGCCGACCGCCTGCGCATGAGGGGATGGCAGGTTCCCGCCTATTCGCTTCCGCCGAACCAGGAGAGCCTCGTCGTCCAGCGCATCATCGTGCGCATGGGCGTGAGCCGTAATCTTGGCGCGCTTCTGATGGAGGACATCAGGTCGGCGATGGCCTATCTCGCGCAGCAGAAGGCCTCCGGCACAACCCCTGTACCCAACGCCGCCCATCACCACTGAGCAGGGGCGGAACATACGTCATGCTGCCGTGGATCGTCTGGGTGCTGTCGGCGCTCTTCGTGGTGCTGAACTACGTCCAACAGGTCTTCCCGGACATCATCGGGCCGGAACTTGGCGCCGCCTTCCACGCCGATGATGCGA
This sequence comes from Rhizobium sp. Q54, assembly GCA_945903635.1. GTDB lineage: Bacteria > Pseudomonadota > Alphaproteobacteria > Reyranellales > Reyranellaceae > Reyranella. The sequence continues at coordinate 5,531 of CAMDOT010000249.1, read as the reverse complement.
TCCTGGGAAGCATCGCGTCGGCCTACTTCTATGCCTACGCGATCCTTCAGATTCCCGTCGGCCTGATCATGGATCGTTTCGGCGTTCGCCGTTCCCTGGTGCCCGCCGTTCTGGTCGCGGGACTGGGGACCCTGGCTTTCGCCTTCACCCACACCGCCGAAAGCGCCTTTGCCGTGCGGCTCCTGATGGGAGCCGGTTCGGCCTTCTCGTTCATCGGCTGCCTGAAACTCGTCCAGGAATGGTTTCCGCCCGGCCGCTTCTCGATGCTCGCCGGCATGACCAACACGGCCGGCATGCTGGGGGCTGCCTGCACGGGCCCTCTCGCCCTGCTTGTGAAAGCGATCGGATGGCGGTCTGCCATGGGCTGGATTGGTGGCGCGGAGCTGGCCCTGGGAGTCCTCATTTTTTTCGTCGTCCGTGACAGGGCGGTATCTGCGCTGCCCCCAGGGAAGGCGGCGCCCGCCATGCCGGGGCCGTCCGGGATGTTCAGCGTGCTGCGTGACGGGCAAGTCTGGCTCAACGCGATTTACGCCACCGGCATCAGCTTGATCTTCGTGGCCTTCGGGGGACTCTGGGGCTCGGGCTACATCCAGAAAGCCTACGGCCTCGACGCCGTCGCGGCCGATGGCACGAGTTCGATCCTTTTCCTTGGAGGGATCGCGGGAAGCCTCTTCTACGGATGGTACTCGGATTACCTCAAGAGCCGGAAGATACCGATGGTGCAGGCGGGCATCGGCGGCCTCCTGACCATATCGCTGCTCCTCTACGTTCCTGGCATTCCGCTTTTCGTCTTCGAGGTCGGACTCTTCCTTGCCGGATTCTTCAGCAGCGCGAACATCATCTCCTACGCCGTCGCGCGCGACCTCTACCCGAGCCTCTCGGGTCTCTCCATCGGCTTCCTGAGCACCTGCTACTACGCGGGAAACGCGACCTCCCAGCCGTTGGTCGGTTTCCTCCTGGAACGCCATGCCTCCGCCGTCCCGGGAACGGACGCCCTCACCGTCGCCGACTACCGCTTCGCCCTCACGTCGCTCGTTGTCTTCATGGCTGTGGCCCTTGTCTGTGCCTTGCGCCTCAAGGACCCGCCGCCGGTTGCTTCCTGACGGCGCATCCGGAGTTGTTGCCGGCGCATGGCAGGCTCCCGGCAATGTATTTGCAGGTTCAGCAGAAAAATGCTATAAGTTTTGGTAAGTTGGCGCGTGGATTGCGCCGGCCTTTTCTATTTCCGGCAAGACCTGCCCGCGCACGCCGCGGGTTCGCCTTATGGCCTGGTGCAGCCGCCACGACTCCTAAGTCGTGGACAGTCCAAGAACGACCCCGTCTCAACGACACGCCAAATAACGACGTGCGGCCAGACACTTAGCGACGCCTGAAAAACAGGGCGCATCGGGGCTCTTGCAAGCGAAGAAGCCGGGAGCGGCATAAAAGCCCGCGGAACAAGGCTTATCCCGGAATTGCGGACACTGTCCCGGACAATACGCGTTACATTCGGGCGTCCACCAATGGCGGGCGGAAAGCCCGTCGTCATTGGCTTTCCGGCGTGCGGAGAGCCGAAATTCGGCCGGGGGAGTTGGGCCGGGGCTCTCGCGCGCCGTTGAGGCGCGGAGCCGGTCGCGCACGTCGGCGAGTTCCCCAAGTCGGGTGGTCCACGTTTGTCCAGTCGCGTGGGGGCTTCCGGGATTCCCATCCGGCCGAACAGCCGGCAGCGGTGGCACAGCTCGTCAGGGGGCGATCTGCCAGCCGGATCAACGGCTTGGCACCGGGTTTTGGCACAGGCAGCGGGACAGCGCGTGGCACAACGAGGTGTGCTGGGAAATGGTGCCGCTCAGGGCGCGGGCGAGCCCGTGGCGCCGGTCTCGTAGAGGCGGTCGAGATCGCCATCGTCGTAGACGTATTCGGTCGAGCAGAACTCGCACTTCACGGCGACCAGGCCGCGGCTGTCGCGCAGGTCGGCGAGCTCCTCGCGCTTGATCGATTTCAGCACGCCGTCGATGCGCTCGCGGCTGCAGCGACAGCGCGCCGCGAAGGGCCGGCGCTCGAACAGGCGGGCGCCCTCGGCGTGGAACAGGCGGAACAGCAGGGCCTGGCCGGGCAGGGTGGGGTCGAGCATCTCCTTCTCGGTGGCCGAGGCCATCAGGATGACGGCCTTGCGCCAGTCGTCCTCGCGCTGCTCGGGGTCGGCGTCGAGGCGGCCGGCGTCGAACTCGGGCATCTGCTGCACCATCAAGGCTGACGCCCGCCAGTGTCCACCTTCCGCGGTTTCCTCGCGGCGGGCGGTGATCTTGATGCCGGTCGGCAGCTGCTCGGATTGGCGGAAATAGATGTGGGCGCAGTCGGCCAGCGTCGCACCCTCGAGCGGCACGACACCCTGGTAGCGCTCGCTGTGTTGGCCCTGGTCGACGGTGAAGGCGAGGCGGCCGTGGCCGAACAGTTTCGGCACGTAGCCGTCGGGCACGTCGTCGTTGCCGGCGCCGAGCGCCACCGCGAGCTTCCAGGAATCGAACTGGGCATAGCCGCGCAGCGCGCCCTCGCTGGTGAGGTCGGCGACGAGCAGCCGGATCGGTCCGTCACCGCTGATCTGCAGGGTGAAGATGCCGTCGTATTTCAGCGACGTCGCCAGTGCGGCGCACAGTGTCATCGCCTCGGCCAGCGGCCGCGCCACGGCGAGCGGATAGCCGTGGCGTTCGATGATGGCGTCGAGCGAAGGCCCCAGCCGCACGAGGCGGCCGCGGACGCCCAGTGCATCGAGCTGGAAGGGCAGGACGCGATCCCAATCCTGGTCTTTGGCGTCGTCGGAAGGTTTGCCCTCCGACGCAGGCCTCACGATAGGCACCACGCTAAAATACTCTTCTGGGCGTGCAGGCGGTTCTCGGCTTCGTCGAACACCACCGACTGCGGCCCATCGATCACTTCGGCGGTCACTTCTTCGCCGCGGTGCGCCGGCAGGCAGTGCATGAAGATCGCGTCCTTCTTGGCCTGCTGCATCAGGTGCTTGTCGACCTGGTAGCCGCGCAGCAGGTTGTGGCGTCGCGCGGCGCTCGGGCTCTGCGGATCCTCGTCGCCCATCGACACCCAGGTGTCGGTGACGACGCAGTCGGCGCCGCTCACCAGCTTCTCGGGGTCGTGGCCGATTTGGATGCGGCCCTTGGACTTCTCGGCCCACTGCACGACGTCGGCCGGCGGCGTCAGTTCCGGCGGGCAGGCGATGCGCAGCTCGAAGTCGAACTGCACGGCGGCATGGATCCAGGACGTCGCCATGTTGTTGCCGTCGCCCGACCAGGCGACCGACTTGCCCTTGATCGAGCCGCGATGCTCCTCGTAGGTCATGACGTCGGCCATGAGCTGGCAGGGATGGGTCTTGTCGGTGAGGCCGTTGATCACCGGCACGGTGGCGTACTTGGCCATCTCGAGGAGTTTCTCCTCGACGGTGGTGCGCATCATGATGATGTCGACGTAGCGGCTGAGCACGCGCGCGGTGTCGGCGATGGTCTCGCCGCGGCCGAGCTGGGTGTCGGTGCGGCCGAGCATGATGGTCTGGCCGCCCAGTTCGCGCATGCCGACCTCAAACGATACGCGCGTCCGCGTCGAGGGCTTCTCGAAGATCATGGCAAGCGTCTTCCCAGCCAGCGGCTGGTCATGCCCGCCGCTGGAGCGCGACTTTTTCATCGCCTTGCCCTGATCGAGGATCTGGCGAAGCGTCTTAGGGTCGACCTGGTCCAGGTCGAGGAAGTGTTTGGGTGTCGACATGGGTCGTCACTTGGCTGCGGCTTCGAACGCGACCGCAGCCTGTTCGAGGATGGCCACGCCCTCGTCGAGGATCGCCTTGTCGGCGACCAACGCAGGGAAGAGGCGGATGACGTTCTCACCGGCTGGCGGCACCAGCATTCCGAGCGACTGGAGCTTGTTCACCATGTCGCCGGCCGGCACCGCCGGGGTGCATTGCAGGCCCTGGAGGAAGCCCGTGCCGCGCTGCTCGACGAACACCTTGGGGTGCTTCTTGCAGAGCTTCTCGAGTTCGCCCTTGAGGTATTCGCCACGCTCGCGCACGCCGTCGATGAAGCCGGGCGCCAGCAGGACATCGAGCACCGCGTTGGCCACACCCGTGGCCAACGGGTTGCCGCCGTAGGTCGAACCGTGCGTGCCCGGCACCATGCCGACGGCCGCCTTCTCGGTCGCCATGAAGGCGCCGATCGGGAAGCCGCCGCCCATGCCCTTGGCGATCGCGGCCACGTCGGGCTTCACGCCCGACCAGTCGTAGCCCCACATCTTGCCGGTCCGGCCGAAACCCGTGTGGATCTCGTCGTAGAACAGCAGCAGGCCGTACTCGTCGCAGATCGCGCGCAGGTCCTTCAGGAACTGCGTCGTGGTCCCGCGGATGCCGCCCTCGCCCTGGATCGGCTCGACCAGGATGCCGGCGGTCTCGTCATCCACCATGTCGCGCACGACGTTGGTGTTGTTGAGCGGCGCGTGCAGATAGCCGGGTGCCGGCGGGCCAAAGCCTTCGAGGTACTTCTCGTTGCCGGTGGCCGAGAGCGCGTTCAGCAGGCGGCCGTGGAACGCTGCCTGGAAGCAGATCAGCTTGTACCGCTTGGGCTGGCCGTTCATGAACTGATACTTGCGGATCAGCTTGATGCCGCCCTCGATCGCCTCGGCGCCCGAGTTGCAGAAGAACATGGTGTCGGCGAACGAGACCTCGGCGAGCCGCTTGGCCAGCTTCTCGCCGTTGCCGATGCGGAACAGGTTCGAGGTGTGCCACAGCTTGGCACCCTGCTCGGCCAGAGCCTTGACCAGGTAGGGATGGCAGTGGCCCAGCGCGTTTACGGCGATGCCGGAGGTAAAGTCGACATAACGTCGGCCGTCCGCCGCGTAGAGATAGGAACCCTCTCCGCGTTCGAACACGACGTCCTTGCGACCGTACGTCGGCATAACAGCCGTAATCATCGCCAAACCCTCCTTCAGAAGTAAAATTCCCCCGCTTTTGGCGGGGGCCGGGCACTATCTTACCGAGGTGGGGGTGTGTCAACGTTGCCCACCGACGCTGGTGCGCGTCTTGAGAGGCCACAACCCCTCTGCTAGGAGACCCACCTGCCCGATGGACCCGCTTCCTTCACGCAATAGCAATTTACCCCAGCGCCGAGCCGATTTTGCCACGGTACCCGCAATTCTGGACTACGCGGCCGAGGGCCAGACCGGCATCTCTTTCTATAGTGCCCGGGGCGAACTGCTGTCGGCGCTCGTCTGGCGCGAGGTCCGGGAGCGCGCCCATGTCACCGCCCGCAAGCTGATCGGAGCGGGGTTTGCGGCCGGCGAACGGCTCCTGATCACAGCCGACACCTGGCCGGGATTCTTCGACGCGTTTTTCGGCGCCCAGTATGCCGGGCTGATCCCCGTGCCGGTGTCGATTCCGGTCGGGATCGGCGGCAAGGACGCCTACCTCGACCAGCTCCGCCGGCAGCTGGCCGCGTCGGGAGCGGTCGCAGCCGTCGGCATCGACGATCTCGCGGGGTTCCTGGCCGATGCCGCCCAGGATT
>CAMDOT010000248.1 GCA_945903635.1 Rhizobium sp. Q54 | reverse complement strand
TCATCGCTACTGCATGAACCAGCCGTGGCTGACCACGGCCGACTGGCCGGAGTGCACGCAGCTCTTGGCGGCGGCATAGAAGAGGACCGCATCGGCCACGTCGTCGGTCGTGGTGAACTCGCCGTCGATCGTGTCCTTCAGCATGACGTTCTTGATCACCTCGGCTTCGGGGATCTTCAGTTCCGCGGCCTGCTCGGGGATCTGCTTCTCCACCAGCGGCGTGCGCACGAAGCCCGGACACACGACGTTGGAGGCGACGTTGAACTCCGCGCCTTCCTTGGCCAGCACCTTCGAGAGGCCGATCAGCCCGTGCTTGGCGGTGACGTAGGGGGCTTTGAGCTTGGAAGCTTCCTTGGAGTGGACCGAGCCCATGTAGACCACGCGGCCGTACTTGGCGGCGTACATGTGTTTTAGGCAGGCCTTGGTGGTGAGGAAGGCGCCGTCGAGATGGATCGACAGCAGCTTCTTCCAGTCGGCGAAGGGAAAATCCACGATCGGCTTCACGATCTGGATGCCTGCGTTGCTCACCAGGATGTCGATCTTGCCGTACTTGGCGATGGTGTCGGCCACGCCCTTCTCGACCTCGGCCTCGTCGGTCACGTTCATGGCGACGGCGAAGGCATCGCCGCTCCCCCCCTTGCTCGTACCGAGTGCCTTGATCTCGGCCGCGGTCTTGTTGGCGGCGTCGAGGTTGAGGTCGGCGATCACCGGGATGCCGCCTTCGGCCGCCAGGCGCAGCGCGATTTCCTTGCCGATGCCGCTCGCGGCGCCGGTGACGATGGCAACTCTTCCTGTGAAGCGGGACATGACTCGTTCCTTCTCTGTCTATGGGCGGAATATTGGGGCGGTTTATTTGGCGAGATAGTCGAACACCACTTCACCAAGACCCAGTGTCAGGTCCGTGACGTAGTGGGTGGCCGACAGGACCTCGCGGACGGGCAGGCGGGCCACGTCGCACTGGGCATGGTCGAAGAGTTGCAGGGCCGCGGGTCCGGACCAGGCGCCCTTCAGGGTCACGTCCTGGCAGTAGTAGCGGACCAGCTCGCAGATGCGCGGCGTGCAATCGACGTGCGGGATGATTTTTACCATGAAGGCAGGCTTGGCGAGGCCGGCCAGGATCGGCGCATGGTCGATCTCGCGATGCTTGTAGCCCATGGTCGCGGTGACGCAGAGCACCGAGCCGTAGTGGAGCGTGCCCAGTAGCGTCTCGTTCTCGTGGACGACCTTGGGCGTGGCGAGCTTCTTGGGGAAACCCCAGATCTCGCGGCCGCCGGCGATCGGCGAGTTGTCGTCGAGGTACATGGCGTGGACGTAGCCGCCTTCCTGCACGACGCCGTCCTTGCCCTTGAAGCGGACCGGGATCACCTGGCCGGTTTCGGTGTAGTCGCCGAAGCCGGTCGAATCGGGCATGCGGATGAATTCGTAGCTCACCGTGTCGCCGAGCGGCTCCAGCGGTTCGGGCACGACCGCACGCAGACGCTCGGGGTCGGTGCGGTAGCTGATGACGATGAATTCCCGATTGTAGAATTTGTAGGGCGGCCGCGGATACGCCGGGTTGTTGAGCGGCATCGCAAAAGCGTTCTTGCGGACATCGGCAATATTCATTTCTTGATCTCCTGCTCGCGGCCCTGTCGGGCGAGGTCGAAAGTGAACACGCCGTCGGCGCTTTGCGGGCGCTGAAGGACTTCGGGATGGCGAAGCGTGTTGACCATGTCGTCGTAGCCGGACGTCCAGTGCTCTTCCATCGTGCGGCGCGAGAACTCGTAGTCCTTCGACGCGCCTTCGTAGTTCTTGGAGTGATAGATCAGGTGGATGATGTTGTAGACCTTGGCGTCCGCTTCCTGGGCCAGGATCTCGGCCTCCGGCGTCTGGCGCAGCTCGGGCCGCATGTCGGCCAGCAGCTTGGCGGCGGCACGGCGCACCTTCTGCAGCTTGCGGAACTGGTCGGTGCCGGCGCGGGTGCGGCTCGAGTAGCGGATGTCCTTCTGGCGCACGTCGACTTCGATCATGTCGCGCGGCAGCTCGCCCCGGGCGTTCCACAGGTCGATCTGGAAGGCGAGCGTGTCGTTGCGCGGCCGCTCGTCGAGCACCCATTGCAGCGGCGTGTTGGAGACGACGCCGCCGTCCCAGTAGAACTCGCCGTCGATCTCGGTGGCGGGAAAGCCCGGCGGCAGGGAGCCGCTGGCCATGACGTGCTCAGCGCAAATCTTGTGCGTGGTGCTGTCGAAGTAGGCGAAGTTGCCCGTCTTGACGTTGGTGGCGCCGACGCTGAAGCGGGTCGGCTTCTTCGGATCATTGATCCGGTCGAAGTCGACCAGGCTTTCGAGCAGCACCTTGAGCGGGGCGACATCGTAGTAGGCGAGGTTTCCAGGGTTACCCGCCGGTGTGAAGATCGGTGGCGGGAAGCGCGGCTTGAAGAAATTGGGCGCGCCCCACAGCAGCGTGCCCATGGCGCGCCACTGGTTCACGATCTGGCGCTGCATGTCGTTCTTGATTTCGTAGCTGCCAAAATGGGGGATGCCGATCGGTGACGCCGTGATGGTTTCCCAGAAGGTGCGCAGCTTCTCGACCCGCTTCTCCGGCGGGTTGCCGGCGATCAGGGCGCAGTTGATGGCGCCGATGGAGATGCCGGCGACCCAGTCGGGATGGAGATTGCACTCGGCCAGCGCCTGATACGCGCCGGCCTGGTAGGAGCCCAGTGCACCGCCGCCCTGAAGCAGGAGGGCTATTCGCTCGAAATCGGGGCGCGGTCGCGGTCCGTTCGGCCCTGGGGCCGCGGCAGACGTGGAACTCATGGCGCTTCTCCCTGGCGGCCGGATCGCCGCGGCGTGACTTCTGAACCGACGTCTACACGACGGCAATGACGATTCCGCAATTTCCGGACCGATCCGGATGCACCATCGTCAGTCTCAATATAATTGCACAAAACATGCAAATTAAGGCAAGATGGCTTGCCCAAATCGGACAACCAATCCAAGACATCGCATGGACGAAGAGTTCGAGGGATACGTCACCGCAACGCCTTATACCCACGTCTATTACCCCGAGAGCGCTCCGTCGCGCCTGCACCTCGCCACGTTCAATCGATCCATCCCGTTTCCGTCTTCCCGCCCCCTGCGCTACCTCGAACTCGGCTACGGTAACGGCGTCTCGCTCAACATCCATGCGGCGGCCAGTCCGGGTGAGTACTGGGGCACTGACATCAACCCAGCGCACGTGGCGACGGCGAACTCGCTCGCAGCGGCTTCCGGATCGGGGTTGAAGGCGCTCGCCTCGTCGTTCGAGGAGCTTCTGGAACACCCCGACCTGCCCCAGTTCGACGTCATCGTCGCCCTGGGTGTCTGGTCGTGGGTCTCCGACGCGAACCGCAAGACGATCGTCGAGCTGTTGCGCCGCAAGCTTGTCGAGGGCGGCATCTTCTGCATGAGCTCGGTCGCCATGCCGGGCTTCGGGGAGCTCACCCCTTTTCAGCATCTTCTTCGACTCAACCTGAAGAGAGGCGGCACCGGGGGAACGATTTTTGACAAGCTTGCCTCCGGCCTTGGTCTGGCAACGGCACTGCAAAAGGCAGGCAGCCAATTCTTCGCCGAAGAATCACGTGCGGGGCGGATGCTCGACGGAATCAAGACGTCCAACCCCAACTATCTCGTACACGAGTATCTCCATGAACATTGGAGACCGTCGTTCTTTGCCGAAACGGCCTCCACGTTGGCCGAAGCGGGGCTACGGTTCGTTGGCAACGGAAGACTTCTGGATCAGTTCGATGAGCTGAATTTCGGCCGGGAAGCGCTGGACCTCCTGGCCTCCATCGACGACCTCTGGCTGCGCGAGACGGCCAGGGATTTTCTGCGGTCCGGACACGTGAAAACTGACATCTATGTGAAGCAGCATGAAGCAGATCGTTCCCGGCCGCCGCCCCGGTCTGCGCTCGATCTCGAGTTTGTCTTGGGCGTTCCTGCGTTGCTGGCAAAGACGAGAAAGGTTCGGATGCCTGTCGCAACACTGGAATTCGGCGCGCCGCCCTTCCGGAACATCATCGATGCTCTCGGCGCAGAACCGTGCCGTCCCAGGAGTTTGAAGGAGTTGATCGAGGAATGTTCGTCGGGGCAGATCGATAAGGAGGAGGTACTTCGCACCTTGATGGTCCTGGTCGAGGCGGACATCGTCTATCCAGCCCAACCGCGTGCACGCGTCGATGAAGCTGCGCCGGCTTGCTCGAGGCTGAATGCGGAAATCCTGCGCCGCACCCTGACAGAGAACAGGATCCAGGCGCTCGCCTCTCCCGTCACGGGAGGCGGCGTGCCGGCATCCCGGATCCAGCAGCTTTTCATCCTCGCCTGGAACCAGGGCGCTCGCTCCCCGGATGCGTGGGCAAAATTTGGCTTGGACGCGATGGACAAGAGCGATGTCGACAAGGTCAATGTGGCTGATATCCTGAAGGAAGCTTTGTATTTCCAGCAACGACTGCCCCAACTCGCTGCACTGAAACTGATCGACGAGGCATAGGCAGGTGTCAGCCGACGAACTCCTCGATGGCCTCACGACGCCCGAGGAAATCGCGAAAATCGAGAAGAGCCCTGTGGCTCTGGTGCGTCTCGCGAACATCCTGCTGTCCAGTGGCCGGACGGCGCGAGCCGTCGAACTCGCCCGGCGGGCAATGTTTTTGGCGCCGGACGATGGGGAAATCCAAAGCATCGGAGCCGCCGTGCTGCGAGAATCGGTTCCTGGCTGGCACTTCTTCATCGTTCGGGACCAGGCGCGTAATGCCGCCTATGACGCGGCGTTGCGGCGCAATGTTCGCCCCGGAACCAGGGTGCTGGACATCGGCGCGGGATCCGGCCTGCTCGCGATGATGGCCGCCCGCGCAGGCGCCGCGGAGGTAACGAGTTGCGAGGTTAACAATGCAGTGGCGGCAATGGCCTCCGAAATCGTCGAGGCAAACGGGTTCGCCGACCGCGTAAAGATCGTCGCCAAGCATTCGCGCGATCTGGAGATGGGAAGGGATCTCGACCAGCCGGCGGACCTTCTCGTTTCGGAAATCGTCAGCAACAATCTTCTCGGAGAAGACGTGTTGGGGTGCATGGAGAATGCCGTGGGCCGCCTCACGCAAGCGGATGCCTGCATTGTCCCGTCGCACGGCGCGGTCCGCATCGCCTTGGCGCAGTACGACCGTCTGCCGCGGAAGACGCTCGGTTCCATCGACGGTTTCGACCTGTCGCCGTTCAATCGCCTGGCGCGGCCGAGGGAACTCGACGTGGGCGACGAGGCGCTGACGCTGAGAAGCGCGCCGCAGGATCTTTTCATGTTCGACTTCAGCTCGGGCGGACCATTCGACAACTACCGGTCCTCCGCGCAGCTGGTCTCCAGCGGTGGGCCCATCAACGGCATCGCGCAATGGATCTGGCTGAGGATGGATGCCCACGGCGTCCATGAAAACAGGCCGGCGCCGGGTTCAAGGTCGTGCTGGAGTGTCTTGTTCCATCCCCTGGCAAGCCCGATCGATTCGGCACCGGGTGATCGCCATGTCGTTCATGGCTGCCGGGATCGGACGTCGGTCTGGCTATGGGCAGAGAGGCAAAGCTGAAGCATCCGGCTTGCGTTTCCCGGCGGTGACAGGGATGTTGCGGGCACCCAACGCCAAGAAGGCGGGGCTCGGCGTGGCGTGAAGAAACGGAGCGGTCGATTGACCCACGGCAGTCAGGTTCTAGTCAGTGAGCGCCGGGTCGATGGACATCCCATCCATATCGTCGACGGCCTTTTTGCACCTGACTTGGTGCGGGTGCTCCATGAGATCCTGAGGAAGCTGCAGTTCTCGCTGAGCGACTACGATACGCACGAGACCAGGGACCAGCTTCATTGGAAGCATGAATTTGCGCTCGAGGCCCTGGACCAGCTGCCGTTGCTGCGTGTCTGGCGCGACGCCATTGTCGCCAAGACCAATGAATTCTTTGCCGGAAGAAACGTGGCGCTGGCGCGGGTTCACTGCAACAACCAGCCGTACGGCGACCTGCAACGCCCCCATCACGATATCAATCCCGGCGTCACGGCCATCTATTTCGCCAATGCCGAATGGAACCGGGATTGGCAGGGCGAGATCGTGTTTTTCGATCGGACCGGGGAGCCGTTCCATGCGGTGGCGCCCAAACCGGGCCGCGTCGTGATCTTCTCGGGCCACATCCTGCACCGGGGAGGCGTTCCCTCGCGGGTCTGCTTCGAGCCCCGGTTGTCGGTGGCCTTCAAGTTCACGGCCGACGAATGACCGGTATCCGCACGCGCGCCGGTCGGCCCTAACGCTCGACCTTCCTGCTCCAGGGATTGAGGCTCACGGCAATGCGCGTTCCCATGAAGGGTGAGACGCCATGATGAATGCCCGGAGAAAATAGAATCAATCGATTGGCCTTGGGTATGCATCTCATGTCGCCGGTATAGAATTCACCGCCCACCAGATTCTCGATCGTTGCATAGTAAACTGCGCTGCAGAGCGGGAACTCGAGACGCTCCGTCGTATTGAAGAGCTTCTCATCCTTGTCGACGTGCCAGTCGGGATTGACCGCGTTGCGCCACATTTCGTAGCCAACGACACTCCGTAAATCGAAATGCTCGCGGCAGATGTCCACGATCTTCTCGTGCAGCGGGCTGGCGCCGATGCCGTACCATTGCTCGCCCTTGCCATAGTCGAATGCGGCAAGCGCGCCGCGCGTGGCATCATCGAAGACATCGTCGAGGATGATCAGCTTGTCCATGATTGCCAGCCGAATCCCTCAGCGGACATGCGAGAAAAGCGGCCGCACGTCCTCTGGAACGCCCTGAACGAAGCCCGGATCGAAGACCAGCCGCTGCATCGTTTCCTTCATGAAATTGACCGGATCCTGATACCAGCGCCTTGCGTAGGTGGCGTAGACCATGGGGCGCGGATGCCCGGATCGATTTTCCGTTCCGCGGTGGTAGAGCCGGAAATCCCAGAGCAGACAGGAGCCCGGCTGGATCGTTGGAATTTCCGGTGCGATTTCATTGTTCATGCTCTTCCACCGATGGCTTCCCGGCCAGAGGGCGGTCGTTCCACGGATGTCGTTCATCTCCACCAGGGGCAGCGCGAAGGTCAGCGCGTGCGCAGGCAGCAAGGTCGAGATTTCCGAGCTGAAGAGATGTGGGCCATCGCGGTGAATGTGCTGGGCTTCCGAGCCGTCGAGAGAGGCGATCGCTCCAAAGGCCTCGAGGATCGCGTCAGTGTCGAGAATCGTGCGCGCCAAGGCCACGACGAAAGGATTGGCATAGACGAGCGGGTCGCCGAACCCTCCGGAAAGGAGGAGCGGGAACATGAAGCGGCGGCCTCCGACCTCGAGGGAGTCCGATGCCTCCTGGTCGCGCAGGTATTGGGCATATCGATCGTTGAATTCGGCGAGCAACGCCTGAATTCGGTCTTCGGGAACAACGTGGTCGAGGATCGCGTAGCCGTACTTGACGAAGCACTCGTAGGCGGCGCGGATTTCGTCCGAATTGGCGAGGTCGTCGGTCGAGACGCCGCGGCAGTCGATCCTGATCATGGGCGCATCTGATGGCTGATTCCGACGATTGTCATTTTTTCCGTCGAAGGATAAGCATTTGGAGAAATGGAAGTATCCTGCAATAGCACCAACGATATCAAGTTTGAGGCGTGGCCGATACGTCGCGGGGCGTACGACAGTCAGGATTTCGTGTGACTACCTCTTGCCGGTACATGATCTACGGCCTCGTGGTCGAAAGTGAACTGCGCCTGACATCGGTCGACGAAGTCGCCGACAGGGAAGGCGAGCCCGCGATCAAAGTCGTCTTCGGGTCGCCGGAATACTTCCAGACCATAAGGCCGGTGAGCGCCCCGGATCCGGACGACTGGGTGCAGCACGTCGTGCTCGCGGACGGCAGCGTCTACATGAGAGCCGATGTCGTCTTCGAGGCGGTGATCTCGCCGGATGGACGCGGCGTGGTCTGCCGCAAGCTGGGTGACGTCGATCAGAGGTCGTTCGAAGCAAACCTGATGAACTTCGTCGTCAGCGCGTCGCTTACCCTCCAGGGTGAGGAGCCGCTGCATGCGACGGTGGTCGATATCGAAGGCCGCGCCGTCGGCCTGCTTGGTTTGAGCGGTGCGGGGAAATCCACGCTTGCGGCCTTCCTCATCAGCCGCGGCGCCGATCTGGT
>CAMDOT010000247.1 GCA_945903635.1 Rhizobium sp. Q54 | reverse complement strand
TTCAGTCGCCGCCAATTTGAATGGCAAAACCGTCTGCAAGGACCCCATCGCACCCTCAAGGTGAGCGATTTGACAAATTAATGAGTCGTATCATCCTCACAAACAACGGCTTTTTTGAGTCTCCCTTTTTTCAATCGCGGATGTTGGGTCGTCCGGCCGAACGTCTATTCGGGTGACTTCGATCTCGGGCGTCTGAACCTGCACATGGTGGCGGACCTCGCAGCGACTCCCAAGTCGTTGACCGTCACGAACCGGGATCTCGGATGCAAGTGGTCGGCGGTCAAGGAATAGACCGGCGGCGAGCACCGATCCGCGCCGGCAAGATGGCGTTGCGGGCGGCATGAAGCCGTTCAGGCTGTCGCTTCCTTTCAGCGCCACGATCCTGCTGCTGATGGCGCTGGTCCTGACGCCACTCAGCTCGGCGCTGCTGTGGCTCGGCTGGCGATCGGTCGATACGCTGGAGCAGCGCAGCGCCGATGAGCGCGTGGCGGTGCTCGAGAAGGCGGTCGAGCAGTTCCTGACCGATGGCCTGCGGGTCGTGATCTATGTCGGCCTCACCCTGGCCGATTCGCAAAGCTTCGCCGCCAGGGAAGGACCTTCCGCCGACGACGAACGGCGCCGCCAGCTCGTCGCCCTGCTGTCGCGGCATACTTCGGTGGCGGGGGCCTTCGTCGGCTATGCCGACGGACATTTCGTCTACGCCGGCCGGCCCGACTCCTTCTCTCCCACCGAGCGCACCGACTTCGACGTGAAGGATCGGCAGACGATCGTCATGCGCACGGTCGACGGCGAAGGGCAGGCGCGCCGCGAAGTCTCGTGGTCCCAGGGGCCCGGCGGCACCCGGAGCCGGGAGCGCGTTCGGCCCACCGACTACGATCCGAGGACGCGCCCTTGGTATGTCGCGGCCGAGAAGGCGGGAGGTGCTGCGCTCACGACGCCTTATCGCTTTGCCTGGTCGAAGCATGCCGGCATTTCGGCAGGACTGCCGCTGATCGGCGGCGGCGGCGTGATCGGCTTCGACTATACGCTCGAGACGCTCTCGCAGCTTCTTACCGCTTACAAGATCACACCCAACGCGATCATCATGGTCGGGCACGGCGAGGGCGACGTCGAGGTCGAATCCGAGGGCTGTATCAGGACCACGCCGGATTGCCTCGCCGACGACGCCGAGGTGCGCGTGGCCCTCAAGGGCGTGATCCGCGAGGCGGCCCGCGAGGATCGCCGGATCGATCGGCGAATGCTCGTTGGAGAGCGGTACTACCGCGTGATCGTACGGCGTCTCCCGGAACAGCTTGGGCAACGCTTCGTCGTCGCCAGCGCCGTTCCCGTTTCCGAGCTTGCCGCCAATTCTCGTATCCTGCTGGAGCGTGCGACGGCGGCCGCCGCCATGGCGGTCGGCTTCGCCATCCTGGGAGCGCTCCTGGCGTCCCTGCTGGTGTCGCGGTCGATCGGACGAATCGCCGCCAAGACCGAGCGGATCCGCAATCTCGATTTTGCCGATCGCACGCCGGTGCAAAGCCGCATCCGCGAGATCGTGCGGCTGTCCGATGCGGTCGAGCGGATGCGAGAGGGCCTAGAAGTGTTCGGCCGCTACGTCTCGAAGGATCTGGTTCACCAGATCATGCGCTCGCCCGAGAGCACGGGCGTCGGCGGCACGCGCCGGGACGTCACGGTGATGTTTTCCGACATCGAGGGCTTCTCCCTTATCAGCGAGACGATGGAGCCCGAGCTTCTGACCAGTCGGCTGTCGCGCTACTTCGAGGTGCTGGGCACCGCGATCTCGGCCAACCGCGGCATGATCGACAAGTATATCGGCGACAGCATCATGGCGTTCTGGAATGCGCCGGAGCCCGACGAGGACCACATCGCCAACGCCTGTCGCGCCGCCTTGCAGGCCGCCGCCGCGGGCAGCCGCCTCGCGGAGAAATGGCGTCGCCTCGGCCGGCCAGGCTTTCGCACCCGCTTCGGCGTCCATACCGGGATGGCCGTGGTCGGTAATGTCGGTGCGCGCGAGCGCATCAACTACACGCTGGTGGGTGCCGTGGCGAACCAGGCGTCGCGGCTCGAGGGCATGAACAAGGTTTATGGCACCGAGGTGCTGGCGAGCGGTGAAGTCGCCGGCCCGACGGCCGACCGCTTCGTCTGGCGCCACATCGACCGGATCGTGGCCGTCGGCACCACGGAGATTCACGATATTTTCGAGCCTCTGGGCGAGATCGATAGCGCCCCCGACCACGCCGGGTTGCTTGCCCATTGGTCGGCGGGGCGCGCTGCCTATGCCGAGGGCCGTTTCGAAGCCGCGATCGTGAGCTTCAATGCGGTGGCGGAGATCCGGCCGGGCGATGGCCCGAGCCGTGTCTTCATCGAACGCTGCACCCGGTTCCTCGCCAGCGGAACGCCCGAGGGCTGGGACGGGACGTGGCGTCTCGACAGCAAGTGAGACCGACAAGCAAAAGATCCCTCACTCCGTTCGGGATGACACTTCTTTCGTAATTGGCACCCGACGCTAACCCAGCAAAATTGTCATCCCGAACGGAGTGAGGGATCTTTAGGATTCCCGGACCAGGGCGCGCACATGCGCGGAGGCGGACTCGGCCAGCGCCTCGAGGTCGTAGCCACCCTCGAGGACGGAAACGACGCGGCCCTGGGCGTGCCGGTCGGCGATCGCCAGCAGTTCCTCCGTCAGCCAGACGAAGTCTTCGGTCTCGACGTTGAGCCCGGCCAGCGGATCGCGGCGGTGGGCGTCGAAACCCGCCGAGATGATCAGGAGCTCGGGTGCGAAGAGGTCGAGCGCCGGCAGGATGCGGTCGCCCCAGGCCGCGCGGAACTCGGCACTTCCGCTGCCGGCGGGCAGTGGCACGTTGACCACGTTTCCGGCGACCCCGCGCTCGCGCGGCGAACCGGTGCCGGGGTAGAGCGGCGACTGGTGCGTCGAGGCATAGAACAGCCGTGGATCGGGCTCGACGACGGCCTGCGTGCCCTGGCCGTGATGGACGTCGAAATCGACGATCGCCACGCGCTCCAGGCCGTAGACCGTCTGTGCATGGAGCGCGCCGATCGCGACACTGTTGAAAAGGCAGAAGCCGCCGGGAACGGTCGGCAGGGCATGGTGTCCCGGCGGGCGCACGGCGGCGAAGACGGTTTGCGCTGTTTCGCGCATCACCGCATCGACGCCTGCGACCACGGCGCCGGCGGCATGGCGCGCCGCGTCGGCACTGCCGGTGCTCATGATTGTATCGGCATCGATCTGGACCAGCTCGCCTTCCGGCGGCCGGACGGCCAGGATCGCCTCGACATACTCCAACGGGTGCACGCGCGTGAGCTGCTCGAGGGTGGCGGCGGGCGCCGTAACGGCGACCAGGTGGGCAATCGCCGCCTCGTCGAGGCCCGCCAGCACGGCGCGCAGCCGGTCGGGTCGCTCGGGGTGGTACTCGCCGGGGTCATGGGCCAGGAACGACGGATGGCTGATGAGGAACGACGTCATATATTCCCTCTAGCGCGGCCGGCCGCGTCGGGATAGGCCATCCGATCCGTCACTTGAGCCGCCTTGCCAGGCGGCGATAAGATGCCGGCGCCTTGGGGGAATCCAATAGATGTTGCGTTCGATGCTCGTCGCCTTGTTGTCGCTGATTACCGGCAGCGCCCTTGCCGTGGACACCACTTTCCTGCTGGTCAATTCGACCAGCTATCCGATCAGCGAGATGTCGATCACGCAGCATGACATGGGCATGTGGAGCCCCAATCTGTACCATGGGCCCGCGATCAGGCCGGGCGAATCCCGCCAGATCGTGATCCCGGCCTCGCAGCTCGTTTGTCAGGTCGACATGAAGCTCGGCTTCTCCGACGGCACCCCCGCGGCGACCTGGCAGTACCTCAATCTGTGCGATCTCCGGAAGATCCAGGTTTTTTATGACCGCTACAGCGGCGTCACGACGGCCCGGTACAACGAGTAGGCAAAATCACCTTCCTCCCCATTCAAATGGGGAGGTGGCCCGCAGGGCCGGAGGGGTCATGACCCCATCGCCCTCGTAAGACGAGGGCACTTCCCCTGCTGACAGGGGAAGAGAATGAGTCCGCTTCCTAAATGCCTAACCCAGAAACCAGTCGAGGATCGCCGCATTCTCGTCGCGCGGGTAGGTGTGCGACAGGTCGGCGATCTCGCGATAGATCACCGCGGCGCTTGCCTGCTCAAGGGCGAGCTGGGCACTCCGGGCGATTTCAGGCGGGAACATCCAGTCCTGCGCACCGTGCACGATATGGACCGGCAATCCGCTCACGCGAGCGGGATCTGTAAAGCCCATCATCATCGGATGGAAGGCGGCGGCCACCGGCGCCAGGTGCGTGAAGCGGCAGTCGCCGCGCAGGCCCAGCACATAGGTGAAGGTACCGCCGTCGCTCATGCCGGTCAGGAGCTGCCGCGCGGGATCGACGTTCCATTGGCGCGCGACCTGGTCGACCATGCGGTCGATGTTCGGCCCGTCCTCTTCCGGTTCCATCAGCGACCAGGTCGAACCGATCGCGGTCGGCGCGATCACGATCAGGCCGCGCGTGCGCGCCTCCCGCAGCCAGCTCCATAGGAAGGCGCCGCCGTTGCCGCTGCCGCCGTGCATTGCGACGACCAGGGGCAGGGCGTGCGCGGCATCGTAATATTCGGGGACGTAAAGCGAGAAGGCACCGCGCGTGCCGGGCGGGCCGCCGACATGCATCACGCCGACCTGCTCGCGTGTTGGGTCGACCTCGGCCAGCCGGGCGCTGAGGGCCGTATCGTCCCGTGCCGTGGCTTCGAGAAAGAACTGGCTGACGGGCTTCAGGTGCGCGGCCATCGGATAGAGCGCTTCGGCGGCACGGGCGTAGCCGCGCATCGCCCGGTAAGCCGCGACGATCGGCTGTGGCGCATCGCCAGCAGTGAGGAGGCCGGCGACGCCTTCGCCCGCCGCCGCGGCTGCCCCTTCCAGGCAGGCGCGCACCGGGCCCAGCCGTTCCGGCCAGTCAGTTGCGCGGGAACCGGAGAGCGCGCCCTCGACGTCGACGTCCCGACCGGCAATGGCTTCGATCAGCCGGGGCAGGTTGTCGGGAGAAAGATGGCGGCCGGCGAATTCGAGCGCATACAGCGCCCTCAATGTCGCGGGGACCAGGCTGGAGATGGCGTCGATGGCAGGGTCGTTCGCCGCGTCGGCCATCGGTCCGTCCCTCAATCCTTCAGCATGACGGCATCGAGCGGTGTCCGGCCGCGGATCATGTCCGACGCCTTTTCGGCGATCATCAGCACCGAGGCGTTGAGATTGGCGGACGGCATGGTCGGCATGATCGAGGCGTCGACCACGCGCAGGCCTTCCAGGCCGCGGACGCGGAGCTGGTCGTCGACCACCGCCGTCGGGTCCGTATCAGGCGCCATGCGGCAGGAGCCCATGAGATGGAAGGTCGTGGTGCCACGCTGCTTGGCGGCCGTCAGCAGGTCGTCGTCGGATTGTTTCGCGGCGCCGGGAAATTCCTCGCGGTCGTAGTATTTGCTGAGCGGTTGCGAGCCCAGCAGGCGGCGGGCGAGCTTCATGCCGGCCAGCAGCACGCGGCGGTCGCTTTCGGCCGCCAGGTAATTCGGTTGGATAACCGGCGCCTCGAACGGATCTGCCGAGCGGGCACGCACGTAGCCGGTGCTGTCGGGCCGCTGCTGCCAGGAGGCGATCGTCATGCCGGGGAAGTCGTCGAGCGTCGACTGCACGCCTTCCTTGTAGCTGGCCGGCGTGAAGGTGAGCTGCAGGTCGTAGTTGTCGACGCGCTCATCGGACTTCCAGAACACGTAGATCAGGGTTGGATTAAGCGTGAGAATGCCTTTTCGTTGGGTGACGTATTTCAGCACTTCGCCGACGAGCCGAAGCCCGCGCGAGCGCTCGTTGATGCTCATGGCGCCCTTCACGCGGGCGACGAAGCGCGGCGCGTAATGGTCGCGCAGGTTCTCGCCGACGCCTGGCAGGGCGTGCTTCACCGTGATCCCGAGCGACTGCAGCAGCGGTGCCGGCCCGATGCCTGAGACCTGCAGGAGCTGTGGCGAATTCACCGTGCCGCCGCACAGGATCACTTCCTTGTTCGCACGGACTTCGAGCTGCTTGCCGCCACGGCCGCCTTTGCGATAGCGCACGCCAACGGCCCGCTTGCCTTCAAGGATAATCTCCGTCGCCTGGGCATGCGTGCGCACGGTGAGGTTCGGGCGCTTCATGGCCGGATGCAGGTAGCCGCGCGCGGCACTGACCCGCCGACCGTTGCGGATAATGCGCTGCACGTAGCTGACGCCGGCCTGCATCGTGCCGTTGTAGTCGCGGTTGCGCGGGATCCCCAGCTGCACCGCGCCCTCGATGAAGGCCTCGCACAGGGGATCGCGCCAATCCAGGTCGGTGATGGGCAGGCCGCCCTCGTGGCCGCGGAAGGTCTCGTCCACGGCATCGGGCACGTCGGCGATGCGCTGTTCGGTGCGGCGAAAATAGGGAAGCACGTCGGCATAGCCCCAGCCGTGGTTTCCGCGCTGCGCCCAGCCGTCGAAGTCGAGTCGCTGGCCGCGATTGTAGATGTGGCCGTTGATCGAACTGGAGCCGCCCAGGGTCTTGCCACGGGGCGCGGCGATGCGCCGGCCGCCGGTCCATTCGCTGGGCTCCGAGGTGTAGAGCCAGTTCACCCTGGGATTGACCAGCGTGTACATGAAGCCGGCGGGGATATGGATGAAGGGGTGCCAGTCCGAAGGGCCGGCTTCGAGGACGCAGACTGTGACGTTCGGGTCCTCGCTCAGGCGGCTGGCGAGCACGCTGCCGGCAGAACCGGCGCCCACGATCACATAGTCGAAACTGTCCATTTCTGCGTCTCTCCCGAGCCTTTGGCTTTACCGCGACCGGCGGTCGCTCGGCAATCGTCTGGCACAGTTCTGGCACCGTATGGACGCTGGCGCTGCAGCCCGGCATCGTTGAGGGATCATGACCACGCCACCGATCAAACTGCTGCTTTCCGATTTTGCCTTCCGCACCTGGGGCCCGCGTATCGCGTCGGCCGTTCCGTCAGGCGGCCTCGCCTTCGTGACGGCCGAGGCGGCGGTCGCCGGGGACGGGCCCCGTGATATCGATTTTGCCTTCATGACCCGCGAGGTGACGGGGCGGTCGAGCAAGAACAACCAGACACCTGAATTGCGCGACTTCGAGATCGTGCTGCGCCGGTCGCCCAGGCTGCGCTGGCTCCAGATTCATCCGGCCGGGGCGGAGCGGCCGATCTACCGCGAGCTTCGCGACCGCGGCGTCAAGGTCACGACGGGGTCGGGCGCGACGGCGGTGACGGTATCGCACAGCGTGCTGGCGGCGGTCATCTCGCTCACCCGGCGCTTTCCCCGTCATGCCGACGCCCAGCAGCGACATGCATGGGAGCCCCAGATCGGCGACCGCGCGCCGAGGGATCTGAAAGGCCAGTGTGCCGTCGTTGTCGGCCTCGGGCCGATCGGGCGCAATATCGCGGCCCTGCTGAAGGTCCTGGGAATGAAGGTGATTGGCGTCCGCCGCAGTCCCGAGCCGGTCGAGCCTTGCGACCGCACGATCGCCTACGACCGCCTGGGCGACGTGCTGCCCGAAGCGGACTGGCTGATCCTGTGCTGCCCGGCCTCGCCGATGACGGTCGGGATCGCCAATGCGGCAGCGTTCGCCGCGATGCCTGCCGGCGCCTACTTCGTCAATGTTGCGCGCGGCGAGGTCGCCGTCGAACGCGACGTTATTGCGGCTCTCGCCAGCGGCAAGCTCGCCGGCGCCTACCTCGACGTCTTCGAGCGCGAGCCGCTCGATCCTGCCTCGCCGCTGTGGGACATGCCCGACGTCCTCGTCTCGCCGCACACCGCCGGCCATTCGCTGGGCCAGAACGAGGCGATCTTCGAGATCTTCCTCGACAATCTGGCGCGCTGGCGGGCCGGCCAGAAGCTGCGCAACGACGTCGATAATCTTGGCTAGTTGGCTCGGCTAGGACAGGATGCTTGCACTGCAAGCATTCGTTCACGCATTTGTGTACTGCAGGTTCAGCAGGAAAGTGCTATGTCTTCAGGCAGGCTGGTGGTTGGACCGCTTCCAGTCTTTCTACTTTGGACAAGACCCTCCCGCGCACGCCGCGGGCAGACGCTCGAGGGCGAGGGTGTAGTCACACGGATGGTACGTCACGCCAGGCCGTAACGAGTCCGTTTTAGCCCGTCCCCACCGAGCATCGATAAGACTCGGAACGGACACATGGC
>CAMDOT010000246.1 GCA_945903635.1 Rhizobium sp. Q54 | reverse complement strand
TCGTTGTTTGTCGAGGCGCTGCAGGGCATCGGCGCCTCGACGCCGCGTATCCTTTTTCTGCATATCCTGCCCAATGCCGCGTCGCCGATCATCGTGCGCGCCACGATCGGCATGGGATTCACCATCCTGACCGCCGCTGTCCTGGGTTTCCTCGGTGTCGGCGCCACGCCGCCGGACCCCGATTGGGGGTTGGCGATCGCGGAAAGCCGCAAGTTCCTGCCGGAGACCTGGTGGTTCGCCACCTTTCCGGGTCTTGCCATCTTCGTCGCCGTGCTGGGCTTCAACCTGTTGGGCGACGGGCTGCGCGACCTGGTGGATCCCAGATTACGGCGGTCGCGATGAGCGAAGCCTTGCTGCGTGTATCCGGACTTGCGATATCGGTTGCCGGTGATGACGGCGTGGCCGGCATTCTCGAACACGTGGATCTGGCCATTCCCAAGGGCCACATCGTCGGCGTCGTGGGCGAGTCCGGTTGCGGCAAGTCGACCCTGGTGAAGGCCATCCTCGGCATCCTGCCGCCGCGGGCACGGGTCGATGCCGGCACCATCGTGTTCGACGGCCGAGACCTTGCCCGCCTCGACGAGGAGGCCATGCAACGCGAGATCCGCGGCTCTGCCATCGGCTTCATTCCCCAGGATCCATTTCTGGCGCTCAATCCCGTGTTTCGCGTCGGCACGCAGATGCTGGAAACCATGCGCTGGCATGCGCCGCCGCAATGGAAGGGCCAGCATCGGCAGCGGCTGGTGCAGTTGCTGCGCGCGGTGCAGGTTCCCGATCCGGAGCGTGCCCTCGAGCGCTACCCGCACGAATTCTCAGGCGGCCAGCGGCAACGACTGCTGATTGCGG
Organism: Rhizobium sp. Q54; assembly: GCA_945903635.1. Classification (GTDB taxonomy): domain Bacteria; phylum Pseudomonadota; class Alphaproteobacteria; order Reyranellales; family Reyranellaceae; genus Reyranella. Next base: position 7,412 of record CAMDOT010000246.1, on the reverse strand, counting down.
CGGCGCTGTCGTGTCAGCCGCGGTTGTTGATCGCCGACGAGCCGACGACCGCACTGGATGTCACGACTCAGCGGCAGGTCCTGAAGCTCCTGCGGGACTTGGTCGCCGAGTTCGACCTTTCGATGTTGTTCGTAACCCACGATTTCGGGGTGGTGGCGCAGCTTTGCGATTCGGTGAGCGTGATCTACGCCGGCCAGACCGTCGAGGCGGCTCCGACCCGCAGCCTGATCGACAATCCCGCGCATCCCTATGCCCGGCTGCTTCTGGCCTGCCATCCCGACCGTGCTGTCGATCTGGCTGGCATACCGGGCAGTGTACCGTCGCTGATCGAACCGCCGAGCGGATGCCGGTTTCATCCGCGATGCCCGATCGCCGTGACGGCATGCGCCGTGACGAGGCCGCCGATCGTTGAATTGGCGGGGGCGCACGCGGTCGCGTGCCCACGACACGAGCTGGCATTCCCGGGAGCCGGCGATGCCTGACCTCCTGGTCGTGCGCGAACTGGTGACGGTGCTGGGGCGGCGGCAAGGCTTGTTCCGCGGGAAGGAGGTCGGCGTCCGCGCCGTCGACGGCGTCGACCTGTCGATTGCGGCTGGCGAAATCGTCGGCCTGGTCGGTGAGAGTGGCTGCGGCAAGTCAACTCTGGCGCGGACGCTTCTCGGCGTGCAACGCGAGGCCTCGGGCCATATCGAACTCGACGGAAGAATCGTCAGTGGGCTGGGCTCTGCCGAGGCCAGACGCGTCCGACGGGACATCCAATACGTGCACCAGGATCCGGGAGCGGCGCTGGATCCCTGGTGGTCGATCGGGCGTTCGCTGGAGGAAGGCCTGATCATTCAGGGCAACCGCTCGACCTCGGACCGCGCCGCCCGCATACGCCGCGCGCTGAGCGAGGTCGGCCTCGATCCGGCCGTGGCGGGCCGCTATCCGCACGAGCTTTCCGGCGGCCAGCTCCGCCGAATCGGCATGGCTCGCATCCTGGTGCTGGAGCCGCGCGTGGTAATCCTCGACGAGCCGACGGCTGGGCTCGATCTTTCGGTGCAGGCGACCGTGCTGCGCCTGCTGCGCGACCTGCGCGGCAGACTGGGGCTGACCTACCTCTTCATCAGCCACGATCTTGCCGTTGTGCGCCGTCTTTGCGACCGGGTCGCCATCATGTACCTGGGGCGTATCGTCGAGACGGCCCCCACCGTCGATCTGTTCGAGCACCCACGGCATCCGTATACACGCGCGCTGCTCGCTGCGTCGCCGCGCTTGGAAAGCGCCATGGTCGGCGAGATTCCCGTACTCGGCGAGCCGCCGCGGCCAAGCGAAATTCCATCAGGCTGCGCTTTTCATCCGCGCTGCAGCCATGTCGGGCCGGAATGCTCGCGCCGCGTGCCCGATCCCGAGCCGGTGGGCGATAGGCACATGGTGCGGTGCCTGCGATGGCGCGATTTGGCGGCATGAAACAAATGGGAGGCTGAAATGAATGATGTCGGCCATGTCGCCGCAGAGGTGACCTGCGATCCGGTGACGCTCGAGATCGTGCGTGGTGCGTTACGCGCGGCGCAAGGCGAGATGGAAGCGTTGATCGAGCGCACGGCGATGTCGCCTTTCATCCGCGAGAAGAAGGACTTCTTCGCCGCCCTGTTCGACGGCAAGGGCAAGTTGGTGGTGGGCAGCAACCTGCCTGCGTTCGGCGACATCGTCGCCCCGATTACGGAATTCTATCCGCTGGCATCGATGCAGGCCGGCGATCTTTATTGGTACAATGACTGCTACCAGTCCAAGGGCGCGGTATCGCACACGCCGGACCAGGTCTTCGTGGCGCCGGTCTTCGCCGAGGGAGAGCTGGTGGCATTCGCCCATTCCTGGGCGCATTTCAACGACGTCGGTGGCCTGCGGCCAGGATCCCTGTCGCCTGACTGCGTCGATATTTTCCAGGAAGGCATCATGGTGCCCCCAGTGCGGCTGATGCGCGACGGCGTGTTCAACGAAGAGACACTGCGGATATTCTATCGCAACTCCCGCTTTCCGGAGATGATCAAGGGCGACACGCGCGCCGCCGTGGCCGCGGTGCGGCTGGGCGAGAGGCGCCTGGGGGAACTCTTCGAGCGCTTCGGCAAGGGCAGGATGGTCGACGCCTTGCGCCAGCTCATAGAGCGCAGCGAGAAGACCATGCGCGAACGGCTTCGCGCATTGGTGAATCCGGGTGAATATCGTTTCACCGACATGATCGATTCCGACGGCCAGGGCAATGGCCCGATCCGGATGCGCTACAAGCTCACGGTCGACGCCGACAGGATCGTCCTGGACTGCAGCGATAGCGACGATCAGACGCCTGGACCGGTGAATTTTCTGATGGCGCCGCAGGTGCCGAGTACCGTTTTCGGTCTCTATCTGCTGGGTGGCGACCCGGAGCATCTCCTGAACGATGGCGCCGTGCGCGTGATCGACGAGGTCATTCTGCGCCCGGGTTCCATCCTGCAGCCGCGCTTTCCGGCGCCGCTGGGCCTGCGCGGCGTCACCCTGATGCGCAACGTGGCGGCCTGTCTCGGCTTGATCAATGTTGCCACCGGCGGTCAGGCGCCGGCGGCACACGCGGCCTATGTGATCTGGTACCTGCGCGGCCTCAAGGCCGACGGCTCGCTATTCCTGATGTCGGATGGAATAGGTGTCGGCTACGGCGCGCGCCCCACCGCCGATGGCATCGATGCGGTCTATCTCGTGGCCCAGGAAAATTATCCGGCGGAGTTTCTCGATTCCGTCTACCCCGTTCGCCTGCTGCGCTATGCGATCAACCCCGATACCGGGGGGCCGGGCCGCTGGCGCGGCGGCTGCGGGATCGTTCGCGAAGTCGAGGTGCTGGCGCCGGAGGCCGTGGTGTCGGTGCGCATCGACGGTGTCGAGAATCCGCCGTGGGGCGTGGCCGGGGGCAAAAGTGGTGGGCCGGGCCGTGTCGTCCTCAATCCTGGCCGCGCTGACGAGCGTCTCATCCCGCCAATCAGCGACGGCACCGTTGTGAAGCATGGCGATGTGATTCGCCTCGAAACCGGCGGCGGCGGCGGTTGGGGGCATCCTTTCGATCGCGAATCGGAGCGCGTGCTCGAAGATGTGCTGGGCGGGTTCGTCTCGCGCGAGGCTGCCTTGCTCGACTACGGCGTCGTGCTCGACAGCGAAGGTCGCGCCGTCGACGACGCGGCGACGCGAGAGCGGCGGCGGCGGCGGCCGCCAGCCAAGATGTTCCACCGCAAGGAATATGCCGAGTTGCTGACATGAGCGAGACGAAGACCAACGGCGCCCTGCGCCACACCGTTCTGGGCATCGACACCGGCGGTACTTTCACCGACGTCACCGTGCTCGATGCCGATACCGGCCGTATCTGGGCCGCCAAGACCTCGACCACGCCCGCCGACCCGTCGCGCGGTTTCATTGACGGCGCGATCGAGGGACTGAAGGCGGCGGGGGCCGAACCCGAAAGTGTGACGCGTGTGCTGCACGGCACGACGGTTGCCACCAACATGATCCTCGAGGGCAAGGGCGCTGCCGCCGGATTGATCACGACCCTGGGCTTCCGCCATGTGTTGGAGATCGGTCGCCAGGACATCCCGCGCCGGGAGAACATGTTCGCCTGGATCAAGCCGCGTCGGCCGGTGACGCCGAATCGCATCTTCGAGGTCGCCGGGAGACTCGGGCCGGACGGGGCGGAGACCAAACCGCTCGACGAGGCCGCGGTGCGTGGCGCGGCTCGGGCCCTGCGCGCCGCCGGCGTTAACGCCATCGCGATCTGCTTCATGCACAGCTACGCCGATGCCGGCCACGAGCGCCGTGCCGCCGCTCTGGTGCGGGAGGAGCACCCCGAGGCACTGGTCTCGATCTCGAGCGACGTTCTGCCGGTGTTTCGCGAGTACGAACGCAGCATGGCCACGATCCTCAACGTCTATGTCATGCCGGTAATTTCGGCCTATGTCGGCCAACTCGAAACCCGACTCGTGGAAGCCCGTATCCGGGCACCACTGCTGCTGATGAAATCGAGCGGCGGTGTGGCGGGTACGGAAACCATCCGCCGGGCGCCGGTCGAAACCGCTCTGTCGGGGCCGGCAGCCGGCACAGTCGGCATGGCCTTCGTCGGCGCCGCTGCGGGCTTCGGCGACCTGATCGGCGTCGATATCGGTGGTACCTCTGCCGATATCAGCCTGATCAAGGACGGCCGCCCCAGCGTCACGGTCAACGGCCGGGTCGGCGACTGGCCGCTGTCGTTGCCGATGGTCGATATCGTCACCATCGGGGCGGGCGGCGGATCGATCGCCCGCGTCAGCAGGGCCGGCGCCCTCAGTGTCGGGCCGCAAAGTGCCGGGGCCGATCCCGGCCCCTGCTGCTATCGTCGCGGCGGTGTCGAGCCGACCGTGACCGATGCCCATCTCATGCTTGGGCATTTGCCGCCCTGGTTGCTCGATGGCAGCTTCGAGCTCGACGTTGAGGCATCGCGTCGCGCCATCATCACCCGGATCGCCGAGCCGCTCGGCATCTACCCGATGGCGGCGGCGCGCGGCATTCTCGCCATTGTTGACAGCCACATGGTGGGCGCGATCCGCGTCGTATCGATCGAACGTGGCCGGGACCCACGCGATTTCGTGCTTGTGCCCTTCGGCGGTGCGGGGCCGCTGCACGGCGGCGCTTTGGCACGGCTGCTCGATATTCGTACCCAACTCGTGCCGCCTTCACCGGGTGTGCTCTCGGCACTGGGACTCCTGGTCTCCAACCTGAAGGCCGACTTCGCACGGACCTGTCTGCAACAGCAGGGCCGCTTCGATATCGCGCAGATGGCGCGGGTCTTCGGCAGCCTGCAGCTCGATGCCGAAAACTGGTTCGAGCGCGAGAACGTGCCGCAGGCTGCGCGCCGGTCGAGCTGGCATGCCAGCCTGCGCTACGAACATCAGGGCTTCGAACTCACCGTCGAATGGCCGGGCAACAGCGTTGACGAGGCAAGCGTTGCCGAAGTCGTGCGCCGCTTCCATGCCCTGCACCAAACACTCTACACCTTCGCCCAGGAGGATACGCCGGTCGAGATCGTGACCCTGCGTGTAGACGCCGTTGGCGCCTTGCCGCAGCCGAAGCTGAGCGAGCTGCCGCCGAGCGTGGATCCGCGTGAGGCGATTGTTGCCCGGCAGGCGATTCATCTCGGCACCGGTACCGTCGAGGCGCCGATCTACGAGCGTGCTCGCCTGGGCGCCGGCGCGGAGATCGCGGGGCCGGCCATTCTCACGCAGCTGGACGCCACGACCTTGCTGTTGCCAGGCCAGCGTGCCGAAGTGCACAGAACCGGCAGCCTGATCGTCCGAGAGTAGGCTTCCTTTTTCCCCTGTTGGGGGTGTTTCACCGAGGCTCCATCATGACTGACACGACCCGTTCCAACCTTCCGACCTTCGACGGCGAGGAGATCCTTGCCGGCATCCGCCGCTGGGTTGAGATCGAGACGCCGAGCCACGACGGTGCGGCGGTGAACCGACTGGTCGATATGGTCGAACGAGATCTGGCGCGTATTGGCGCCCACACCAACCGAATACCGGGGCGTGATGGCTATGGCGACGTCCTGGAGGCGCGCGCGCCGTGGGGGAAGGAGGACGAGCCGGGCATCCTGATCCTCGGCCATCTAGACACGGTGCATCCCGTCGGCAGCCTTGCCACGACGCACGTCTTCCGCCGCGACGGCGATGCCGTGTTCGGACCGGGCATCTACGACATGAAGGCAGGCTCGTACATGGCCTACTACGCCCTGCAGCACTTCGTCCGGCAAGGTCGCACCACGCCATTGCCCGTGCGCGTCCTCTATGTGCCGGAAGAGGAAGTTGGCAGTCCAACCAGTCGCGCCGCCATCGAGGCCGCAGCACGGAAATCGAAGTATGTCCTGGTGATGGAACCGGCCCGCGATGGCGGAAAATGCGTGACCGCCCGCAAGGGGTGGGGCCGGTTCGATATGACCATCACGGGCCGTGCCTCGCATGCCGGCTCGCGGCCGCAGGATGGCCGAAGTGCCGTGCGCGAACTGGCGCACCAGATCCTCGACCTCGAAGCGATCACGAACTTCGACGTGGGTGTGACGGTCGTCGTCGGCACGGCGCAGGGCGGCAGTGCGCCCAACGTGGTGCCGGCCGAGGCGCACGCCACCATCGACCTCAGGGTGCCGCCCACGGTCGATGCCGACACGTATGTCCGGCGTATCCTGGATCGCAAGCCGCGTGACGCCGATTGCAGCATCACCGTAACCGGCGGCATCAACCGCCCGGCCTACGGCAAGAATGCCGGTATCGCCGCCCTGTTCGAGCACGCCAAGGCCTGTGCTGCCGAAGTCGGCTTCGTGCTCGAGGACACACCGCTCACCGGCGGCGTCAGCGATGGTAACTTCCCGGCCGCACTCGGAATTCCCACGCTCGACGGGCTCGGCGCTGATGGCCGGGGCGCTCACGCGCTTGACGAGCAGATCACTTTCTCTTCGCTGGTGCCGCATGTGCAATTGTTGGTGCGCATGCTGGAAACGTTGCGTTGAGTGGCATGTTCGAGACGCTCGAGATCCTGGCCGTTATTCAACGTCGCGTGTCCTTGCTCAAAAAGCCATCCGGCCATGAAATCGGTGTGCCGATGAAGGTCGCGCTTGATGATATTCGATAATTGACGAGCGCGCCGCTCTCTTGCGACCAGGTCTCCCTGCGTGGGCTCTGGGCGCGCCTGCCTCAGAGCGACGCAATAGCGGATCGCGACGACGCCCGGCACCGTGACGGCGGCATAGGTTCGGTCGCCGCAAACGGTTCAGGCCGCGCGACGCTCGTAGCGATGGTGCAGGCCACCGACCTGTGGGAAGGCGATAACGGTACCTGCAGACGGCGGCTGTATGGACAGAGCCGGCCCCGGGAATCTGTACAGCACGCTTAGGACAGCCTCAACGATTAACGAATCGCATTCGGTGTGTGGTCGATGCGTCTTTGTGACTCGGGCATGACGGATTCCGAGTAGCCGCTGACGGCGGTATGCAGTGCGTATGATAGACAGGCAAGCGATCGGGCGACGGTGGGATGCGGACGGCTCGAAGCGGGACGAACGCGGCCGTCGATTGTTTGCCGCGAGCGAGACGCGGGCTGCCGGATGGGGTGGCTTGGTGGCGGTCTCGGAGATCAGCGGGCTGGCACGCAGCACGATCGAGCGTGGCCTGAAGGACCTCGATGGGCCGGCGCCGTCGGCCGGCCGAATCCGCCGTGACGGTGGCGGCCCGCGGCCCCTGACGAAGCGCGATCCGACGCTGCTCGATGACCTCAGGCGCCTGGTGGAGCCAGTGACGTTGGGCGATCCGGTGCGTCCGCTGCTGTGGGTGTCGAAGAGCCTCGACAAGCTTGCGGCGAGCCTGACCGCAATGGGGCATTCGATCAGCCCCAACA
>CAMDOT010000245.1 GCA_945903635.1 Rhizobium sp. Q54 | reverse complement strand
AAGCAAAGGCTGCCCCCGCCGACGATCCGTCCGGCAGTGGGGTGGACCGAGGTGCGAGAAAACGCATCCGAGGACTGAGCAGACGGTCATCGGCGGCTGCCCGAGGTGGGGCCGCGGGGTCAGATTCCCGACGATGTCACAGGTGGGCGATTGGCCTGTGTCACAACATTTGTCTCAACTTGGTGAGACACCGGCCGTGCGCAGCACGGCCGATAAGCGACAGGTCGCGGCTTGTAACCAAGCCGCCTTGCGCAGCAATGTCCGAAAGCGCCGAAGGATGCTTACCTAATTCCTGTCGACGCCGAGGCGGGAATGAAGCGGCTGCCATCCATCTGTTGCGCCGCCACCGCGCGCTGGCTGTGCAGCGCCAGGCTGTCGCGGTCGGTCAGGTGGCTGATTGCCACCACGCCCATGACGAAGGTGAGGGCCAGCACGATGCAGGCGATGAAGAACGCGGCCTGGCCGGTGCCGAGGTCGAGCGGCTCGTCATAGCGGCCGGGCATGGCCGGCGGCATCTCGTGGCCGTGCGAGGAGGGGTTGGGTTCCGGCAGGGTCGGCAGAACGTGAACGCTCATGGGTGCCCCCTTACTTGGTGCAGTTTACCCTGAGTCAACGCCGCCGTCTTGCCACAGTTGCATGACGACGAAACGACTACCGCGTGGTGATGGGACGGTCCGTCTGGCGGGCCTGGTCGCCGTGCGTTCCCGACATGCCGGGGCTCAGGAACAGCACGCCCAGCGTGAGCACGAGGGCAATCATGACGCCGGTGATCAAATAAAAGGTCCTGGCGCCGTTGGCGGCGCTGGGCACCCGGTCGACCTCGGGGGCGCGCATCGCGTCGCGCCCCCGAGGCAGCGGCCGCTCGGTGGGCCCTATGGGGGGCCGCTCCGTGGGCCGCTGTAGGTCATGGTCGGATTCCATGGCCAGTTACTGCTGGCGCGGCTCGGCCGGCTCGCTCGGGGTCACCGGTGCCGTCGGGGCCGCCCGCGGCGTCGCCGGGATGTTCAGCCGGTCAGCCGGGGCGGTCTGTGTGGGGACCGGCACCTGGGCCTGCTGGTCGGCGGGCTTTGGTTCGACGAAGAACAGGACACCGCCCACCAGCGCCACGATCGCCAGCAGGGCGACGATGGCGACGTTGGAACGCCCGCCCCCGTCCTCGGTGTACTCGTAGCGGGGCGTGCCGTACCGATCGGTTCGGTTCGGGTCGAGCCTCGGATCGGGATTGTAGTCGGTCATGTGGTTCTCCTTTCTGGAAGCTCCACGATTCCAACGAGGCCGGCCGCAAAAACGTTCCCTGAGGCGTTCCTGCATCTAGTTTCCCTATCTTTTCAACGGCTTAGGCGGTAGCCAGCGCCTGATCCAGGTCGGCCAGGATGTCTTCTATGTGTTCGAGCCCGATCGACAGCCGGACGTAGCCCGGGGTGACGCCGGTCTGCGCCTGCTCTTCGGCCGTGAGCTGCGAGTGGGTGGTCGAGGCGGGGTGGATGGCGAGGCTGCGGGCGTCGCCGATATTCGCGACATGATAGAACATTTTCAGGTCTTCGATGAACTTGCGGCCGGCGTCGGCGCCGCCCTTGAGTTCGAAGCCGACGAGCGCGCCATAACCGCGGGAAAAATGCTGGTCGGCCCGCTTCCTGGCCTCGCCGGTCATCAGCGAGGGGTGGATCACCTTGGTGATCTTGGGGTTTGCGCTGAGGTGCTTGGCCACCGCGTTGGCATTTTCGCAATGGACCCGCATGCGCAGCGGCAGTGTCTCCAGCCCCTGGATGAACATGAAGGCGTTGAACGGGCTCATCGGCGCGCCGACGTCGCGCAGCAGCGTCACACGGGCTTTTATGATGTAGGCGACCGGGCCCATTGGCTTGGTCGCCTGGGTCCACACCGCGCCGTGGTAGCTGGGGTCGGGCGTGTTCAGCATCGGGAAGCGGTTCTTGTGCGCCTCCCAGTCGAAGTTGCCGCCGTCGACCAGGATGCCGCCGATCGAGGTGCCGTGGCCGCCGATGTACTTGGTGGTCGAATGCAGGACGATTGCAGCACCATGGTCGAACGGCCGGCACAGCACGGGGGCGGCCGTGTTGTCCATGATCAGCGGGATGCCCTGTTCGCGGCCGATTTTTGCGACCTGGGCGATCGGGAACACGGTGAGCTTCGGGTTGGGCAGGGTTTCGGCGTAGTAGCAGCGCGTTTTGGCGTCCGTGGCGCGGCGGAAATTCTCCGGATCGGCGGGATCGACGAAGCGGCATTCGATGCCCATGGTCTTCATCGTGTTGGCGAACAGGTTCCAGGTGCCGCCGTAGAGGTCGGTCGAGGCCACGAAATTATCGCCGGCGTGGCAGATGTTCTGGACCGCGAACAGCGAGGCGGCCTGGCCCGAGCCCAGCGCCAGGGCCGCGACGCCACCTTCGAGGGCGGCGACGCGCTGCTCCAGCACGTCGTTGGTCGGGTTCATGATGCGGCTGTAGATGTTGCCCATCTCGGCCAGGCCAAACAGATTGGCGGCGTGCTGGGTGTCGCGGAACTGGAAGCTGGTGGTCTGGTAGATCGGCACCGCCACCGCGTTCGTGGCGGGATCGCTGCGGTATCCGGCGTGCAGCACGACGGTCTCGGGATGCTTGCTGTTGGTCGCCATGGTGGCTCTCCCCCTCTGTAATGGCCGCGTAACAGTCGGTTGGTCCGGCCCGAATCATGCTACGATTTCGACATCTCCTAGGGAGGTCAAGCCCATGCCCGACTCGATTCTGCCCCGTCAGCCCGAAGTCCTCGATGCCGCGGGGGCGGCAGCGCTCGTGGGCTCCTATGCACCGGTGAGCGTCACCGCGGCCGTAAAGGACATCGGCCGCATCGACGTTCACATGAAGCGGTTCATTTCCCTCTCGCCGATCTGTTTCGTCGCGACGGCAGACGCGTCGGGCAAGCAGGACGTGACGCCACGCGGCGACCCGCCGTCGTCGTTCATGGTGTTCGACGAGAAGACGATCGCCATCCCCGACCGGCCGGGCAACAACCGGCTCGATACGCTGAAGAACCTGCTGGAAAATCCCGAAATCGCGCTGATCTTCCTGCTGCCCGGCACCAACGAGACGGTGCGGGTGGCGGGCACCGCGCGCCTGTCGGTCGATCCGGTGCTGCTCGAGCAGATGGCAGTCCAGGGCAAGTCGCCGAAATGCGCCATCGTGGTGTCGGTGCGGCAGGCCTATCTCCATTGCGCCAAGGCGTTGCTGCGCTCGCGCCTGTGGACCGGCGACTATGCCCAGCCCAAGGGTACCTTCCCCTCGATCTCGCGCATGGTCGGCGACCAGATTGGCCTCAGCGAAGAGGAGAAGAAGAAGCGCGAGGCGGCGACCGAAATCGCCTACCGGGACGGGCTATGGGCGCCGATCTCGTAACCGGCCCCTACGTCGTCACCGGACAGCGCGCCCGCCAGATGCGGGTGGTGCCGGCCGAGGTGCTGAAGCGTCTTTACGGCAAGTCGGACGCCAAGGGTTTTATGCAGACTGGGGCGCATCTCGCGCTGCTGGTCCTGGGCGGCTGGCTGGTGCTGGCGACGCTGGGCACCTGGTGGGTCGTGCCGGCGCTGCTGCTGCAGGCGGTGTTCGTGAACACGCTGTTCGGCGCCATGCACGAGTCGACGCACTACAATTCGTTCAAGACGCGCCGCTTCGCCGACATTCTTGCTTTCTTCTCGGGGGCCGCGATCCTGAACAACGCCGGCTTCTACCGGCACTATCACATGGCGCACCATCGCTATACGCAAGATCCCCTGCGCGACCCTGAGCTGATCACCTCGGGCACGCCAAAGACTTGGGGCAACTACCTCTTCCGCGTGAGCTCGATCCCGTTCCTGATGATCCGCGCCCGCGACATCTTCCTGTTCCCCTTCGGTTTTAGGGGCGACGTGACCTACATCCATGAGGCGGCCTGGCCCGAGGTGCGGCGCTGGGGCCGCCTCTTGCTCGCCTTCTACGCCACGCTGATCGTGGGCTCGATCGTGCTGCAGACGACGGCGGTGCTGTGGGTGTGGTTCATCCCGCTGTTGATCGGCCTGCCGCTGCTGCGTCTCTATCTCCTGTGCGAGCATACTCTCTGCCCCAACAGCGACGACGGTTTCGCCAACACGCGCACGACGCTCTCCACTCCCATCGTGCGCTTCCTGATGTGGAACCTGCCCTATCACGCCGAGCATCACCTGCTGCCCAACATACCGTTCCATCACTTGCCGGAAGCGCACCGCCATCTGCGCCCGCACCTGAAGTTCGTGGCCAAGGGCTACGTCAAAGTGCACGGTGAAATCATCCGGAGCTTCGCTTGAGAACCAGCGAAGGCGCGTTCGAGTGCGGCGATCTTTCGTTGCAACGAGGCGGCACTCTCAAGAACGCCCGGATCGTCTACAAGACCTACGGCACGCTCTCGCCCCAACGCGACAACGTCATCGTCTATCCCACGAGTTACAGCGCCCAGCACACCGATATCGAATGGCTGGTCGACGTAAAGCACTGCCTCGATCCCAGCCGCTACTTCATCGTCATTCCCAACATGTTCACCAACGGGCTCTCCTCGTCGCCCTCGAACACTGCAGGCGATTTTCCCGAGATCACGACCTACGACAATGTCATGCAGCAGCGCCGACTCATGGCCGAGCTGTTCGGCGTCGATCGCATAAAACTGGTCTACGGCTGGTCGATGGGCGCGCAGCAGGCCTATCACTGGGCCGCGCTGTTCGGTGCCGCGGTCGAGCGCATCGTGGTCAACTGCGGCTCGGCTAAAACGGCGCCGCACAATTTCGTCTTCCTCGAAGGCGTGCGCACTTCAGTGCAAGCGGCCCGCACACCCCAGGACGGCTTGCGCGCCATGGGCCGCATTTACGCCGGCTGGGCGCTCAGCCAGACCTTCTATCGCCGCGAGATGTGGCGCGGGCTGGGCTTTACCAGTCTCGAGGACTTTCTGGTGCGTTCCTGGGAGGCGAGCTTCCTGCGCCGCGATGCGCGCGATCTAATGGCCCAGCTCTGGACCTGGCAGAATGGCGACATCTCGGCCAACGACCTTTTCCGCGGCGATCTCGAGATGGCGCTCTCGAGCATAAAAGCTAAGGTGCTGCTGATGCCCTCGGCGACCGACCTCTATTTCCAGACCGACGACAACCGTGCCGAGCTGCCCCATCTCAAGGACGCGAAGCTGGTGGAGATCCCCTCGGTCTGGGGCCATCGTGCCGGCAACCCGCTCGCCAATCCCGAGGATGCGGCGTTCCTCGATGCCCGGGTGGAGGCACTGCTCAATGCCTGACGGTTTGCCCGCCAACGTCTTGCCGAGCGATGGTCTGGTGATCGTCGCCAAGCGCGACTGCCCGACCTGCGTGCTGATCGAGCCGGTGATGCAGAGCCTCGATCGCGCAGGACCGCTCGCCGTGATCAGCCAGGATGATCCGGCGTTTCCCGCCGGCGTTGGGCGAGTGATCGACGACCACGATCTCGAACGCTCTTTCCGTCTCAACATCGAGGCTGTGCCGACCCTCATCCGCTTGAAAGGCGGGATCGAGGTCGAACGCACGGTGGGCTGGGACCGTGCCGAGTGGATCCGGCTGGCCGGCCATGCGGCCGCGGGCGACGGGCTGCCGGCCTGGCAGCCGGGCTGCGGCTCCAAGAGCGTGGAGCCCGGCGTGCACGAGATCCTGGTGGCGCGCTACGGCGACACCGGCCTCAAGGCGCGCACCATCGCCGTCGGCGAATGGGACGATCCCATGGAAGCCTGCTTCGAGCGCGGCTGGAGCGATGGTCTGCCCGTCGTGCCGCCGACCGACGATCGCATCCTGCGCATGCTGGGCGGCACCGATCGCAAGCCCGACGAGATCGTGGGCATTATCCCGCCAAATCTCGTGCCCTGCACGGTCGAGAAGGTGGCCATCAACGCGGTCATGGCGGGCTGCAAGCCGGAATACATGCCGGTCGTGCTGGGTGTGCTCGAGGCCGCACTCGATCCGTTGTTTGTGTTGCATGGGCTGCTCTGCACCACGCATTTTTCGGGGCCGCTGGTCATCATCAACGGGCCTGCCGCCAAGGCGATCGGCATGAACAGCGGCGTCAATGCGCTGGGCCAAGGCAACCGCGCCAATGCCACCATCGGCCGCGCCTTGCAGCTCATCGTGCGCAACGTCGGTGGCGGCCTGCCGGGCGGCATGGACCGCGCCACGCTGGGCAATCCTGGCAAATACACCTTCTGTTTTGCCGAGGACGAATCCGATCCCGACTGGGAGCCGTTGGCGCAGCGCCGCGGCATTCCCGCCGGCAAGAGCGCCGTGACGCTGTTCCATGGCGAGGGCGTGAACGGTTTCATCGACCAGAAGTCGCGCACGCCAGAAGAGCTAGTGCGCTCGCTGGCGATGGGCCTGTTCGGTGTCGGCCACCCCAAGCTCTGCCTCGGCGGCAACGCCGTGCTGGTCCTGTCACCCGAGCACTACAAGATCTTCAAGGACGGCGGTTTTAACCGCCGTCGCATCGAGGACGAACTCTACAAGGCACTGAAGCGGCCGGGCAGCGAGCTGATCCGCGGCGCCCAGGGCATCGCCGAGGGCATGCCACCGTCCTTCGCCGACCAGGTCGTCGACAAGTTCCAGCCCGGCGGCCTCCTGATCGTTCGCGCCGGCGGCGAAGCCGGTCTATTCTCAGCCATCATCGGTGGCTGGCCGGGTCAGTCGGTGCGCGACGAGTGCCAGGCCGTCACGCATGAAATCCGCTAGGGAGCTACGCCCATGAACAGTGCAACCAAGCTGCGCGATCCGACGGCGGAAACCTCGCCGACCCGACGTGCCCGCCTCGCGCCGCCACCGTCGGTCGCGGGCAAGAGCGTGGCGCTGATGGATATCGGCAAGGCGCGCGGATCGGAGTTCATCGACCGGCTCGAAGACCACTTCAAGAAGGCCGGCGTCACCACCCGGCGCTATCGCAAGCCGACCAACACCAAGGTGGCGCCGACCGATCTCCTGCAGAAGATCGCGGCGGAGAACCAGCTCGCGGTGATTGCCTTAAGCGATTGAGGCTCCTGTACATCGTGCAGTCTGCACGACCTTCATAGCCTCGACGGACGCGGCCTTCCCGGTGTCAACATCGTCACCACCCATTTCGCAGAGGGTGTCGAAGCGCAAAGTGATTCCCTTGGCTTCGAGCCCGCGGTCGTCTACGTGCCGCATCCGATCCAGAACCGCACCAAGGCCGAGATTGAGACCATTGCCGACCGGGCATTCACCAAGGTGATGGCGCTGCTGGTGAGTGCCTAGTCCTTCGCCTAGTCCTTCTCTGGCACCACGGTGGGAAGCACAGCCGTCGGGTCGGTCGGAACGGGCTCCGGCGTTGTGGGACGGGGCAGGACCACGCGACGCGGCGGTGTCGAAGCCAGGAAGGCGGCTACCGCCTCGGCGGTCGCCTTGGGGTCCTCTTCCATCGGATTGTGGCCGAGGTTCTCGAAGATCTCGAGCTTGGCGCCCTTGATGTCGTTCTGGAAGCGGAAGGCGTCCGCCACCGGCACCCAGCGATCCTTGGCGCCCCAGAGGATCAGGGTCGGCACGTCGAGCCGTTTGAGTGGCGTGGGATCGAGCGGCTCCTGGGTTCGGGCGCGCTGCAAGGTGGCCTCGCGATTGCCGGGGAACCGCTGCAGCTCGCCATATCGCTTGATCCGCTCGGGCGTCACTTGCGCGGGGTCGGCATAGACCTCGGTGAGCGAGCGGCGCACCAGGTGCTCGGGCTTGAAGTAGATGCCGATGTCACCCACCACCGGCATACGGGCCAGTCGGATCGGCAGCGGCGCCTCGCCCTGGCGTGGATAGCCCGCGGCGTCGACCAGGACGAGCTGGCTCACCCTGTCCGGCCGGGTGGCGGCGAAACTCCAGGCGACGGCGCCGCCCATCGAATGTCCGACCAGCACGAAACGGTCGAGATGCAGGGTGTCGACCAGCACTTCTAGGAAATCGGTGTAGGCCTCGATGGTGTATTCGTCGCGTGGCCAGGCGCCGGTGAGACCGTGCCCCGGCAGATCGACGGTGATCAGGCGCAAACGCGGTTCCAGTTCGCGGGCCCAGCCTTCCCACATGTGCAGTGAGCCCAGGGATCCGTGAATCAGGACCAGCGGTATCGCATCGGCCGTCGTTTCGGCGCGTGCGTAGTCGCGGACGTGGGCCTGCACGCCGCCGACATCGACGAACTTCGAACGCTCGTTGGCGTATTGGGCGATCAGAGTCTCGGCCGGCAGGGTCGGCGAATAGGCCCACAACACCGCGCCTGCCAACGCGCCGCCCGCGAACA
>CAMDOT010000244.1 GCA_945903635.1 Rhizobium sp. Q54 | reverse complement strand
AGCCCAGCATCATGCCGGCCGGACCGCCGCCTGCGATGCAGACCTGGGTCCCCATCGGCGTGCTCAATCCAGCATCTCGCGCAGCACGCGGCCGGTCGCGGTGATGGCGAGCAAGGCCGGCACGCCGAGGCCGGGTTTCACCCATTCCTTTGTCGTGGGCGAGTAGCTCATGCAGTCCATGGCGACGAGGTCGGGCTTCTTGGCGGCGAGGCGCCGCGCCGCGGCATCGGCTTCGGCGGCACCGGCGCTGGGCGCCAGCGCCTCGGCCACGATCTCGATTCCCGGCCGCGCCCATTTGGATGAAAGCTTTTCCGCCTGCTCGGCCAGCGGGATCAGCAGCCCGAGCCGGCCGCGCGGCAACAGGCCGGCCGTGAGCCCGGCCAGCACGCGCGAGGGAAACAGCACGCCTTCGTCGCCCTTCAGCGGCGGAAAATCGCCGGTGCAGGCATAGACCAGCGCGTCGCAGCCGTCGGCGCGCAGCCGCGCGATCACGTCGGCCGAGCGGGCGATCACCGCCTTCTTGGAAATCTTCACATCGCGGCCACCGCGCAAGCGGGTGTAGAGCGTGTCGCCGCCGCTCTCGGGCTTCAGCGCGTCGACCTCCGCGTCGGAAAGACCATCGAGCGCGCCGCGCAGGATGACCTTGGTGCCGGGAGGCGCGTGCTGGGCGAACAGCGTGGCGATGTCGTCGCGCGGCGCCTGGCCGATGGTGGCGATACCGAGGGTGAGTGTCATGGTACGATCCTACTCCCGCGATGTAACGCCGGCAAAGAGAAGGACCATGACGCGCACTGAAACGCGGGCCCTCATCGAACGTCTGCACGAGATATGGAACACGGGCGATCTGGCAGCGATCCCGGACGTCTTTGCTTCCGACTTCGTCGCCCATATGCCCAAGGGCTGGGGCAAAACAGACTCGCGCGATGGTCACGACGGCATAGGGCGAGCCATTGCGCGGCTACGGAGCGGCTTCCCCGACTGGCACGAGCATGTCGAGGACGTCGTCATCGACGGGGACAAAGTGGCGGTGCGCTATTTCTCGACGGGCACCCATCTGGGCAACTTCGAAGGGCGGCCGCCCACCGGCCGGCGCCTGCGTGTTGACGAACTCTCGATTTTCCGGATCGCCAACGGCCGCGTTGCCGAACAATGGTGCCTCAACGACGATCTCGCCTTCGGCAAACAGCTGCGCGGCGAAAGCCTCGACTAAAGAGCCGGACCAGCGATTACGATTCCAGCGCCACAGCGTCGGAATCATTCCACGCCAGCCCCACCGCATCGCCGGGCTTGCGCGGGCTGCGTTCGCCGGCGTGGGTTTCGCGGGCCAGAAGCGTGCGGCCGTCGTCGACGCGCACGCGGTAGAGCGTGGCGCCGCCCAGGAAGTTCGAGGTTTCGATCAACCCGGCGGCGCGGGCATCGCCCGGCGGCACGAAGCGGATCTTCTCGGGCCGCAGCGCACTGGCACGGCCGCGTTCCTCCAGCAGATTGATCTCGCCGATGAAGTCGGCAACGAAGCGCGTGCGCGGCTTTTCGTAGATCTCGGTCGGCGCGCCGATCTGCTCGATGCGGCCGTTGTGCATCACCGCGATGCGGTCGCTCATGGCCAGCGCCTCCTCCTGGTCGTGCGTGACGAACACCAGGGTGACGCCCAGCCGCTTCTGCAACTCCTTGAGCTCGAACTGCATCTGCTGGCGTAGCTTGCGGTCGAGCGCGCCCAGCGGCTCGTCGCATAAAAGCACCGGCGGCTCGACCACCAGCGCGCGGGCCAGCGCCACGCGCTGCTGCTGGCCGCCCGAGAGCTGGCTGGGCTTGCGGGCCTCGAGGCCGGTCAGCGCCACCAGCTCCAGCGCATCCTTCACGCGCCGCTCGATATCGGACCTGGTCACATCGCGCATGCGCAGGCCGAAGGCCACATTCTCGGCCACGGTGCGGTGCGGGAAGAGCGCGTAGGACTGGAACACCATGCCCATCTCGCGCTTGTGCACGGGCAGGTCGGTGATGTCCTTGCCGCCGACATGGACGCGGCCACTGTCGGGGATCTCGAAGCCGGCGATCATGCGCAGCGACGTGGTCTTGCCGCAGCCCGATGGCCCCAGGAGGGCGAAGAACTCGCCCGCCTCGATGTCGAGCGTGACGTCGTCGACGGCCACGACATGGCCGTCGAACGTCTTGGTCACCCGCTCCAGTCGGATGGCAGCTGCGGTCATCAGCCCTTCAGCAGCTTCGTCACGCGCGCGTCGATGTCTTCCTTGCGCGCGTTGTACCACTTCCAGTCGGGCTGGATCAGCGTCGCCACCTTGGCCTCGGTGGTGAGCAGCTTGGCATCGTACTTGGCGTCGAGCTTCACCTTCTTGTTGGCCGGCGAATACCACACCGCCTCGGACAGCATCTTCTGCACGTCGGGCCGCAGCATGTAGTCGATATAGGCGAAGGCCAGATCCTTGACCTTGCTGCCCGGAGTCACGTTCAGAACCTGCTCGAGCGCCATGACGCCTTCCTTGGGGCTGACGAAGTCGAGCGGCGGCTTCTGGTCGTCGTAGCGGTAGACGCCTGAGTCGTGGATGACGCCCATCGAGACCTCGGCCGATAGCAGCATCTTTTCCATCTGGCCGGTGAAGTCGACCAGCTTGATCGGCTTCAGCCCTTCCAGCGCCTTGTAGGCGGCGTCGAGATCCTGCAGGCCCTTGCCGTAGATCTTGCCCAGCATCATCAGGTGGCACTGGCCGATGGTGTTGACCGGGATGATGTAGCTGCCGCGCGAGCCGGCGAGCTTGGGATCGGCGAGGTCCTTCCACGATGTCGGCGGCGTCAGGCCCTTGTCGGTGCGGAAGCCGAGACCGATGGCGCTGGTGAAGATCGTGACGCCGACGATCTTGTCGCTGACAGCGTAGGGATAGACGTCGGCAACGTTGGGCACGTCCTTGACCGAAATCTTGTCGACCACCAACCCCTCGGTGAGCGCATTCCACTGCTCGTTCGAGTTGGTGTGGAAGATGTCGTAGAGCGGATCGTTCTTCGGGCTGGCCTGCAGCTTGGGCATGAACGGGAAGGCCTGGTCGGCCGACACCGTACACTTGAACTCCTTCTCGAAGGCCGGCAGCACCGTGCCCTTCATGATATCGCCCCACTTGCCACCCCAGGTCGTGATTTTCAGCGTGCGCGTCTGGGCGTGCAGGATGGCGGGCGCGCCCACGGTCGAGAGTGCGGCGATGCCAGCGGCGGTACGCAAGGTTTTGCGACGTGTGATCATGATAACCCCCTATTGTTCCCTCTACAGCTTAACGTAGGCTTTGAGACCGATCAGCTTTTCCAGCGCCAGCACCACGACCAGAGCCAGCAAGATTGAGACCATCGAGGCGGCCGCAATGGCGCCGTCGAGGTCGAATTTCATGTAATTGAACAGCACCACCGGCAAGGTCTCGTTCTTGGGCTGGACCAGGAACAGCGACACCGGGAACTGGTCGAATGAGACGATGAAGGCAAAAACCCCGCCGGCGAACACGCCCGGCCGGATCAGGGGCAAGGTGATCTCGAAAAAGACACGCGTCGGGCTCGCCCCCAGGACCGCCGCGGCTTCCTCGATGCGCCGGTCGAAATTGTGCAGAACGGCCAGCGTCGTGCGCAGTACATAGGGGATCGCCACCAGCGTGTGGGCCATGATCAGGCCCCAGACCGGCCGGCCGATCCCCGCCAGCAGATAGGACTGGAACAGCGCCAGGCCGGTCAGGATGGCCGGCAGCATCAGCGGCGACATGAAGAACGAGGTGAGGAACGCCCGGCCCGGCAGATTGCCGCGGGCGAGCGCTATCGCGCAGGCGCCGCCGATCACGATGGCCAGCACCAGCACGCAGGAGGCCGTCCACAGCGACAGCCACAGCGCGTTCATGAAATCAGCGCCGGCGAAGAATTTCTGGAACCAGCGCAGGCTGACGCCGACCGGCGGGAAGGAGATGTAGGGCAGCGGATTCAGCGCGAACACCACGACGATGGCGATGGGCAGCAGCAGGAAAGTGAGCAGCGCGCCGTTCAGCGCCAGATAGGCCGCGCGGCCTGCATCGAACGGCTGGCGATTTGGCGCGGCGTTCATGCCAGCCCCTGCTCGCCGGCAAGCCGGGCCAGTATCCTGTTGTAGGCGATAACGATGGCCAGCGACACGAGCAGCAGCACGACGCCGAGCGCGCCGGCAAAACCGGGATTGAAGCTGGTGCTGACCTGCTGGGCGATCAGCATCGGCAGCGTCAGCACGTTGGTGCCGCCCATCAGGGCGGGCGTGACATAGGCGCTGATCGATAGTGCGAACACCAGCAGAGAGCCCGCGAGAATGCCGGGCAGGCTGAGCGGCAGCGTGACCTCGATGAAAGCACGCAGACGGCCGGCGCCGAGGCTGCGTGCCGCTTGCTCCAGTCGCTCGTCGATACGGCCGATCACGCCGGTCAAGGTCAGCACCATGAACGGCACGTAGATATGGACCAGCGCCACCACGGTGCCGAACTCGTTGTACATCAGCGGCAGCGGCTTCTCGATCAGGCCCAGCGACACCAGCGTGGTGTTGATGACGCCCTTGTCCTGCAGGATGGTCATCCACGCGAAGGTGCGCACGACCAGGCCGGTCAGCATCGGCGCGATCACCGCCATCAGCACCAGCGCGTGGCCAAGGCGCGACTGCATGCGCGCCATCCAGTGCGCCAGCGGATAGCCGATCAGCAGCGCGATGATCGTGGTGATCAGGCCGATGCGCAGCGTCGACCACAGTGCATCGTGGAAGATGTCGGCGGTGTCCTCGATGAAGCGCACGTAGTGGCGCGTGGTCAGGACGGCGTTGGGGTTGCTGACCGGGTTCGACGAGAAGAACGACATCACTACCATGACGGCGAATGGCAGGATGAAGAACAGCACGAAGACCAGCAGCGCCGGCGCGATCAGCCAGGCGATCGGCGATACGCGCGAAGCGGCGGGACGAAGGGCGACAGCGGCAGCCATCCTCGAGCCATAATGGCCCATCGAAATGCTTCGGTCCACGACGAAGGACGGCAGCCTCTTTCCCGTATTACGAGAAATTCACATGGCATCGAAATTGCCGCTCCTGCTGCTGCTGATCGCGGTGACCTGCCTCAGCCAGTTCTATCGCGTCTCCAACAGCGTGATCGCGCCCGAACTCACGCGCGACCTCGACCTCAGTGCGCGCCAGCTCGGTTGGGCGGGCAGCGCCTTCTTCTTCGCGCTGTTTGCCGTGCAGATCCCCGTCGGCATGTGGTTCGACCGCTTCGGCGCGCGGCGCACGGTGGCGGCCCTGTCGCTGCTGGCGGTGCTGGGCTCGCTCTGGATCGCCCGCGCCGCCGACGCCACCGACCTGATCGCAGGCCGCACGGTCGTGGGCGTGGGCTGCGCCGCCTCGTTCATGTCAGTGGTGTTCCTGTGCTCGCGCTGGTTCGAACAGGCCAAGCTCGCGACGACGCTGTCCTGGGTGTTCGCCGCCTCCAACATCGGCACGTTGGCGGCGGCCACGCCGCTCGCCTGGATCGCCGGCACGATCGGCTGGCGCCACGGATTTTTAGGCCTCGCGGCCATCACCTTGCTGGTCGCCGTGGGCTTCTATGTCTTCGTGCGCGACCGGCCGCCGGAGTATCGCGGGTCCGAGCCTGCCAAGGAGACCCCGGTCGAGATCCTGCGCGGCCTGTGGGAAGTGTGGCGCACGCCGGGTCTCGGCCCCGTGCTCTCCATGCATTTCTTCGCTTATGCCACGATGCTGACGGTGCTCGGCGTGTGGGGCGGACCCTATCTCTACGACGTGCACAAGCTCGACGGCGTGGAACGCGGCAACGTGCTGCTCGCCATGGGCGTGGCGCAGATCCTGGGCATCCTGGCCTACGGGCCGATGGACCGCGTACTGCGCTCGCGCAAGAAGGTGGTGTTCGCGGGTGCGGCGATCTCGATGGCGCTGCTCACCATCATGGCGGCGCTGGCCAATCCGCCGCTCTGGCTCGCGGTCGGTCTGCTGGTGGCTTTCTGCTTCTTCTGTGCCTACGGCACGGTGATCGTGGCCCAGGGACGCGGCCTGTTCCCCGACCGCCTGGCCGGCCGCGGCGTCACCACCGTCAACATGGCGCAGTGCCTCGGCCTCGCCGTGCTGCCGGCCACCATGGGCTATATCGTCGAAGGCTTCGGCGGCGGCGACCTCGCCTATCGCTGGGTGTTCGGCACCCTGGCGGCTGGCGTCGCGCTGGGATCGATCGCCTATGTGCGGGCGCGCGACAGTTTCTCGCCCTGAGGGCTACTTCGTCGCTTCCTTGAGGTAGGCGATCACGTCGGTCAATTGGTCCCGCTGCTTTATGCCGGCGAAGACCTTCTTCGTTCCGGGCATGTCGGCCTTGGGATCGCGCAGATAGGCGGCCAGCGTCACGTCGTTCCATTCGATGGCGAACTTGCGCATGACCTCGGAATAGCCGTAGCCCTGCCCGGTGCCCGACCGGCGGCCCATGATGCGGTAGAGATTTGGTCCCGTGGTGGTTGCACCGCCCCTCTGGAGCGTATGGCAGGCCTTGCACTGCGTGGCGAACACGCGCTCGCCCTTGGCCACATCCTGCGCCGACGCTGCCGACGCCGACAATCCGGCAGCCAGCACGCTCGCGACGCCGATCCAGATTTTCACTTGGTCGCTTCCTTGAGATACGCGACCAGGTCGGCGAGCTGGCCGGCGTTCTTCACGCCGTTGAAGAGCATCTTGGTGCCGGGCACCTTGCCCTTGGGGTCGCGGTTATACTCGGCCATCGTGGTGTCGTCCCAGACGATGCCCGACTTCTTCATGGCGTCGGAGGAGTCGTAGCCGCCGCCGGTGCCGGCCTTGCGGCCGAACACACCGTGCAGGTTGGGGCCGGCCGTGCTGGCGCCATCCTTCTCGAGCGTATGGCAGGCCCGGCACTGGGTGTTGAAGACGCGCTGGCCGCGCGAGGCTTCGCCCGACTGGGCGCTGGTCTGGGCGGCGGCGGTTCCAGCGGTGGCCGCCATGCCGACGACGATCACAGCGGCGGCAGTGATCAAACTCTTCATCACGCTACTCCTGATGTTCCGGCCGATGATGCCCTATATCTGGGTTCCGATGCAGAGCCTGTTCGATCCTGATGGCGGAATGGAGGCACTGGGCGCTGGCGCCGTGCTGCTGCGCGGCTTCGCCCAAGCGCACGACCGGGCGCTGCTCGCCGCCATCGAGGCCGTTACGGCCAAAGCGCCGTTCCGGCACATGACGACACCGGGCGGTTTCGAGATGTCGGTCGCCATGACCAATTGCGGCGCGGCCGGCTGGATCACCGACCGCAGGAGCTATCGCTACACGGCGGACGATCCCGAAAGCGGCAAGCCTTGGCCCGCGATGCCCAAGCTGTTCCTGAAGCTGGCGGACGGAGCGGCCGATGCCGCAGGCTTCCCGGGCTTCGTGCCCGATGCCTGCCTGATCAACCGCTACGAGCCCGGCACACGGCTGTCGCCGCACCAGGACAGGGACGAGGCCGACTACGGCCATCCCATCGTGTCGGTGTCGCTGGGCCTGCCCGCCGCCTTCCAGTTCGGCGGGCCGAAACGCGCCGATCCCATGAAGAAAGTGGCGCTCGGCCACGGCGATGTCGTGGTCTGGGGCGGGCCGTCACGCCTCGCCCATCACGGTGTGCTGACATTGAAAAGCGGCGAGCATCCGATGACCGGACGCCGCCGCTTCAATCTCACGCTCAGGAAGGCGCTTTAGCTATTCCGGCTTGAGGTTCTGCTCCTTGATGAGCGTCACCCAGCGCTTTTCTTCCAGCAGGTACCATTCCTTGAACTGGGCCGGCGTCGAGCTCTTGATCTCCACGCCCTGCTTCTTGAAGCGCTCGATCACCTCGGGCTCGGCCGTGGCCTTGGCGAGGGCGGCGTGAAGCTTGTCCTGGATCGGCTTGGGCGTGCCGGCCGGCACCACCAGGCCCTGCCAGAACACGACATCGAAATCCTTGAGGTCGCTCGATTCGGCCACCGTCGGGATATCGGGGAAGCTGGGCGAGCGCTTGGCGCTGGAAATCGCGATGGCCCGCGTCTTGCCCGACTGCAGGAACGGTATCGCCTCGAGCGAGGCCGAGAACATCATCTGCGCCTGGCCCGAGGCCACGTCCTGCCCGGCCTGCGCGCCACCGCGGTAGGGCACGATGGTGTAGCTGAGCCCGGTCTTGGCGCGGAACATCTCCGCCGCCATGTGGTTGGTGGCGCCGATGCCCGAGGTCGCCATGTTGAACTTGCCCGGGTTGGCTTTCAGGTAGGCGATCAGCTCGGCCATGGTCTTGACCGGGAAGTCGGCG
>CAMDOT010000243.1 GCA_945903635.1 Rhizobium sp. Q54 | reverse complement strand
ACGCAGTCGGAGCCCTTGCAGGGGACGTAGAAGAAACGGCCCTGGCGATCGAGCGGGATGTGGTGCGGCGCCATATTGCGCTGCTGTACGCGATGCGGTCCCAGCGTTCCCTCGACCGGCGTCAGGGTGCTGTAGGACGCGAGGCGGCCGTCCGTCCTGATCGGAAGCACAGCCAGCGAATCCGACCCATAATTCACCACGGCGAGGAAGGAGCCGGTGGTGTCGAGCGCGAGATGCACCGGGTTATAGCCGCCGGTCGATTCGCGATTGAGGTGGCTTAGGCGGCCGGTCGTCTGGTTGATGAGAAAGGCATTCGCTTCGCTGCGATCACCGTGCACCGAATAGAGAAAGCGACCCGACGGATCGATCGCCAGGAACGAGGGGTTCTCCAACCCGCCCACATGTTGCAGGTGGGTGAAAGCGCCGGTGCGGGCATCGACCTTGTAGACGTTGATGCCGTTGCCATGGCCGTTGCGCCCAGGCGTGGTGTAGCTGCCGACGTAGGCGAGGAGCGGGCGTGGGGCTAGGAGCGGACGTGCGTTCATTTCGCTATTGTCGGCGCATAAGGGCAGAGGTCAACGATGCAATCACTCCCGCAGGCGGCTGGCGCCGAGCAGATTACCGAGGCGCTTCGCCGATCCGGCGTGCTTGCCGACGGCCGCGTCGCGGAGGTCGCGGTCGAGAAGTCGTTTCCGACCGTGCTGTCGTACATTTTTCGGCTGCGCCTGACTTATGAGGGCTCGCATGTAGGTGCGCCTCCGTCGCTCATGCTGAAGGCTGGTCTGCTCGACCGACCTGGCGGCCCTTGGATGGGTGGCCGGCATGAGGTCGCGTTCTATGCGGAGGTAGCGCCTGCGACGCCGGCGGGACTGGTGCCGCGTTGCTTCAACGCCCATTGGGATCAGGACACCGGCGCGTGGCATCTGCTACTCGAAGACCTGACGGAGTCGCATCTCGTGGCGACGAGCTGGCCCTTGCCGCCCACGATCGAGCAAAGCGAGAGCATCATCCGGACGCGGGCACGTTTCCAGGCTGCGTGGTGGGACCATCCGCGCCTGGGCGCGACGGTCGGCACGTGGCAGCAGGCGAGTGCCGCCGAGGAATCGAGGCAGCGATTGGCCGGACAGTTCGCGCGCTTCGCCGACGATCTCGGCGATCGGCTTTCGCCCGATCGGCGCGATCTCTATGCGCGGTTACTGGAGCAAACGCCGCGTCTGACGGCGCGCTATCACAGCCACCGCAATATGACGATCGTTCAGGGCGACGCGCATGTCTGGAATTGCTTCCTGCCGCGGGCCGGCGGGGTGGATGACGCCAGGTTATTCGATTGGGACGCCTGGCGGATCGACGTCGGGACGGACGACCTCGCCTATATGATGGCGCTCCATTGGTATCCCGACTTGCGGCAGCGAAGCGAGCGACACCTGCTGGACTGCTTTCACGACGAGTTGGTGGCCCGGGGCGTCCGGGATTACGACCGCCGCGCCTTACAGGACGACTATCGCCTGTCCGTGCTGGGGCAAGTCATGACGCCGGTCTGGCATCACGCGGTGGGCATTCCCCCCGTGATCTGGTGGAACAACCTCGAACGCATTCACCTCGCCGTGGATGATCTCAGCTGTCGCGAGCTGTTGGCCTAGCACCATTATTGACTCACCTCATCCTGAGAGGCTGGCCGAAAATGAATTGAGTCATTTCAAGCACTTACCTCATCCTGAGGAGCGCCGCGAAGCGGCGCGTCTCGAAGGATGGGCAACAGGCGAGGTGCTCGTTCCCACCCTTCGAGACGCCACGCTTCGCGTGGCTCCTCAGGGTGAGGTGTCATTGGTGCGAGCGGCGTTACGCCTTCAGGACGACGCGCAGGCCCGGCTTGCCGTCCTCGAGCCGGATGGTGAGGCCATGCAGGCCAGCGATCGCCTTCACCAGGGCGAGGCCGAGGCCGCTGCCGGCGGTCGATCGGCTGCGATCCAGACGATAGAAGCGGTCGAACACGCGGCCGTGCTCGGTCGCCGGAATGCCGGGACCGTCGTCGGCGACCTCGGCTTCGAAACCCGCGCCGGTCTTGCGCAGGCCGACCGATACCGTGGAGCCTTCGGGCGTATGGTTGAGCGCGTTCTCGATCAGGTTGGAGATCATCTGGGCGAGGAGCTGGCGGTCACCGGTCAGGCGCACGCCGTCGTCGACGTGGATCTGCAGCCGGTGCAACGAATCCTCGGCGGCCGGCTGATAGGCCTCGCCGATGCTGCGCACGAGGCCGGAGAAGTCGAGTTCGGTGAACGCGCTCTTTTGCGCGCCCGCTTCGACCTGGGCGATGCGCAGCAGGGCGGAGAAGGTTTCGAGCAGGCCATCGGCTTCCGCGATGGCGGCGTCGGTCGCCTCATCGTATTCGGCGGTGGTCTTCGCCCGTTCGCGCGCATCCTCGAGGTGCTGGCGCAGGCGGCCGAGCGGCGTGCGCAGGTCGTGGGCGATGTCGCTGGAAACCTGGCGCAGCCCGTCCATGAGCTGCTGGATCCTGCCCAGCATGGCGTTGAGGTTGGCGACGAGCTGGTCGAACTCGTCCTGCGTGCCGCGCACGGGAATGCGGGCCGCGAGGTCGCCCTCCATGATGGCGCGGCTGGTGCGGGTGATGGTGTCGATGCGGCGCAGGAAGGTGTTGCCGAGCCAGGCGCCGCCGGCGACCGCCAGCAGCAGCGTGAGGCCGCCCGCCCAGGCGAAGGCGCTCACAATGGCGCGTTGCATGTCGACGAGGCGATTGGCGTCCTGGGCGACCAGCAGGAACGAGCCGTCGGACAGGGTGAGGCCGTAGCCGGTGAGCTTGGGGTGCTCGTTTTCCGCTTCCACCGCATCGGGTGCCGGCACGAAATCGATGACGCCGTTGACCGGCGGCATGCCGGGCAGGTTGCCGACCACGACGCGGCGGTTGGGCGCCTGCAGGAGATAGAAGATCGGGCCGCGCGTGCGGAAGTTCATGCGTCGCGTGATCTGCTCGGCGAGGCCGGCCAGGCCGCTGCGGCGGTGGATATCGGTGAGCTGCAGCGCCTCGCTGCGCAGGACCGCTGCCATGTCGTTCTGCATCGCCGCCGTCGCCGTCACATAGACCGTCGCGAACAGCGCGCCGGCCGACACCACGAACAGCGCGGCGTAGATCAGTGTCAGCCGGAAGCTGGCCGACCGCAGCAGCCTGATCAGGCGCTCGGATGACATTACCGGTTCCCTACCATCTAAAAGCTATCCGCCATTGCTTGGCAGATGAACCGGGGCGCTTTGCGGCGGCTGGCATAAATTTCTGCAATGGTCGGCATGCAAGGCAGCGGATCGCCCCTGTTTTGGTCAGGTCGTGAGGGTATCGGCGTCAAGGCCGGTCGAAGCAAGGGCGTTCGTCTTGCACCCCCCGCGTCGTTGCTGTGGATCGGCCGGCAATTCATCGAGTAAATTGCCCCTTTCACCGTGTTTTCACTTGCAATGCGAGGCCGAGTCGAGCCTAAGTATTTGCAGTCGGTTGCTTGGGGGCACGCCGCGTTCGCATAAGTTGCACGCAGCCGGTTTTGCCGATGACGGGAACGTATCTGGCGTTCTTTCGTGCATGCTGATGTGGAGGCGATGCCGTGGCGTTAACTCTCGTGGTTCCCGGCCAGTTCACTTTCCCGGATACCTGGCAATACATCGTCGATCCCACCAGCGTCGCCGACCTCGACACCTTTAGAACGATCACGGTCGACTCCGGTGGCCTGGATCCCCAGGAGGGAGAGGCGCGGATCGTCCTCCGCCTCGACGGCGCAGGCGGCAATCTGAACCTGTCCTTGCGCGTCGGCGGCGACCACTCCGTCCAGATCGAAGACATCGGCCTCGACAGCGGGGTCGTGCTCAAGGCCACGTTCAACAACGATGTCATCAATGGCTCCACCTTTGCCGACAGGCTCTACGGCCTGGCGGGCAACGATGCGCTCTTTGGCGGCGATGGAAACGACCGTCTCGTTGGCGGCGCCGGCATGGATTATATGGCCGGCGGCAATGGCGACGATATCTACTATGTCGACAGCGAGTTCGACTCGGTGGTCGAAGCCGGGGGCGAGGGCAGCGACACGGTCTTTGCCAGCACCGACTTCACATTGGGCGCCGGCCAGGAGATCGAGGTCCTGCGCGTCCGGGGGACGACGGACGGTCTCGAGCTGACCGGCAATGAGCGCAACGATTTCGTGATCGGTGGCGTGGGCGAGGATACGCTGAACGGCGCCGACGGTGACGACCGGCTCTATGGCGCTGTCGGCAACGATGAGCTCAATGGCGGCGATGGCAACGACCGTCTCTATGGCGGCGTCGGCGCCGACGCGATGGCCGGCGGCGATGGCGACGATATCTATTATGTCGACAACAGCTCCGACACGGTGGCCGAGACCGTGGGCGAGGGCAACGATACCGTCTATGCCCGCGCCGACTTCACATTGGATACCGGCCAGGAGATCGAGGTTCTGCGCGTCAAGGGGACGACGGACGGCCTCACCCTTACCGGCAACGAGCGCAACGATTACCTGATCGGCGGCGTGGGCGAGGATGGACTGAACGGCGGCGACGGCGATGACAAGCTCGCGGGCGGCGTCGGCAACGATACGCTCGACGGCGGCGAGGGAAGCGACCAGCTCGAGGGCGGCGCCGACATCGACACGCTCCTGGGCGGCGATGGCAACGACCGTCTCGATGGCGGCGCCGGCGCGGACGGCATGGCCGGCGAAGATGGCGACGATGTCTATGTCGTCGACGACGAGTTCGACGCCGTGATCGAGGCGGCGAACGAGGGCTACGACACCATCTTCACCAGCGTCAGCTACGGCCTGATCCCCGCCCAGGAAGTCGAGGTCCTGCGCGTCAAGGGAACGACAGATGACGTCCAGCTGGCGGGCAACGAGCTCGACAACACCCTGATCGGCGGCGTGGGCGAGGACACGCTGAGTGGCCTGGATGGCAACGACCGGCTCAATGGCGGCGAAGGCGAGGATACGCTGGCGGGCGGCGAGGGCGACGATAGCTACTATGTCGACGAATTTTTCGACGCGGTGATCGAGGAGATCGGTGAAGGCCGGGACACGGTCTTCACCACCAGCACGAGCTACGAGCTGGCCGCCGGCGTCGAAGTCGAGGTCCTGCGTGCGCGTGGAACTGGCGAATTCAACCTGTTCGGCAACGAATTCGCCAACCACCTGATCGGCGGCGCGGGCAACGACTACCTCGAGGGCGGCACCGGCGCCGACCGGCTCGACGGCGGGGCGGGCGACGACCAACTGGTCGACTGCGACTGCGATTTCAGCGACACGATGAACGGTGGCGCCGGCGAGGATGTCCTGATGAGCGGCGGCGGCGCCGACATCCTGTCGGGCGGGGCCGACGCGGATGCCTTTGTCTACGGGGATACGGAGCACTCCGACCGTGACGCCTTCGACACGATCCTCGACTTCACGCATGGCGACGACAGCATCGAGTTCGCGGGGCTTGGCGGGTTCCTGCCGCTGGTGACCGTGACGACGGCGCCCACGACGATTGCCGCCCATTCGCTGGTGGCGTTCGTCACGGGCGGCAACACGATCCTCTACGCCAACAATACGGACGGCGAGCTGGCAATCGATTCGGCCAGCATGGAAATCCATCTGGCCGGCGTGACCGACCTCGACGATTCCGACATCGCGGTCCTGGGCCCCACCGACGAGCCGGTCATCAGCGACCTGTCGGTGACGGCCTCGGCCATCAGCTTTATCGCCACCGATACCGACGGTGGGCTGATGGGCCTGATTCCCCCGTTCGACGAGACTTTCGGATTTCCGGACGTCGCGAACGGGACCACGACGACGCTCGCGCCCGTCGCTCAGGATATCGAGGTCGAGGGCTTCCTGGGGGTCTTCGACGGCTGGAATATCGTTCCGGTCCTGGCCCTCTACCTCGGCACCGACGGCAATGACGATGGCTTCGCACCGACCGACATTGGGTCGAACGCCGTTTACGGCTTCGGCGGCGACGACACGCTGACGGGCGATCTGGGCGACGATTTCATCAGTGGCGGCGACGGCGCCGACATCATCGCGGGCGACGAAGGCAACGACACGATCGTGGGCGAGCTCGCCGACACGCTGCTGGATGGCGGCGACGGGACCGATGAGCTGGTCCTGACCGATGCGGGCGTGACGCTCGATCTCACCGACGCGGCGCAGGCGGCGCAGGTGATGGGCTTCGAGGCGATCGACCTCACCGGCACCGGCGACAACACGCTGACCCTCGACCGGGCCGCGGTGCTGGCCGAGGCTGAAGCCGATGGCGACGGCGTGCATGTCCTCACGGTCAAGGGCGATACGGGCGACGCGGTGTCGTTCGCCGACGTGCAGTGGGCCAATGCCGGAACGATCGTTGAAGGCGGCATCACTTACGACCGCTATGTGAACGTGAGCGGCGACGCCGAGGTCCGGGTCGAGCAGGGCGTGGAAGTGTCGTTCCCCGAGCGGTTCGACCTCACCGACCTCGCGCCGTCGCAGGGCTTCATCATCCAGGGCGACGAGGCGGGCGACCGGGCTGGCTACAGCGCTTCGTCGGCGGGGGATGTCAATGGCGACGGCTTCGCCGACGTGATCGTGGGCGCGAAGTATGGAGACGACGGCGGCATCGGTGCCGGCGAGGCCTATGTTGTGTTCGGCAAGGCCTCGGGCTTCGGCACGGTGGACGGCACGGGCCGTGCGGTGATCGACCTCACGGGGTTGGCCCTGGCCGACGGTTTCATCATCCAGGGCGACGCGCTTGGCGAAAATGCCGGCTGGAGCGTCTCATCGGCAGGCGACGTCAACGGCGACGGCTTCGCCGACCTGATCGTGGGCGCGCCATATGGCGACGACGGCGGCGTCAATGCCGGCGAGGCCTATGTGGTGTTCGGCACGGCGTCGGGCTTCGGCACGGTGGATGGCACGGGCCGGTCGGTGATCGACCTGTCGAACATCGCCTCGAGCTTCACGTCCGGCAAGGGCTTCATCATCCAGGGCCGCGCGGATGGCAACAGCGCCGGCAATAGCGTTTCGTCGGCAGGGGATGTCAACGGCGACGGATTCGCCGACCTGATCGTCGGCGCGTCACGTGGCGGCTACAGTGCCGGCGAGGCCTATGTGGTGTTCGGCACGGCGTCGGGGTTCGGCACGGTGGACGGCACGGGCCGGTCGGTGATCGACCTGGCGAACATCGCCTCGAGCTTTACGCCCGGGATAGGCTTTGTCATCCAGGGCGACACGTTTGGCGACTATGCCGGCTTCAGCGTTTCATCGGCAGGCGATGTGAACGGCGACGGCTTTGCCGACCTGATCGTCGGCGCGCCGTACGGCGACGACGGCGGCACCTATGCCGGCGAGGCCTATGTGGTGTTCGGCAAGGCCTCGGGCTTCGGCACGGTGGACGTCGTCACGGGCCGGGCGGTGATCGACCTCACGGAATTGGCCCCGGCCGACGGTTTCATCATCCAGGGCGACTCGGCGGCGGACCGGGCCGGCTACAGCGTTTCGTCGGCAGGCGACGTGAATGGGGACGGCTTCGCCGATCTGATCGTCGGCGCGCCGAATGGCAGCGACGGTGGCGCCGGGGCCGGCGAGGTCTATGTGGTCTTTGGCAAGGCCTCGGGCTTCGGCACGGTGGACGTCGTCACGGGCAGGTCGGTGATCGACCTCACGGGGTTGGCCCCCGCCGACGGTTTCATCGTCCAGGGCGACACGGCGGGCGACAATGCCGGCCGGAGTGTTTCGTCGGCGGGCGATGTCAACGGCGACGGCTTCGCCGACCTGATCGTGGGCGCGCGGTTTGGCGACGACGGCGGCACCAGCGCCGGCGAGGCCTACGTGGTGTTCGGCAAGGCCTCGGGCTTCGGCACGGTGGACGTCGTCACGGGCCGCGCGGTGATCGACCTCACGGGGCTGGTCCCCGCCGACGGCTTCGCCGTCCAGGGCGATGCGGTGGCCGACCGGGCTGGCCGGAGCGTTTCGGCGGCGGGCGACGTGAACGGCGACGGCTTCGCCGACCTGATCGTCGGCGCAGACGGTGGCGACGACGGGGGCACCGATGCCGGCGAGGCCTATGTGCTGTTCGGCGGCGCCTTCGGCGGCTCGACGGCGCCGGTGGTCCTGACCGGATCGTTGTCGGCCGAAATCCTGATCGGCGGGGTAGGCGACGACACGCTGTCGGGGGGCGGCGGTGCCGATTCGATCCGCGGCGGCGCCGGCGACGATGTGCTCTCGGTTGGCGACGGGACCTTCCTCAGCGTCGATGGCGGCAGCGGCAGCGACACGCTGGTGCTCTCGGGTCCGGGCGTGAGCTTCGACTTCACGATCCTTGCCGACAACAAGGTGACCGGCATCGAGGCGATCGACATCACCGTCGGCGGCGACAACAGCCTGATCCTGGGCTTCGCCGACGT
>CAMDOT010000242.1 GCA_945903635.1 Rhizobium sp. Q54 | reverse complement strand
CCTCGACGGCTTCAACCACTCGCTCGCGCAGATCTCTCGAATACGGTCGTGCCATCCATGCTGGCCTCCAAAACCAGTAGACAGCTTGAATCAGATTCTCGACCGATTGGGAATCCCAAACGATTCCTTCCAACAGAGATACGCTCTAGAGAAGACCCAGTCTCTTCAGTTCGGCCGCCATTTCCACCGGCATGTCGCCGCTGTCGCCGTGTGAGATGTCGGGTGGGGCGCTATCGGGTTCGAGGTAGCGCCAGCCCTGGAAGGCCCGGCAGGCCTGCGGCGCCGTCCGCACCAGGGTCCTCTTGACCTTGATTCGACAGTATTTGCGGGCCTCTTCGCGGTCGAAATCCTCGTCGAACCCGACCAGTTCCTGCCGGCAGCGGATGACGCCGCGCACGACCCAGTAAAGGGAGCCGCCGTCGAGCAGTTCTTCCGACCGGCGCGGGGTGTTCCGGGTATAGACCCAATGTGGCGACCGCGGGGTTTGCCGGCGTTGCTTGCGCCGTGCTGCCTGGACCTTCTTCATGTGGGCGAGATCGTCGACGCCGACTGCGAGCTTGATGAGATGCAACACCATCGCTTGCGCTTAGAACGCAATCCACAGCCACTCAAGCCGAGCCTATCCACAGCGTGGCGCGCGCGCCACAGTGGCAAAACATTCACAGCTCGGCGGCCGGTCTCCACAGTGTCTTCACAATCGGAGCCGTAGACTCCGGTCGCTTTCGCGGGGGTCTTCATGAATCGCTCGACATTGGCCGCTTTGGTCGTCGCTTTGATGCTGGGCTCCGGCATCGCCGGCTACCTGATTGGAAAGCCGGGAGACTCCCTCGAGCGGCCGATCCCATCCCGTACCGCCGCGACGACCCCGCCTGCACAGACTCCCCCGCCGGCGACCCAACCGTCGGCCCCGGCTGCTGGGCCGACGACCGCCGGTTCTACGGCGCCGGTGCCGATCGCCCAGCCGGCTGCCGCGCCGAACGAGCCCTTCACCTATCGCCGGCTTGCCGTCGACAGCTCGCGCGCCGACGGCGAGGCCTGTCTCGCCTTCAACAAGCCCCTGGCCACGGGCGATGTGAAATACGCCGACTATGTCCGCATCGAACCCGAGGTGAAGTCCGCCCTGCGCGTCGTCGACGATCGCCTGTGCATCGGCGGCCTGGCCTACGGCCAGGACTACAAGGTCAAGCTGCTGGCGGGCTTCCCGGGGCGCGACGACGCGAAACTCGACACGGAGCGCGCGGTCGACGTGGCGCTCGGCGCACGGCCTGCGGTCGTCACCCTGCCCGGCAAGGGCTTCATCCTGCCGCGCGGCTCCGTGGCCGGCCTGCCGATCACCACCATCAACGTCTCGAAGGTCGGCGTCGCCGTCTATCGCGTGAACGAGCGCGGCCTCGACCGCTTCGCCGGCGACCGCTACGACGCCACGTTCCCGGGCTCGGAGCCGATTACCGAATCGTGGTCACTGTCGAGCTGGCTGAACGGAACCAACGGCGCGCGCCAGTGGCGTGGCACCATGGAGGTCCGCAGCGCCGCCAACCAGCCGGTCGTCACCGCCTTTCCCATCCGCGAGACGGTCAAGGACTGGAAGCCCGGGGCCTATTTCGTCGTCGTCTGGGACGCCGCCCGGCCGCCCAGCAGCAACCCCTACGAGGACGAAGACTCCGGCGCCGGCACCGCCTCCGGCATGTGGGTGATCGACACCGACATCGCGCTCACGACCTTCACCGGCGTCGACGGCCTCAACGTCTTCGCCCGCTCGCTGCAGAGCGCCCAGCCGCTGGCCGGCCTGGAAGTCGTGCTGCTGTCGCGCGGCAACGAGCCCATCGCCAAGGCACTGACGGCGGCCGACGGCCGCGCCTCCTTCGCATCAGGCCTGATCAAGGGCAGAGGTGCTGCGGAAGCATTCGCCGTCATGGCCTCCGACGTGGCCAAGCAGGAATTCGCGCGGCTCGAACTCTCGAAGTCCGCATTCGATCTCTCCGACCGCGGCATCGATGGCCGTGCCCAGCCCGGTCCGGTCGACGCTTTTCTCTACACCGAGCGCGGCGTCTACCGGCCCGGCGAGACGGTGCAGCTGATGGCGTTGCTGCGCGACGACAGCGCGGCGGCGCTCGCCAACGTGCCGGTGACGCTGATCGTCAAGCGTCCCGACGGCAGCGAGTTCACCCGGTTCACCCATGCCCTGCAGGCGGCAGGTGCCCTCCACCAGGCGATCGATATTCCCAAGTCGTCGCGGCGTGGCCGCTGGTCGGTCGCCGCCCACATCGACCCGCGCGCCGCCGCCGTCGGGCGCGTCGAATTCTCGGTCGAGGACTTCGTGCCGGAGAAGCTCAAGGTCGAGCTCATGTCCGACGAGGCGGTCCTGCGTCCCGGACGCGCCAACAGCTTCGCCGTTTCGGCCGACTTCCTCTACGGCGCGCCGGCGTCGGGCCTCACGGTCGAGGCCGACCTGCGCATCACCGTCGACGATCAGCCTTTCCCGGCCTTCACGAAGTATCGGTTCGGGCCGGAGGCCGAGCGCGACAAGTTCGAGCCGCCTTTCATCACGCTCACCGCGCCGGAAACCGACGAGGCCGGCAAGTCGCGCCTCGAATGGGCCGGCGACCAGGTCAAGGACACCTCGCTGCCGTTGCGCGCCCAGATCTCGGCCCGCGTCTTCGAACCGGGCGGCGGCCGCGCCACCCGCGCCGACAAGGCCATTCCCGTCCGCAGCCGCGATCTTTACATCGGCGTCCGTCCGGTGTTCGAGGGTCGCTATTCGCGCGAGGGCATCGACACCGAATTCGACGTCGTCGCCGTCGACGCCCTAGGCGCCCAGGTCGCCCGCGGGTCGGTCGACTACCGCATCGAGCGCATCGACTACAGCTACCAATGGTACCAGGTCGATGGCCGCTGGCGTTGGCAGGCGATCCCGAGCGAACGCCCGCTGACGGCCGACACGCTGGCGCTCAAGGCCGACGCGCCCATGCGTCTATCGCGCCGCCTGACCTGGGGCCAGCATCGCCTCACGATCGTCGACAAGGAGAAGGACACGACCACCAGCATGACCTTCTATGTCGGCTGGTATGGCGGCACCAACGCCGAGGAAACGCCCGACACGCTCCGGGTCGCCAGCGACAAGCAGAACTATGCGCCGGGCGACACCGCGCGCCTGCGCGTCGAGGCACCGTTCGCCGGCGAAGCACTGGTCACCATCGCCACCGACCGCATCGTCGCGACCTATCCCGTGGCCCTTCCCGCCGGCGGCACGACCGTCGATATCCCGGTCAAGGCCGAATGGGGCGCCGGCGCCTATGCACTGGTGACGGCATGGCGGCCGCTCTCCGTCGCCGCCGATCGCGCGCCGGCCCGCGCCATCGGGGCGGCCTGGCTCGGTCTCGATCCGGCTCTACGTACGCTCGGCGTCCAGATCAGCGCGCCCGAGAAGATAACGCCGCGGCAGCGCATCGAGGTGCCGTTGCGCGTCGCCAATCTCGCGGGCGAGGAGGCGTTCATCACGCTCGCGGCGGTCGACGAAGGCATCCTGCAGCTCACCCGCTTCCGCACGCCCAACCCGGCCGACTTCTATTTCGGCAAGCGCCAGCTTGGCGTCGCCATGCGCGACGACTATGGCCGCTTGCTCGACGGACGCGCCGACGACCTCGGCCGCATCCGGACCGGCGGCGATTCGGGCGACATCGGCGGCCTCGACGTGGTGCCGACGCGCACCGTCGCCCTGTTCAGCGGCCCTGTGAAGCTCGACGCCAACGGCGAGGCGAAGATCACGCTGGAAATCCCCGACTTCATCGGTCAGCTCCGGTTGATGGCCGTCGCCTATGCGAAGACACGCGTTGGATCCTCCGAGCAGCGCCTGTTCGTGCGCGACGCCGTGACCGCCGACGTCGTGCTGCCGCGCTTCCTCGCGCCCGGCGACCGTGGCCGCGTGGCGCTGTCGCTGCACAATGTCGAGGGCGCGGCCGGCGACTACCGGGTGACGCTGGAGGCAAGCGGCGCGGTGCAATTCGACCAGCCCGTTGCCGAAACACGGCGGCTCGCCGCCAACCAGCGCGAGTTGCTGAGCTGGTCGCTGCGCGCCGGCGATCCCGGCTTCGGCAAGGTCGCGGTCCTGGTGGCCGGACCGGGCAACTTCGCGGTCCGCCGCGAGTGGGACATCCAGATCCGCGCGGCGCAGACGCCGAGCGCGATCGATACCGTGTCCCAGCTCGAACCGGGTCGCGAACTCCTGCTCGATCGCAACGTGACGTCGCCGTTCGCGCCGGGCACCGCGGTGGCCAGCGTCGCGCTGTCGCGCACGCCCGGCATCGACGTGCCGGCGCTGCTGCGCGCGCTCGACAAGTATCCCTTTGGCTGCATCGAGCAGACCACCAGCCGCGCCCTGCCCTTGCTCTACTACAACGACGTGGCGCTGCTCGGATACGGGCCGAGCGATCCCCGGATCTCGGACCGTGTGCAGGATGCGGTCTATCGCATCGTCGACATGCAGATGAGCGACGGCTCGTTCGGCATGTGGGGGCCGTTCTCGTCTCCCGCGGCGGAATGGCTGCAGAGCTATGTGCTCGACTTCCTGGTGCGCGCCCGCGACCAGCAGATGGCGGTGCCCGCGGCACCGCTGCAGCGCGGACTGACCTGGCTCAACCGCACGGCCGACAAGCTCTCGCCCAATGCCCAGGCCCATGCCTGGTACGTGCTGGCCAAGGCCGGGCTCGCCGATCCTGGCCGTGTCCGCTACTTCCAGGACACGACAGGCCGCGACATCAGGGGCGGCCTCGCCTGGGCCCAGCTTGCCGCCGCGCTCAACCAGGTGGGCGAACCCGGCCGCGCCCGGCTCGCCTTCAGTCTGGCGCGCCAACGCATCGATGAGCCCGACCCCGCCGACTACTACGGCTCGCCGCTGCGCAACCGCGCCGCCCTTCTGGCGCTCGCCTCTGAGGCCGGTGGCCGCGAGGGCCTAAGCGAAGTGGTAGGTGCGGTGCGCGAACGGCTGACCGCGCGGGTCCAGGACACGACGACCCAGGAACAGGCGTGGCTGGTGTTGGCCGCGCGGGCATTGGGCGGCGGCGGCGAGCTCGCCTATTCCGTCGACGGCGAGGCGCGCAAGGCCGCGACCGAACCGGTCGTGATCAATCCGGATGCCGCCGCGATCGCGCGCGGCCTGCGCGTCCGCAACGACGGCGAGCGCTCCGTCTGGATGCAGGTAACGGCACGCGGCGTGCCGCGCGATCCGCAGCCTGCCGCGTCGCAGGGGCTGAGCGTCACGCGGCGTTACCTGACGCTTGCCGGCGAGACCGCCAACCTCGCCCAGGTGCGCCAGAACGATCGGCTGATCGTGTCGCTGAGCGGCCGCAACCTCGAAGGCGGCTACCACGAGGTGGCGCTGCTCGATCTTCTGCCGGCCGGCTTCGAGATCGATTCGGTGCTAAACGAGGAGACGGCGAAGTCCTTCCCGTTCCTGTCGAAGCTTACGGAGACACGTATCGCCGAAGCGCGCGACGATCGCTTCTTCGCCTCGTTCAACCTCGGCGAACGGACCTACCGGACGCTGTGGGAGGAGAACCGGAAGTTCGGAAACGCCTACCAACTCGCCTACATCGTGCGTGCCGTGACCCCCGGCACTTTCGCGCTGCCGGCGGTGAACGTCTCCGACATGTATGCCCCGCGCGTCTATGCCCGCAGCGCCATGGGCAGCCTGACGGTGGCACCGCGCTGACATGAATGCGCTGACATGAACGCCCGGCGCCTCCTCGCAGGTCTGGCCCTTGCCGCCACCAGTCTGGCGGCGGGGGGGCTGGCGCTCGACCGGCTGTTCCCGCCCGACCTTGCGCGCTACCAGGAACGATCGACCGAGGTCGTCGACGCCAACGGCCGGCTGCTGCGCGCCTTCACCACACCGGACGGCAAGTGGCGGATGAAGACCGGCGTCGAGGATGTCGATCCGCTCTATCTCTCGCTGCTAAAAGCCTATGAGGATCGCAACTTCGACAGGCATCCTGGCGTCGATCCCACCGCCGTCGTCCGCGCCGCCGGCCAGCTGATCGAGCGCGGCCGGATCGTGTCAGGCGCTTCGACGCTTTCCATGCAGGCGGCCCGCCTGCTCGACCCGAGCCAACTCCGCCCAGGGACTCGCAGCTTCACCACCAAGCTGATCCAGTCCGCCCGCGCGCTGCAGCTCGAATGGCGCTACTCCAAGCGCGAGGTGCTGGCGATCTACCTCACGCTGGCGCCGATGGGCGGCAACCTGGAGGGCGTGCGCGCCGCCTCCTTCGCCTATTTCGGCAAGGAGCCGAAGCAGCTGAGCGCCGCCGAGGCGGCCCTGCTGGTCGCCATCCCGCAGTCGCCGGAGCGCCGCCGGCCCGACCGCGCCGCGGATCGGGCGCGGGCCGCGCGCGATCGCGTGCTGGTGCGCGGCCTCGAGCACGGCATCATCGACCAGCCGTCCTACGACAGGGCGGCCAGCCGGCCCGCGCCCGACCGCCGCCTCGCCATGCCGATGCAGGCGCCGCATCTCGCAGCCTGGCTCGCCGGCCAATCGCCGGGCGCCACGGTGCCGACGACGCTGCGCTTCGAATTGCAGGCTGCCCTCGCGCAGCTCGCGGCCGAGGAGCATGCCCAGTTCACCGACCGGGCGCAGATCGCCCTGGTCATCGTCGACAACCGCAGCGGTGCCGTCGTCGCCTGGCAGGGCGGCAGCGACTTCTTCGGACGCGCCGGCCAGGTCGACCTGGTGCGTGCTCGCCGCTCGCCCGGTTCGGCGCTGAAACCGCTGATCTACGCCATGGCCTTCGACGACCGCATGCTGCATCCCGACTCGCTGGTCGAGGACGTGCCGGTGCGCTTCCGCGACTGGCTGCCGCGCAATTTCGACCGCGACCACCAGGGCGCCGTCACCGTGCGCCGCGCGCTGCAGCAATCGCTGAACGTGCCGGCGGTGCTGGCCCTGGAGAAAGTGGGACCGCAGCGCTTCCTCTCGACCCTGCGCACGGCCGGCGTCTCTCCCGGCCTGCCGCCGGGAGATTCGGGCAACTCGCTGGGCCTGGCGCTGGGCAGCGCCACAGTCTCGCCGCTGGAGATGGCGGGGCTCTATGCCGGCCTCGCCAACGGCGGCAGCTTCGCCCCGCCGATCGTGCGCCGCGACCGTCCCGCGCCCACGCCGTTGCGGCTGATCGGGCAGACGGCCGCCTGGTATGTCGCCGACATCCTGGCTGATGCGCCGCTGCCCGAGGGCTTCGCCTCACTGCCCGTGGCATTGCGCGACCGCCGCATCGCCTTCAAGACCGGCACGTCGGCCGGCTTCCGCGATGCCTGGGCCGCGGGCTACAGCGCCAACTGGACGGTCGTGGCCTGGGTCGGCCATGCCGACGGCACGCCGCGCCCCGGCCAACTCGGCCGGCTCTCGGCACTGCCCCTCGTCTTCAAGGCTTTTGGCCGCCTGCCCGCCGAGGACAACCGCGCCGCGCCGCCGCCCGCCGATGTGGTGCGCGTGGCCTCGCATCGTGATCTGCCGCCGCGCATGCGCACGCTGGCGCCCACTGTCGAGGGTCCAAGCGAGAACCGGGGCGGACCACGCATCGCCTATCCGCCGGCCGATGCCCGCATCGAACTCGCTGCCCGCGAGGCCGTGCCGCTCACCGCCATGGGCGGCGAGGGCCGCCT
This sequence comes from Rhizobium sp. Q54, assembly GCA_945903635.1. GTDB lineage: Bacteria > Pseudomonadota > Alphaproteobacteria > Reyranellales > Reyranellaceae > Reyranella. The sequence continues at coordinate 785 of CAMDOT010000242.1, read as the reverse complement.
GCGCTGGCTGGTCGACGGCCGCCCACTGGACGGCGCGAAATGGGTGCCCGACGGCCCCGGTCAGGCGCGCGTCGCCGTCGTCGACGAAGCCGGCCGCTCGACGTCGGTGTCGGTGCGTATCGTCGAGAAGCGCTGAACGCTTCTATTCAGGAAACTCGCAAAAACGCTGGCCGGCTTGAACGGGACGATTCCTTTCGGCGCAATCGTGAACATCATGAACGACGGCAGCATCACGGCCGATGTGCTGTTCATCGTGTTGTCTCCACATAGTCCTAGAGTCCGGTGAAACCGGCAAAACCCCTCCACGGGGTCGATGAGGCCAGTGACCGCGTGGCATCGTCCTTTGGCCCGGGACGAGGGATTCGGGCTTGGCGGGGTTTCTCCCCGCTCTTGTGCCAACCACGAGGAGCGGTCCTCCGATGGTCGACTGGTTGTTGCGTCCCGCAAATGCGGTCGGGTGGCCGGGCATGTCCGGTCGGATCAGCTGAGCGCAGGACCCCACGAGACTTACGTCAGGTGGAGCAAGCACTGCAGGCAGGCGACCGCGCCAAAGGGTTCTCCTGCGCGGGTATGCTCTCTCTAATCGCGTCATTTTGCGGCGCCTTCCCCGACGGCCATGTGGGGAGGCATCGACTGTGGTTTTGATCGACAGGGGCTTTCGCCCTGTGCCGGTGACTCGCGGTCAGGTCCTGGGACCTGAAACCCCTTGCATCGCCCGCGTGGAGAACGGGACGCCACCGGCCCACGAAAAAGGCCGCTCCGGGCAAGTGAACCGGGCGGCCCGC
>CAMDOT010000241.1 GCA_945903635.1 Rhizobium sp. Q54 | reverse complement strand
TGAATTCGGTCTTGTCGCCCGCGAGGAGCGCGGCGACAAACGCCTCGTACTGCGGCTTCTCCATCGGGCAGTTGAGATAATCGGCGCCGTCGCCGGCGGGCCCGCCCTTGTCGTAGCGGGACTGCTTCCACGCCACCGAAAGATCGATGCTCTCGTGATGCACGATCGGCGCGATGGCGTCGAAGAAGGCGAGCGACTCTTCGCCCGTGAGTTTGGCCAGCGCCTCGGCGAGAGCGGGCGAGGTGAGGGGACCGGTGGCCACGATCACGCTGTCCCAATCCTCGGGCGGCAGTCCCGCCACTTCGGCGCGCTCCAGCGTCACCAGCGGATGGGCGAGCAGCGTTTCCTGCACGGCGGCGGAGAAGCCGTGCCGATCGACGGCGAGCGCTCCGCCCGCCGGCAGCTTGTGGGTGTCGGCCGCGCGCATGATCAGCGAGCCCGCGCGCCGCATCTCCTCATGCAGCAGGCCCACGGCATTGTTCGCCGCATCGTCGGAGCGGAAGGAGTTGGAGCACACGAGTTCGGCGAGATTCTCGGTGAGGTGCGCCTCGGTACCGCGCACGGGTCGCATCTCGTGCAGCACCACGGGCACGCCCGCCTCGGCGAGCTGCCACGCCGCTTCGCTGCCCGCGAGGCCGCCGCCCACGATGTGCACGTGCTTGATGCTTGACGCCATGATCTCCGACCTGAATACCGTGCGCCTCCTTACATGGGAGATACCGTCATGGCGATCAAGTTCCACAATCCCAAGTCCGTCGCGCTCGCGGGCAAATACAGCCTCGGCGTCGAGGTGCCGCCTGACGCGCGTCTGCTCTTTCTGGCGGGCCAGGTCGGCTACGATTCCAAGGGCAAGCTGGCCCCCAGCTTCGAGAAGCAGTGCGATCTCACCTGGAAGAACATCGGCCAGATCCTGAAAAGCGCCGGCATGGGTTTTAGCAACATCGTGAGGGTCACCGGCTTCATCACCGATTCGCGCTTCATTGCGCCGTACCGCGACGCCCGCGCGAAATTCCTCAAGAGCCCCTATCCGGCCGCGACCCTGATCGTCGTCTCGGGCCTTGCCGATCCCGGCATGTTCGTCGAGGTCGAGGTGGTGGCGGCGAAGTAGCTTGACGCCATGCTCCCCGACCTGAAACCGTGGAGGTTTCCGCAAAGGGAGAGACGTCAATGGCCAACAAGTTTCACAATCCGAAGTCCGTCGCGCTCGCCGGCAAGTACAGCCTGGGCTGCGAGATTGCGCCCGGTGCGCGCGTCGTCTTCGTCGCGGGCCAGGTCGGCCTCGACGGTGCGGGCAAGCTGGCGGACGGCATCGAGGCGCAATGCGACCAGGTCTGGAAGAACATCGGCGAGGTGCTGAAGGCGGCCGACATGGGCTACGGCGACATCGTCAAGATCACGTCCTTCCTGACCGACAGCCGCTTCATCGCCGCCAACCGCGCGTCGCGCGACAAGGTCATCAAGGAGCCCTATCCCGCCTCGACCCTGCTGATCATCCAGGGCCTCGCCGATCCCGCCATGCTGGTCGAGATCGAGGTGGTGGCGGCGAAGTAGAGGGACGCCAGGCGTCAGGTCCATGGGGATCGCCAAGTTCGGCAAGGCGTGGCTGCTGCTGATGACGATCTTCTTTGTGACCTGCTACGGGGTCATCTGGGTCGCCGACGCATTCGGTTTTCACGCCATGACCGATATCTTTCTCGGCGGCGGCATCCTGGGTTACGCCAGCATGTTGCTGGGTCTCAGCCCCGGTGCCGCCGCCCTGGCGCTCGCCGCGTGGCTGCGGCGCCATTCGCTGGATTGACCGGCAGTGACAAGCACTTGATTGTGCGGCCGGTATGGGAAACTCGATGTTCATCAAGCCGTTCTGCGCCGCGCTCTGCATGCTGGCGCTTGCCATCACGCCAACCTCCGGCGCCTGGGCGGCCAATGAGCCCGTCGAGGGCGTCGACGTCTTCATCAAGACGCAGCCGAGCAGCGTCGTGATCATCCAGGTCACGACCAACGCCAAGGGCGAGTTCACGCTGAAGCGCCTGGGGGTGGGCAAGTACACGATGCAGCTCGGCGGCAAGAACATCGACGCGGTGAAAGCCGCTGGCGGCGAGTGGACCATCGCGCTCCAGCCCATCTCCCGGGAACACAAATCCCTCCAGGCGCAAATCTATGTCGTCAGGGCCGACGCCAAGGGCGCCCTGCAGGTCGAGCTCGTCGTCCCGGACGGGCTGGCGATCACCTACGCCGGCAAGCTGACGCGCTGAGAAACTTTGGTGTGCGGCAAAAAGGGAAATCCGTCACTATCGCCCGCAAATGACGAACTCCCTCAAGGTGGGCCTCGCCCAGCTCAATCCCAAGGTCGGCGACGTCGACGGCAATCTCGCCAAGGTGCGGGCGGCGCGCGAGACGGCGGCCAGGCAAGGCGCCGATCTGGTGGTCTGCGCGGAGATGGTCCTGTCGGGCTATTTCCCCGAGGACCTCGTCCTGAAACCCGCCTTCCAGAAGCGCTGCCACGAGGCGGTCGAGGAGCTGCGCGCCGACACCGCCAGGGGCGGGCCGGCGATCTTGGTGACGACGCCGTGGCGCGAAGACGACAAGCTCTACAACGCCATCATCGCGCTGGATAAGGGCGAGATCATCGGCAAGCGCTACAAAGTCGACCTGCCGAACTACGGCGTGTTCGACGACAAGCGCGTTTTTACGCCCGGTCCGATGCCGGGACCGATCGTCTTCAACGGCGTGCGCATCGGCGTGCCGATCTGCGAGGACGTGTGGACGCCCGACGTCGTCGAATGCATCGCCGAAACCGGCGGCGAGATCCTGCTGGTGCCAAACGCCTCGCCCTATGAGGTCGGCAAGTTCGACGTGCGCGTGCAGCTGGGCGTCAAGCGCGTCGTCGAGAGCGGCCTGCCGCTGGTCTACGTCAACCAGGTGGGCGGCCAGGACGAGGTGGTCTACGACGGTGGCTCGTTTGCGCTCGGCGCCGACCGCAAGCTCAAGGTCCAGCTCGCCGCGTTCCGCGAGGAAGTGACGACGATCGAGTTCCGCCGCGAGGCCGGCAAGTGGGAGTGCCTGCCCGGCCCCATCGCGGCGGAACTGACGCAGATCGACTCGATCTACCAGGCGATGGTGCTGGGCCTCGGCGACTATGTGAACAAGACGGGCTTTCCCTCGGTCGTCATCGGCCTCTCGGGCGGCGTCGATTCGGCACTGACGGCGGCGGTGGCGGCCGATGCGCTGGGCGCGGCCCGCGTGCACGCCATCATGATGCCGTCGCCCTACACCAGCCGGGAATCGCTGGAGGATGCCGAGGCCTGCGCGAAAGCCATCGGCATCAAGTACGACACGGTGAGCATCGAGCCCGCGATGAAGGCGTTCCGCGCCATGCTAAAACCGCTGTTCGGCAACCGGGGCGAGGACGTCACCGAGGAGAACATCCAGAGCCGCGCCCGCGGCGTCACGTTGATGGCGGTGTCGAACAAGCTGGGCGGCATGGTACTGACCACCGGCAACAAGTCGGAAATGGCGATGGGCTACGCCACGCTCTATGGCGACATGAACGGCGGCTACAACGTCCTGAAGGACGTTTATAAAACCACGGTGTTCGAGCTCTGCAAGTGGCGGAACCGGCAGGGCAGGGTTATCCCCGAGCGCATCCTCACCAAGCCGCCGTCGGCCGAGCTGCGGCCCGACCAGAAGGATGAGGATTCGCTGCCGCCCTATCCGGTTCTCGACGCCATCCTCAAGGGCCTGATCGAGCGCGACCTCGATGCCGCGGCGCTGGCCGCCGAAGGCCACGACCTCGCCACCGTCAACCGCGTCTGGCGCCTGCTCGAAGGCGCGGAATACAAACGCCGCCAGGCGCCGCCGGGGGTGAAAATCACCTCACGTCTGATCAGCCGCGAACGCCGCTACCCGATCGTGAATGGATTCAGGGGGTAGGACTCATACGGACCGCGAGCGTCTCGCTCGCTCAAGGCTCATATGGACACGCCAGAGCGCGCAGGATGCGCGCGGTCCAGAAGATACTGAAGAGTGCGGACAAGAAGACATCAACGGGAGGCGATATTGGGCAGGACACAATTTCTTTTGCTGGGCTGGTTCTGTCTGCTCATCAACGGCTACGAGGCCGGATCGGCGTTGCTGACGGGGCGCATCAGCGGGTTGGCCAGTTTCTCGAATCCGGATCCGCCGACCTGGGCGGCGCGGCCGGGAACCTACGTGACCTTCCTGGTTTTCTATCTGGCGCTTTGCGGCCTCGGGATCTTCCTCATCCTCAAGGCACGGAACGCCCCGCGCTAAGCAGCTCGATCACGCCCGGCGGCGCACGCGGAGTCGCCGTGGCTTCTTGGTGATCCGGGGCAGGCTGTCGATATAGGTCACGGCCTCGCCCACGGTCAGGAGCTGCTTGGCCTTGGTGTCGGAGATCTCGACCTTGAAGGCATCCTCGAACGCCATCGCCAGTTCGACCGTGTCGAGGCTGTCGGCGCCGAGGTCTTCGGCGAACCGCGACTGTTCCGTGATCGGACCGGCCGCCGAGCCGAGATGCTCGTCGACGATCTTCTTCACGCGTTCCAAGGTGTCGGACATTGCGCACCCCATCGGTCGATGGCTACTCAACGAGGCGCGGCCTCGCCGGGTTGCGGGTCGCGCCACGGCATCAAAGCCACGATTGTTTGACTTTTGTAAGACACTTTTCCGAGCGCGCTGTGGGTTCGCCGTTGCGATTGAATCGCAACGCCAAGCTCATTCCCCCAAGCTCATTCCCCCAAGCTCATTCCCGGTGGATGACGATATTGAATCCTTCGTCGGGCGTCGGCGGGACGAAATAGCGCGTGAACAGTTCATAGTCGGCGTCGCTCGCCTGGTAGGGGTGCCCGCCCGCGGCGTTGCGCGCGCGCAGGCGGTGCTTGAAGATCTCGTCCGGGACATCGAGGAAGTGCAGCTCGTGGGCGGCGCCTGAGTCGTCGATCAGCGTCCGCATCCAGCGGCGGACGGCCAGCGTATTGGCCTGGAAATCGAGCACCACCGACAGGCCCGCTTTCAGCAGCGAGACGACATGCGGGCCCATGGCGGCGCGGACGCGGGCCGAATAGCGGCTGTAGTCGTCGATGGTCTTCAGCTCGTCGGGGAACAGGGTCGCGTTCAAATGGTCTTCGCTGATGAGGATCGTGCCGGGGCGCGTCGCCAGCCGTTTGGCGAGCGTGGATTTCCCCGCGGCGATCTTTCCGCACAGGAGATGGAGGGTCGGGGGTGGGTTCGTCATCATTACCAATTGGCCAGCGTGGACTTGGCAGCCTAAATGATGATCGCCAAGTCAGCGGCGGCCAGCAAGTCAGCCGCTACTCACAATGAAGAAAGACGCCGCCGATGATCGTGCCTTCCCTTTTTATCGCCATTGCCATCCTGTGCATTGTCTTCGGCTGCGCCATGCTCGGCATGCGATTGAGCCGCCGGTTGCCAGCCGAGCATTTGAGCACGGAAGCGAAGGCCACGATCTCGGTTGCCATGGCCGTCGTCGGCACCATGACGGCGCTGGTGCTGGGGTTCCTGATTTCCGCCGCCAACAGCTCGTTCAACGCGCGCAACGCCACCATCTCCCTCCTGTCGTCCAACATCAGCCAGCTCGACGGGCTGCTGCGCCGCTATGGACCCGAGACCCTCTCCATCCGGGAGAGCCTGCAGCGCTTCACGGCGCAGGAGATCGAAGGCCTTTTCTCGGACAAGGCGAGCGGCAAGCAGAAGGTGGACAACCCGGAGGCCACCCGGTCGCTCGACGACGTCGAGGATGGCCTCCTGGCGCTCAAGCCCGGAGACGACCGGCAGCGCTGGCTGGGCGCCGAGGCGTTGAAGCTGGCGGCGGCCTTGTCCGCGTCGCGTTCGCTTCTGGTCCAGCAGAACACGCACTCGTTGCCGCTGCCGTTCGTCGGCGTGGTCGTGCTGTGGCTGGCCGTCATCTTCGGCAGCTTCGGCCTGTTCGCGCCCCGCAATCTCACGACCGTCGTCGCCCTGTTTTTCAGTGTCCTGGCGGTGTCGATGGCCTTCAAGCTCCTGCTGGATCTGGACAACCCCTTCGACCGCGGCGTCCGCCTGACGCCGCCGCCGATCCGCATTTCGAGCGAGCCGTTGCGCCATACGCTGGAAACGATTCGCCAGAAATGAGCAGGTTGGCGGAAGGGCCGCGCGCTCAGCGCTTCGGCGTGCGCCCGCGGATGTGGTCGAAGCCTTGCTTGATGGCGGCGAAGCGCTTTTCGACGAGCGGCTCGAATTCGAGGTCGGTGAAGATATAGGGCCAGTCGTTTTCGATGCCTTCGCGGACGAGTTCACCGACATAGAGCGGATCTATGCCTCCGGAGACGCGTTCCCGGACCCAATTGATCCGTTCGGCGATCGGGCCCGACGTCGGCAGGTCACGGAACGCGCCTTCCCCTTCGAAGCGGTTGGGAAGATTGCGTCCTGACTTCATGATTTCGGTGCGGATGAATCCCGGACACAGTACCGAGACGCCGATCCCGCGCGGCGCAAGTTCGGGCCGCAGGCCCTCGGAAAGTGCCACGACGCCATACTTGGAGACGTCGTAGGGGTGGTTGCTTCCGGCGACGAGGCCCGCGATCGAGGCCGTGGAGACGATGTGTCCGCCCTCGCCATGCTGGTCGATCAAGCGCCAGAAAATCTCGATGCCCCAAACGGTCGCCATCAGGTTGACGCCCAGCGTCCAGTTCCACGACGCGTCGGTCCACCCGCCACCGCCGACGCCCGCGTTGTTCACGAGGATGTGCACCTTGCCATAGCGGGCAGTGGTGGCCTCCGCGGCCGCCGCGAGTTCGGCCTTCAGCGAAACGTCGGCCTTCACGGCGTCGACATCGACGTTGGTGAGCCTCAGTTGCTTGAGCGCCGCAGCCAGCGCGTCTTCTTCAATGTCGCACAGCATGACCTTCGCCCCCGCCTGGGCCAAGGCGGTCGCGATCCCGAGGCCAATGCCTGACGCTGCACCGGTCACGAACGCGGTCTTTCCAGCGAGTTCCTTCATGGCACCTTCTCCCCCGTGCAAGCGTCTTTGCGGTCACCGCAGTCTTGCGAATTCACCGGCAAGATCAATTTTGAAACTTGCACCGAGGTCAAATACTTGCGTAGGTTCGATTATCCGCTGGCCTCAAGGCGCGGACGTTTACCCATGATTCGCCAGCATGATCAGATCCTCAGCAGATTGCCGTAGCCCGCGACCGGCGTCTTGACGCCCGACAGCCGGAGGCAATGCCAGAGGCTCGCCTGGTTGGCCGAGATCACCGGCCGCCCGATGTCCTGCTCCAGCGTTTCTAGGATCGCCACGCAGCGAAAGCCGGTGCCGCCGATCAGCACGCCGTCGGCCGAAGCGGGGCAGGCGGCGCGGATCTGGGCATAGAGCGGCTCGACCTCCTGCTCGAAGCCCATGCCGTGGCCATAGAGATCGCCCGGCGGCACGTCGCGCCACTTGCGGCCGGGATCCATGCGGTGATGCCCGGCGGGCGCCAGCCCATGGTCGGTGTAGTAGCGGACGGCCGTGCCGACCGTGTCGTCGGGAAACCACGGCGGCAGCATGAGGAAGGGCCGCTTGACGCCGGACGCCCGGAGCGCCGCCATCGTATCGAGGCCGTTGGTCGTGACCTTCGTGCCCTTGCCGAGCGCGCCGGCGCCGATCACCGCGGCGAGGCTCGCCGCCGTGGCCTCGTCCCAGCCCGTGCCGCCGACCACGCTGCTCGTCGTATGGCCGAGCACGGCGGCCGTGAGGCGCATGGCGGCGAACTGCTTGGCGCCGCGCAGCAGGTCGTCGGCGAGATCGACACCGGTCTTGTCCGCCCGCCAGCGCGCCCACGGCGCGCCCGCCGACACGCGGGCGGCATGCACCGACACGCCGTCGGGCGCCATCGCGGCCCATTCGGCTTCGGGTACGGCCTCGCTGCCGACGATGAACATGCCGATACGGGCCCGCCAGCCCCAGTTGTCGTTCTTGAGTGTCGCTTCCTTTATCATGCGCCGGAGAGTGCAGGGGCGGGATGCGGAAGGGAATGCCGAAATCGGGTTCATGCTCCTTTGGACTGCGCGCCTCCTTTCTATCGCTCGGAGTGGGTGCGACGGGCTGACGACGCGCCGGTGCTGGCAGTGCATGCAGCCCGGCGGAATGCGCATGGCAGGATCGAAATAGGATAGTTGCAGGTTTTGCCGATTTCGTCCTATATTTCTGATATCGTCGCACGAGGCCTGTCTAGAAAGGCCGGGCCGTCCGCTCACTCGATCGGGACGACTCATTATCGTGCGCCGATCTGAACCTTTGGCCAAGCCCCGCCCGGCGCGCCCGCCGGTATGTATCCCTGGAGGATGAGGGGAGGTCCCGCGACCTGTACCGGGTATTCGCTGCCCGAGTGCTGAGCCGTGAGTAGCAAGCAAAGGCTGCCCCCGCCGACGATCCGTCCGGCAGTGGGGTGGACCGAGGTGCGAGAAAACGCATCCGAGGACTGAGCAGACGGTCATCGGCGGCTGCCCGAGGTGGGGCCGCGGGGTCAGATTCCCGACG
>CAMDOT010000240.1 GCA_945903635.1 Rhizobium sp. Q54 | reverse complement strand
CGACCTCGCGCTGCCGCCGCCGACCTACGCCCGCGAGGACTTCGTCGTCGCCGGTGGCAATCGCGAGGCGCTGGCGTGGATCGACCGTTGGCCCGATTGGCCGGCACCGGCACTGGCGTTGAGCGGGCCGACCGGTTGCGGCAAGACCCATCTCGCCCGCATCTGGGCGGCGCGCGCCGGCGCGGCCGTCATCGACGGCCGTGACCTCGAGGGCAAGAGCGTCGCCGATCTTTCAGACATGGCGGCCGCATCGCCGACGATCGTCGTCGAAGGTGCCGATCGTGCTCCGGAGCGAGCCCTGTTTCATCTCTACAATCTGCTGCGCGAGCGCGGCGGCTATCTGTTGATCACGTCGGCGCTGGCGCCCGCCCATTGGTCGATCGCGCTGCCGGACCTGGCGTCGCGCCTGCGGGCGGCGCCCGCCGTGGCGGTGGCGCCGCCCGACGACGAACTGCTGGGATCGATCATTTTGAAACAGCTCGGCGACAGGCAATTGCATGCTGCTGCCGGGGTCGTGCAGTATCTGGTGTCGCACATGGAGAGATCAGCGGAAGCCGCGCGACGGGTGGTGGCGGCGCTCGATCGCCGCGGACTGGTCGAGCAGAGAGAGATCGATCGCAGGCTGGCGGCCGATGTGTTGGGAGAATTGTCCCGGTTGTCTGCGGGACCTCAGGGGGAACGATGAGAAGACTGTTTCTGGCTGCGGTGTTCGCGGCAATGGCTTTGCCGGCGTGGGCTCAGGCTCCGTCGGCCATGGGCACCTGGCTGACCGCGTCGGGCAAGGCGCAGGTCCGGATCGAAGCTTGCGCTAATCCCGGGAGCGGTGCGCTCTGCGGCTTCATCGTCGGCCTGATCAATCCCACCGGACCGGACGGCGTGGTGGTGGCGCCCGAGGTGGCGAACGACTTCCGCAACCAGGATCCGGCGCTGCGCAGCCGCAAGGTCCTGGGCATGCCGCTGATCTGGGGATTCAAGAAGACCTCGGATCCCAACGTCTTCGAAGGCGGCCAGATCTACAACGGCGAGAACGGCAAGATCTATTCGGCCAATATCAGCCTGCAACCGGACGGCACGCTTCGCTTGCGCGGCTACGTCGGCTCGCCGATGTTCGGCGAGACGCAGATCTGGACACGCGTGAAATAGGGAGCGGAAAATGGATATGGGCATCAAGGGTCGCAAGGCGATCGTCTGCGCGGCGAGCAAGGGATTGGGCAAGGGCTGCGCCATGGCGTTGGCGCACGAGGGCGTCGACCTCGTCATCAACGCCCGCACCAAGTCCGAGCTGGAGGCAACAGCGGAGGAAATTCGCAAGGCGACCGGCGTCAAGGTGACGGCCGTCGCGATCGACGTCACGACCGAAGCGGGACGCAACGCCGTGCTCGCCGCCTGTCCGGAACCCGACATCATCGTCAACAACGCCGGCGGTCCGCCGCCGGGCAACTTCCGCGACTGGAACCGCGACGACTGGATCAAGGCGATCGACGCCAACATGCTGACGCCGATCGAGTTCATCAAGGCATCGGTCGACGGCATGATGAAGCGCGGCTTCGGTCGCATCGTGAACATCACCTCGAGCTCGGTGAAGGCGCCGATCGATATCCTCGGCCTCAGCAATGGCGCGCGTTCGGGCCTCACCGGCTTCGTGGCCGGCGTCGCACGCACGACGATCCGTCACGGTGTGACGATCAACGGCCTGCTGCCGGGCCCGTTCGACACCGACCGCCTGCGCGGCACCACGAAGGCGCGCGCGGCCAAGGCCGGGCGCAGCTTCGAGGAGGAGTACGCGGCGGCGGCCAAGGCCCATCCCGCCGGCCGCTTCGGCACGGCAGAGGAGTTCGGCATGATGTGCGCGTTCCTCTGCAGCGTGCACGCGGGCTACATGACCGGCCAGAACGTCCTGATGGATGGCGGCCAGTATCCGGGCACGTATTAACGCGTGATGGGTCTGAAACGGCCTCCCCATTCAAATGGGGAGGTGCCCCGTAGGGGCGGAGGGGTCTTGACCCCATCGCCCTCGTGAGACGAGGGCACTTCCCCAGATGACTGGGGAAGTGAATGAATCAGCCCCGCATCAGATCACGCGGCCGGACGAAGGCGACCAGGTCGCCTGAACCGGCCGCGAGGTCGCACCAGGGTCCGTCCGGGAGTTCGAGCGTCGCGAGCGTTCCGGTCGGGTATTTTTCCTGCAGGGCGGCGAGGTGGGCGGGTGACCCGCGCCCGGCCAGAGTCTCGGCGAGCCGCCAGATTCCATCATTGTGGCCCACCAGGAGGACCGTCGCGACGTCGTCGTCCACCGCCTGCAGACGCTCCAGCAAATTCCCCTCGGAGGCGAGATAGAGCGTGTCCTCCAGCGCGATCGGTGGGGCGCGTGTGCCCAGTCGTTTGATCACGGGCGCCAGGGTCTGACGGGCTCTCATGGCGGTCGAACACAGGACCAGATCGGGGCGGGGGCCGTGGTGTGCCAGATGGTCGCCAATGGCCTTGGCGGCGCGTTCGCCGCGTCGATTGAGGGGGCGATCATGGTCGCTCAGCGCGGTGTCGCTCCAGGCTGATTTTGCATGTCGCAGGAGGAGAATGGTTTTCACGAGTGTCATCCGATAAAATGCTTTTAGAACAATAGCTTATTGAAATGCCATGACACTGTCATGATGAAGGGTTACCGTTTCCGTGAACAATCGCCGGGAGATGCCCCCGCAAGGGGCGATGATGGACGCCCTCGACACCACAATCGACCCGACAGCGGCCGTCGACGTAGGCCCCGATAGCCCGCAGCGCTTCATCAACCGGGAACTGTCGTGGCTCGCCTTCAACATGCGGGTCCTCGAGGAAGCCAGCAACAAGCGCCATCCGCTCCTCGAGCGGGTCAGGTTCCTGTCGATTTCGGCCGACAATCTCGACGAATTCTACATGGTCCGGGTGGCGGGTCTCGTCGACATGCTCCAGACGCGCTCGACGCTGGTGAGCGACGACGGGATGACGCCGGCCGAGCAGCTGCTGGCGATCCGCGACCGCGCCTCGAGCCTCATGGGCCATCAGCAGGACGTTTGGGCCGCTCTCCAGGACGACCTGCGCGAGGCGGGCATTGCCGTCGTTGGTTCCGATGAGCTGTCCGATAGCGAGCGCACCTGGCTCGACCAGTATTTCATCGATCAGGTCTTCCCTATCCTGACGCCGCTGGCGATCGATCCGGCGCACCCGTTCCCGTTCATCGTCAACGGTGGCTTTTCCGCCATCCTGAAGCTGCAGCGCAAGGAGGACCGGCGTCCGCTGATGGCGCTGCTGCCGTTGCCGTCGCAGGTCGACCGCTTTGTGCGACTGCCGGGTGCGGCGATCCGGTTCCTGCCGCTCGAGGATCTGGTCGACATCTACCTGCCCAGGCTCTTCCCCGGCTACGAGGTGATCGAGAAGGCCTTCTTCCGCGTCATCCGCGACAGCGACGTCGAGATCAACGAGGAGGCCGAGGATCTCGTCCTGCTCTACGAGAGCGCGCTCAAGCGCCGCCGGCGCGGCGATCTGATCTCGATATCGGTGAACAGCGCCATGCCGGCGGAGCTGCGCGACTTCCTGTTCGACCAGCTCGAGATTCCCGACCAGACGCCGACCGTGCACGTCTTCCATCTCGACCGAATGCTCAACATCGGCGACGTCAAGGCGGTGATCGTCGACGACCGGCCCGACCTCAAGTTCGCGCCCTACAACGCGCGTTTCCCGGAGCGGATCCGCGATTTCGGCGGCGATTGCTTCGCCGCCATCCGGGCCAAGGACATCGTCGTCCATCATCCCTACGAGAGCTTCGACGTCGTGGTGCAGTTCCTGCGCCAGGCGGCGCGGGATCCGGCGGTGGTGGCGATCAAGCAGACCCTCTACCGCACCAGCCACGATTCGCCGATCGTCAAGGAGCTGATCTCCGCGGCCGAGGCGGGCAAGACCGTGACGGCGCTGGTCGAGCTCAAGGCGCGCTTCGACGAGGAGGCCAATATCCGCTGGGCGCGCGACCTCGAGCGCGCCGGCGTCCAGGTCGTCTACGGCTTCATCGACCTAAAAACCCACGCCAAGGTGTCGATGGTGGTGCGCCGCGAGGCCCAGTCGATCCGCACCTACGTTCATTTCGGCACCGGCAACTACCATCCGATCACCGCGCGCATCTATACAGACCTGTCGTTCTTCACCTGCGATCCGGCGATGTGCCGCGATGCCGCGCGCCTGTTCAACTACATGACCGGCTACGCCCGGCCCGAGCAGATGGAGAAGATCGCCTTCGCGCCGGTAACGCTGCGTCCCAAGCTCTACAGCCTGATCGATGCCGAGATCGCCAATGCCCGCGCCGGCAAGCCGGCCGGCATGTGGATCAAGCTGAATTCCCTGGTCGATGCGGGTCTTATCGACCGGCTGTATGTCGCGTCGAGGGCGGGCGTGCAGATCGATCTGGTGGTGCGCGGAATCTGCTGCCTGCGGCCGGGCGTGAAGGGCCTCAGCGACAACATCCGTGTCCGCAGCATGATTGGCCGTTTCCTGGAGCACGCCCGCATCATCTGCTTCGGCAACGGCAAGGCACTGCCGTCTCCGAAGGCGAAGGTCTTCCTCTCTTCGGCCGACTGGATGCCGCGCAACCTCGACCGCCGCGTCGAGCTTCTGTGCCCGGTCGAAAATCCGACGGTCCACGAACAGGTGCTCGACCAGATCATGGTCGCCAACCTCAAGGACGACGGCCAGAGCTGGATCATGACGCCCGATGGTTCCTACGTCCGGCCCCATCCGGGCAAGGAGCCGTTCATCGCGCATCACTATTTCATGACCAATCCGTCGCTTTCCGGCCGTGGCAGCGCGCTCAAGCTGAGCGGCGCGGTGCCGCGACTGGGTCTCCGCTCCTGATCCCGCCAGCGGCGTCTCAGGCGCCGTCCGCGGCGCCGCGTCGCGCCCGGATCGCCGCTGCAATCCGGCCTGGTTTGCGGTAGAGGGAGCGCGCATGGACGGCGAACCGACCGCAGGCACCCCGATTTCGCGTACCTCCTCAGAGAAGGGCCGCGTCGGAATCATCGACGTGGGCTCGAACTCGATCCGTCTCGTCGTCTACGAGCGTGCGAGTCGCGCGCCGCTGCCGGTGTTCAACGAAAAGGTGCTGTGCGGCCTGGCCCGGGGTCTGGATGCCACCGGGCGATTGAACCCCGACGGCGTCGTGATGGCGCTGGCCAACATCGACCGCTTCGCCACTCTGGCGCACAACATGAAGGTGACGTCGCTCGACCTGCTGGCCACGGCCGCGGTTCGCGACGCTGCCGACGGTGCCGATTTCATGCGCGAGATCGCGCGGCGGCCCGGCATCCACGCCCATATGGTGAGCGGCCGCGATGAGGCCCGCTACTCGGGCTTCGGCGTGATCTGCGGCATGCCCGACGCCAACGGCGTGATGGGCGACCTGGGGGGCGGCAGCCTCGAACTGGTGGCGCTGGCCAATGGTGGGCTGGGCGAGTCGAGCACGCTGCCGATTGGGCCGCTGCGCCTGATGTCCTCGGGCAAGGGCGATCCCAAACGCACCGTGGTGGATGCGATCGAGAGCGTGCGCTGGCTGCGCGAGGAAACCGGCAAGACATTCTATGCGGTGGGCGGCGCGTGGCGGTCCTTTGCGCGCCTTCACATGGAGCAGGCAGGCTATCCGCTGCACATCATCCATCACTACGAGATCGCCGCCGAAGAGGCGCGCGCCGTCGCCCGCTTGATCGCCGTGCAGAGCGCCAAGTCGCTGGAGAAGATGCCCGGCGTGTCGCGCCGTCGCGTCGACACGTTGCCGCTGGCCTGTCTGGCGCTCGACCGTCTGCTGGTCGCGCTCAAGCCAAAGACGGTGGTCTTCTCCGCATTCGGCCTGCGCGAGGGCTTTTACCACGTGCGGCTGAGCGAGGCGGAGCAGGCACGCCATCCGCTGATCGCCTTCGCCGAGGAGCAGGGCGCCGGCTGGCGGCGCTTCGACCTGTCGCCGACCGAGATCTTCGACTGGCTGACCCCGGCCTTCGCCGACGAGAGTGCTGCCGACCGCATCCTGCGCACCGCGGCCTGCCATCTGAGCGACATCTCGTGGGACGATCACCCCGACTATCGCGCCGAGCAGGCCTATGTCCGGGTGCTGCATCTGCCGGCGCCGGGCATGAGCCATCGCGACCGTGCCGTTCTCGCGATGGTGCTGACCTATCGCTACAAGAGCGAGCCCAAGTCGGCGACGATCGATACCGCGCTCAGGCTCTCCGACAACAAGGGCAAGGCATTCGCGCGTCGGCTGGGAGCCTGCCTGAGGCTCGCCTACAACCTCTCGGGGGGCGCGCCCGGCCTGTTGCCGCAGATCTCACTTCGCCGCACCGATCGCGAGCTGCGGCTGATCGTGCCGGCGGGGCTGAAGGGCGCGCTGGGCGACGTGACGGCCCGGCGGCTGCAGACGGCCGCCGAAGCGTTCGATCTCAGGCCGGTGATTGTCTCGGCCTAGGAGGCGGCCTACTCGGCGGGCGTGACGGGAATCAGGCGCGCCTGGTCGCCCGAGAGGGCCAGGGCGACGCGGCCTTCGATCAGGGCGACGGCGTCGACGCCGAACACTTCGCGCCGCCAGCCCTTGAGCACCGGCAGGTCGCGTTTTCCCGCCGCCAGACGATCGAGTTCGTCGGCGCTGGCCACGAGACGGCCGGCAACACCGGCTTGCTCGGCCTTCAGGCGGAGCAGGGTGCGCAACAGGTCGACGATGGCGCCTGGCGCGCGGAGCTGCTCGGTGGGCTTGTCGCGGGCCGGCAATTCGGCCTCGGGCAGGCTGCGTGCCCGCTCGATGGCCTCCATGAGTTCGCGACCCTGCCAGCCTTCGGCGAAGCCGCGGCCGAGGCCGCGCGTCATGCCCAGTTCCTCGATCGTCTTGGGGGCATGGCTGGCAATCTCGAGAAGCTGCTCGTCGCGGAGCAGGCGCTGGCGCGGAATGTCGATGCGCTGTGCGGTCCGTTCGCGCCACGCCGCCGATTCCTTCAGGATTGCCAACAGGCGAGGCGAGGAGCCTCGCGGCTTCAGCCGGCGCCAAGCCTGCTCGGGGTCAGCCTTATAGGTAGCAGGATCGTTGAGGACCGCCATTTCCTCGGTAATCCAGGGCAGCCGGCCCGTCCGCTCGAGCTGCTGCTTCAGCTTCTCGTAGACCACGCGGAGATGAGTGACGTCCGACAGCGCATAGGTGATCTGGCGTTCGCTGAGCGGCCGGCGGCTCCAATCGGTGATGCGGCTCGATTTGTCGATCTTCGCCTTGGCGAGTTTGGTGGCGAGCGACTCATAGGAGGCGGCCTCGCCGTGGCCGCAGACCATGGCGGCGACCTGGGTGTCGAACAGCGGCTGCGGCACCTGCGTCATGCGCAGGTAGAAGATTTCGAGGTCCTGCCTGGCGGCATGAAAGACCTTCAGCACACGTGGGTTGGCCATCAGCTCGTCGAGCGGCGCCAGGTCGATGCCTTCGGCCAGGGCATCGATCGCGGCGGCGTCCTCGGGTCCCGCCACCTGGGCCAGGCAGAGCTTGGGCCAGTAGGTGCGTTCGCGCATGAATTCGGTGTCGACGGCGACGAATTCGGCCTCGGCCAGAGGCTTGCAGAAGGCGGCGAGTTCGTCGGTCGTGGTGATGAGCTTCATTAGAGGCGATCTATAGCGGGCGCAGCCGCCACGGGCAAAGACAACCCGGCCGAGGCTCAAGCGGGGGCGGCCCCGTTCCCTTGACTTGCTCGGTCAATCCGTGCCTTTTGCCGGGCCTATAAAACCCGGAAAATATGTAATGTCTTCAGTCTACCGAACCCATACGTGCGGCGCGCTCAGGCCGCAGAATGTCGGCCAGGAAGCCCGCCTGTCGGGCTGGGTCCAGCGCAAGCGCGACCACGGCAATCTGCTGTTCATCGACCTGCGCGATCACTATGGCGTGACCCAGGTGGTGGTCGACGCCGGCAGCCCGGTTTTCAAGATCGCCGAGGCGGTGCGCACCGAAAGCGTGGTCACGGTGACTGGCAAGGTGGTTGCGCGCGAGGCCGCCACGGTCAATCCGCGCCTGGCGACCGGGCAGGTGGAACTCGACGCCGCTGACATGGTCGTGCAGTCGATGGCCGAGCCGCTGCCGATTCCGGTTCACATCGAGAACGACACGACGCCGGAGGAACTCCGCCTCAAGTACCGCTTCCTCGACCTGCGCAAGGACAAGCTGCACAAGAACATCGTGCTGCGCAGC
Source organism: Rhizobium sp. Q54 (assembly GCA_945903635.1). Taxonomy (GTDB): domain Bacteria; phylum Pseudomonadota; class Alphaproteobacteria; order Reyranellales; family Reyranellaceae; genus Reyranella. The sequence goes on along the minus strand of CAMDOT010000240.1, from coordinate 343 downwards.
CAGGTCATCTCAAGCCTGCGCCGGCGCATGATCGAGCAGGACTTCATCGAGTTCCAGACGCCTATCCTGACCGCCGACAGCCCCGAAGGCGCGCGCTCCTACGTGGTGCCGAGCAGGCTCCATCCCGGCAAGTTCTACGCGCTGCCGCAGGCGCCGCAGATGTTTAAGCAGCTGCTGTTGGTGTCGGGTTTCGATCGCTATTTCCAGATCGCACCCTGTGTCCGCGACGAGGACGCCCGCGCCGACCGTGCGCCGGGCGAGTTCTACCAGCTCGACTTCGAGATGAGCTTCGTCACGCAGGAAGACGTATTCGCCGCGATCGAGCCGGTGCTGGGCGGTGTCT
>CAMDOT010000239.1 GCA_945903635.1 Rhizobium sp. Q54 | reverse complement strand
GACATAGGCGCCGAAGGCCGCCTTGGTCGACGCCATGTAGCGCGAGTGGAAGGCGGTACGGACGTTGAGCGCGATGACGCGAACGCCTTTCCTCGCCTCGAAGCGCGGCGCGACGCGTTCGAGCGCCTCGGTCGGCCCGGCCAGGACCGCCTGCCGCGGCGAGTTGTGGTTGGCCACGTCGATCGTCGCCTCCCCGCTCTCCGCCAGCGTCGCCCAGATGCTGTCGATGTCGGCGCCGACCACCGCCGCCATGCCCCCGCCTGAGGCCTCGCCCATCAGCGCCCCCCGGCGCTGCACCAGCTTCAGCCCGTCGGCAAATGAGAAAGCCTCGGCAGCGAGCAGGGCGTTGTATTCGCCGAGGCTATGGCCGGCGACGAATTCGGGGGTGTCGCCGAGTTCCTCAACGCGCCGGCGATAGGCCATGGCGCCGACTGTATATAACGCCGGCTGGGTGTACTGGGTGTGCACCAGATTGCCGTCCGGATCCTCGAGGCAGAGTTTGCGGATCGAGTAGCCGAGGATCTCGTCCGCCTGCTGCTCGACTTCTCGAAAGGAATCGAACAGGTCTTTGCCCATGCCGCGCGCCTGCGAGCCCTGGCCGGGGAAGCAGAAGATGCGGGTCATCGGATGTACTCCACCACCTGTTCGAGGGTCTGCTTGTCGCGGCCGAACTGGTTCATCACCGGCAGCGCCGCCGCGCGCGACCCGCCGGCCAGCCGGATGAATCCCGCGAGCGTCCCGGACGGACCGACGTCGATGAGCACCGCCGCGGGATCGGCCGCAAGATCGCGGACAGCATCGGCGAACCGCACCATGCCGCGGTTGACTGTCCAGAAATGCCTTGCGTCCAGCACCTCGACCGGCGCTGCCAAGGCACAGGAAATCATCGGCAGTTGTGGCCGGCCGAAGCCGAGCTGTCCGGCAATGTCGAGAAAGCCCTGCTTGACCGCCTCGACCAGCGGCGAGTGAAATCCGAAGCGCACCGGCAGAACGAAATTCACGCGTTCACGCACCTGCAGCCAGCCGATGAAGGCGGCCAGATCGGCCTCCGCCAGCGCCACGACGATATGACCGGGCCCGTTGATCGCGGCGAGATGCGCCCGGCCGCGCCACTCGGGCGCGTCGTCGAGCAGTTCCGGGCGGTCGAGCACCGCGACCAACCGTCCTGGCGGCGCGCTGCGCTCATAGAGCGCCGCCTGCGCCCTCAAGGCCCAGAACGCCTGATCGAGCGAGAGCGCGCCCGTGACTACGGCAGCGATGGTCTCGCCCAAGCTGTAGCCCAGCACCACGTCGGGTCGGACGTCGCGCGCCGCCAGCGCTTCGGTCAGCGCCCAGGCGACCGACAGCAGGACCGGATGGGTCTCGGCCAGACGATCGAAGCGCTCGCTGTCGGCCAGCGGGCGGGAGAACAGGATCTCGCTGACAGTGCGACCGTCGATCGGTCCGCACATGCGTTCGGCGCGGAAGAGCGCGTCGCGATAGACGGGGTCGCCGTCGAACAGCGCGCGGCCCATCTGAAAATATTGCGCGCCCTGGCCCGAATACATGAACACCACGCGCCGGCGTGCCGACTCCATGGGCGCCGTCCGCCCCGCCGGGCCACCGGCGCCGTCGGCCGCGGGCGCGATCAAACCGGCCGCCCCACGGCGATCTCCGCGAGCGAAATCTCCGCGAAGCCGTCCATTCCGGTCAGGGCCGCGAGGTGCCTCGGGTTGATGGTGCCGACGGCGCAGGCACCGAGCCCGACATCCTCGGCCACCAGATGCAGGACGCCGAGCGCCGCGCCGGCGTCGAGCAGCGCCAGGCGATAGGCGATCGCCTCGTATTTCCAGGCCAGCTGAGGCAGCCGGGCAGCGAAGACAATGATGGCCGGCGGCGGCGCGCCGGGGCGCTGGATGAAGGCGGCGACCATCTCGAACAGCCGATCGAGCGGCGGCGCGGATGAGGCGACCCGGTCGAGCCGGTCGGCCAGGGCGTCATGGCGCCAGATCCCCGGCTCCATGCCGTCGGCGGCGCGGACAGCGAGATATCCGACGATCTCGCCGGCTCCGCCTGCGGCCGGGACCGGACGCTCGAGCCAGCTCTCCGCCCCGGCACGGCGACGCGCCGTGATCCTGAGCGTCCGCGAAAACAATGCCTCCAGCTGAGCGCGCGAGGGCGGCTGATCAGCAAAGTCCCGAACCGACCGGCGGCGCTCAAGGAGCTGATGCAGAGGCGTCGACTCCGCATCCGGCAACGTCGGTCGCGCCGGCGGCCCATCGCCCCATATCGGATCGGGCGGCGGCAGCACGCCTTTGAAACGAGCGGTCGGACCGAAGCGCAAGGCCTCGTGTGCCGGGCGGCTTGCAGCGTGGAACATCCGATCGTGAAACGACCAGACCTTGCGGGTGTCGGATTCCGCCGCCGAGACGAGGAAGCCCGTGCGTCCCAGCAGCGTCCGCGCCGGCTCGTCACCAGCCCTCGTCTCGCCGGCCATCAACCGCGCCACCGCGGCAGCCGCGGCCGGAGCAAGGAGGAGCCGGCAGGCGGCCTCGGGAGATTCCAGAATGGCGGCACCGGCGTCGCGGCGCAGGTAGACGAACCGGTCTATGACGGCGCCGGCCCCGGGCAACTCTCCGGGTTCGAAGCGATGGCTCAGCGGCACGATGCTGGCGAAGGGATGTCCCGAGACCGTCGCCAGCCACTCCAGTCGGCCGGCCAAGCGGAGGCGTTCGAGCGCTGTCAGCGCGCGGACGGCGTCGGGCAATCGGGCCAGGTCCGACTCGCTCAGCCCATCGGGAGCGGCAACCCGCGCCATCGCCGACGCCGCCTCCGGTGAGGGCAGGTCGAGACGCAACCGACCGCCATCGCCCGACACAATGGAGAGGCCGGATCCTTCGGCGATTGCGGTTGCTCTCCGATCGGTGAGGCACCAGGCGAGCACCAGCTCAGGCATTGGCCGCCGTCCCCGTCCGGGCGCGCCCGACGGCCACGGTATCGGTGAACCAGTGGCGCTGCCGCTCGAACGGATAGGTCGGCAGGATCACGCGCGGCCGGCGCAAGCCATCGTCGACGGCACGCCAGTCGATCGCCGCGCCGCCGGAATAGGCACGGGCCAGGACCGCCATCAGGCCGGCCCATTCGTCGCCCTCGACACCCAGCGTCGGACGAATGTCGAGGCCGAGGCCCTCGGCCCTGATCATTCCCGTCAGCATCGGCAACGGCCCGCATTCGATGGCCAAGCCCGGCGCCATGCCGGCGAGGACCCTGGCGGCGCTGCGGAAACGCGCGGGATGGCGGAGGTGCCGCGCCCAGTAATCCGGCGTTGCCACAGCCTCCGCTGCCAGCCCAGCCTCCAGCGACGAGATATAGGTGATGGTCGGTACGGCGCGCGGCACAGTGGTGGCGACGGTAGCGAAAGCGTCGAGGATCGGCTCCATCATCGCCGAATGAAAGGCATGCGGCACCGGCACGCGATGACAGCGCAGGCCGCCGGCCTTGGCGGCCGTGATCAGCGTCAGGATTCCGGCCGCCGTTCCGGTCACCACCGTCTGGTTCGGCGAATTGTGAGCGGCGATCGTGACGGCGCCGCCGGCCGCCTCGAGATAGGGCCGAAGCTTTTCCTCATCGGCCTCAACGGCGGCCATAGCCCCCTCGCCCGGCGCCTCGGCAACCAGACGGGCGCGGTGGGCAACCAGGCGCGCGCCGTCCTCAAGCGAGAACACGCCCGCGGTCTGGGCGGCGGCGAATTCGCCGAGCGAATGGCCGAGTACGACCGTCGGGCGGATGCCCCAGGCGCGGAGCAGAGCCGACAGCCCGGCCTGGACGGCGTAGACCGCCGGCTGCGCCAGCGTGTCGAGCGCCGCCGGGTCGTTGCCGAAGATCGCACCGACCAGTGAGCGGCCCAGTACGTCGCGGACCGGCGCCTCGCAGCGCTCGATCACCTCGCGGAAGACCGGCGCCGCTTCGAACTGCGCCGCCGTCATGGCGAGGTGATGGCCACCCTGGCCGGAAAACAGCAGCGCCACCGTCTCCGGGGCGGTCGCGGAGCCGGCCTCGACCTGCGTCCCGTCGCCGTCGGCAAAGCTACTCAACGCCTCCGCCACCGCCGTCTTGGTCGTCGAGGCGATGGCGAGGCGGTGGCGGAAATGCGCGCGCCCGGTCGTCACGGTATGCGCGGCGTCGGCAAGTGGTGCCTCAAGACGGGAGAGCGCATCGGCATGGCGGACGGCGAGCGCGGCAAGCGCGGTCACCGTCGGCGCCGACAAGGCATATACGTGATGGCCGCGCCGATCCGCGGCCTCGTCTTCGGGCGGCGGCGCAGCGACAATCAGATGGGCGAGCGTGCCGCTGTAGCCGAAGGAGCTGATACCGGCCAATGGCTGCGGCGAGGGCCAAGTCATCGGCGCTGTCGGCACGACGGCGGGGATGGTGGCCGGGTCGAAGCCTGGCACCGGAGTGCGATAGTGCTGGTTGGGGGCAATCGTGCGGTGAGCAAAACACTGGATGAGCTTGATCACCGCAGAAACGCCGGCGGCGGCCTCCTGATGGCCGATCGCGCTCTTCACCGCACCGAGGATCAGCGGCCGGGAGCGGCCGGCAAATATGCGAGTCAACGCCCCCACCTCAACGAGGTCGCCGACCGCGGTGCCGGTGCCATGCATCTCCACCATGTCGACATCGCCCGGCTCGATGCCGGCGACCACAAGCGCGCGCCGGATCAATGCCTCCTGGGCCGCGCCATTGGGCGCGGCGAAGCCGTTCGACGCCCCGTCCTGGCCGAGAGCACCGCCGAGCACCACCGCCTCGATGCGATCTCCATCGGCGATCGCGTCGTCCAGCCGCTTCAGGAGCACGATACCGCAGCCCTCACTGCGGCCATAGCCGCTGGCTGACGCGTCGAGAGTTCGACACCGCGCATCGGCCGACAGGATGCCGGCCTGGGAGAAGGCGATGCAGAGCTCGGGCGAGAGGATCGCGTTGACGCCGCCACACACCGCCAGGTTGACGTCGCCCGCCTGGAGCGACCGGCATGCCGCGTGGATCGCCACCAGCGAGGACGAGCACGCCGTATCGATCGCGATCGCCGGGCCCAGGCTGCCGTAGAAATAGGAGAGCCGTCCGGCCGCGCCTGCCGCCGAGCCGCCGAGGCTATAGATCATAGACAGGCTCATCGCCCGCGAGTCCTTGACCTGCATCAGCTCGTAGTCGTGGGAGAACTGGCCGATGAAGACACCGGTCAGGCTGCCGGCGAGGGTTCCGGGGTCGATGCCGGCGCGCTCGAGAGCCTGCCAGCTGGTTTCGAGGAGAAGCCGCTGCTGCGGGTCGAGCCTCGCCGCCTCACGTCGCGACAGGCGGAAGAAGGCCGCATCAAACAGATCGATGCCGTCGATAAAGCCGCCCTCGGCGCTGTCCATCAGGCCGGGCGTACCCGGCTCGGGCGCGGTCAGCTTCTCGGCATCCCAGCGGCCCGGCGGCACCCGGCAGATCGCGTCGACGCCGGCCATCAGGTTGCGCCACAACATCTCGGGATCGTCGGCGCCGGGAAATCGGCCGGCATGACCGATGACGGCGATTGGCGCCCAACCTCTTGCAGCGCCAGTCGGAGCCGCGACGGGCGCGACCTTCGGATCGGCACGCCCTCGTGGCCGCGGTTCTGCCCCCTCCGTCGGCGCAGCAGCGCCGAGAGCCGCGACAGCGGCGTCGACACTCGGGAAACGAAAGAAGAAGCCGGGATCGATGGGACAGCCGAGACGAGCCGACAACAGCCGGCGAAGCTCCTGCATGTCGAGAGAGTCGAGACCGAGCTCGCGCACCGGGCGATCGGACGCGAAGGCGGCTGCCTTCTCTGGCCCCAGCAGCGCCAGCACCGACGCGCGTACGATGGCAGCAGGGTCCATGGAAGCGGTGTCGAGGGTGGCCGCAGCGCGCGGGATCGTGGCTTGCCCGTCGCCCTGCCGCGGATAGAGCACGAGCACGCCGATGCCGAGGTTGTCGGCATCGGTCGGCCGAAATCCAGGCACCAAGCCTGCGATCCGCGCGCCGCGCTGGTGGTGAAAGCGGACGATCGGGTCGAGCGGCAACCCGTCGGAATCGACGAGTGCCAGATATTGCTCGGGCGTGAGGTCTGCCCGTGCGGCATAGGCACCGAAGCGGGTTACGCCGGCGATCCCGGTCACGCCCGGTTGGCAAGACGCCCAATCGAGCACAAAGTCGAGCAAGGCGTCGCCCAGCCCCAGCGGCGCGGACGGCCCGGCGATCACGCCGAGCAGCTGCAGGATAGAGCCCTCGACCGCATTGTCATCGAGGCAAGACTCCAGTGTGCGACCATGCACCGCGTCCGCGGTTGGCAGGCGGCCGACATAGACGGCCGCCACCACTCCGCCGTCCGTCTCCGCGACCAGAACGCCGTTCGGGCAGTTCGCCAGCCTCGCTTCGATGCACGCACGGCCGAAGCGCAGCGCCGGTGCCCAACCGGCTTCATCGAGCATCACAAGGGCGTCGATGTCACCTGGATCCGCCAGCCTGATGCGATAGGGCCGTCGCTCGTACCAAGCCGACGTGATGCGCGTGAACGGCAGCGCCCGCGGATAACGGACGAGCGTGCCGGCACGTGCGAACAACCCGGCCTCGGCCATCGCCAGGAGAAAAATGTGAGCCTCCACCAACTGCTGGCCGGAAAACGCGTGACATGCATCGAAGTGGAGGTTTTCGCACTCATCGAGATGCGCGCGCACCGTTGCGGCAGGCAACGCGTGCACCTCGGCGACGGCCAGCCCGCCGTCTCCGGTCATGGCGGACCAGCGCCCAAGATGCTCGACCAGGGCCTGCACGGCGTCGGCCGGGTCGATTGCCGTGCCGTCAGGTGCGACATGCACGCTCTCGAGCCTATGCCGGCGTCTGTGAGCCGCGGCATTTGCATCGGAGGGCGGATGCCAGGCACGTTTGTGGTCGAGGAAGGAGCGAACATGCAGTGCCCGCCGGCCGGCGAGTTCGACATCGGCGAGCCGTGCCAACAGCCCGGCCGGATCGTCGATGCTTGCCTCGACCAGGCGATGCGGAATGTCACGACCCGACAGCGTCCTGCCGGCTTCGGCCAAGGCGGCAGAATTGGAGTCCGCAGCCACCATGACAAGCGGCCGCTTGCCGCGTTCGGAGGTCCCCCGCACCGCGTCGTGGATCGCCGCGAGCAGCGAGCCGTCGCCGGCGCCCATGTCGATCACCACATCGGGCTCGTCGGCGGGCCGGCTGCCGTCGAAGCGATCGCGCAGCAGGGCCACCAGGTCGGCGACGAACCGTTGGTGCTGGAAACCGCAGCCAAGAACGTTGAGTTGACGGTCGACATGCTCCCCGACCCCGCCGATGGTCGCCACCGCCGCCCGCGCGTCGCCGAACAGCAACGCATCCATCTGCGCCAGCATCGGCCGGTACGACAGCGTGGTGGCGAGATCGAGGCCGTGCTCGAGCATGCAGGCTGAGGGGCCATCGGATTCGAGCACGCCGTCGACGCAGCCGCCCCATCGGGCGGATCGCCACAGCCGATCGACCAGCATCACGGCATCGGCGTCAAGCCCGTCCAGGGCAAGACGCGACCAATCGACGACTTTAGTAATCGTGCCATGCCGGCAGAGTGCGGCCAGCACCGGCGCGACGACGAGCCCGTCCAGCATCCCGGCCACAAGATTGTCTGGGCCACCCCAGCGCGACGAGATCGCGGGAAGCCAGCGAGCGAGTCGTGCCTTCGCTGCCGCATCACCCAGCACGTCGTCGGCGAAGACCGCGAGCAGCTCTGTCACATCTGCGGGAATCCGCATCCGGTCGCCGGCAGTTGCGGAGAGTCTCAGGCCTTCTGGTGACTCGTCCAGCCAGCCGAGGCTGACAAGCAGGCGCGAGGCTGCCGCGAAATGCCCAGCATTGGCGCCATAGTGACGACCGAGCGCGTCGCGCGCGATCGGGCCCGTGCTCGACAGATGGTCGAGTACGCCACGGCCCTGCAGCGCGGCGATGACCGGGATAGCGACATAGCCATGAGCATAGCGGTTGAGCCGATCGAGCATCGCCAGTTCCGTGTCTTACTCTTGACGTCAGCGGATCAGATTGGAATCCAACTCTCGATCCGATTGCCTGGCAGGACTACGCGAGCCCTGGAGCATCGGTCCGACAATAGCGCCGAGGTCGCCGACCCGTCGCCCTAAAATCAGCGCCTCCTCGGAAAGGCGTGGAGCCACCTGGTATGATACAAGTGCGCGAATGCGAATTGATGCCGTTCGCGAGGAGAAAAAATGACCGGTCAAGTCGCCTCGAGGCACGTATGGGCCCTGGCCACACTCGGCGCAGTCATCGCTGCCGGACTCGGTCTATCAATGGCGGCGCCGGTGCGCGCCCAAACCTTCCAGGAAGCTCTGGCAGCCGCCTACAACACCAATCCGGTCATCCTGTCCGGCCGCGCACGCCTGCGACAGACGGATGAAGGCGTTCCTCAGGCTTTGTCCAACTGGCGGCCGCGGGTGACCACCTCACCCAGTGCCGATCGCCATCATACGAAAGACGATACGCAAGGTTCGACCACAACGACCAACCTGGACACCCTCACCGCTGATTTCACGGTCACCCAGCCCCTCTATCGTGGCGGGCG
>CAMDOT010000238.1 GCA_945903635.1 Rhizobium sp. Q54 | reverse complement strand
CGCGCGTCGTCGATCATAGTAAGGAAGATCGCGCCACTGGAGTGGCGCGCCCCCAGCAAGACATGAGCCTACTCTAGCCAGCAGCAACACCCGCCTGTTCGGCGACGCGGCGCACTTCCTCGCTCAACGCGCCGTGCAGGCGTCGCACGCCCGGCCGATCGACGGCGTTGGCCGCTCTCTCAACTCCGTCGGCGACACGACACAGCGCATCCGCACCGATCATGCCCGACGCCCCCTTGAGGCGGTGCGCCACGCGGGCGATGGCGGCGAGATCGTCGGTCCCGGTGATTTCGCGCTCGGCTGCGCGCGCGGTATCGAGAAATTCGCGCTCGACCTCAGCCAGAGCGCGAAAATCGTTACCGAACAGTTCAGTTAGCCTGGCGCGGTCATAGGCTTTGCTCATGTCGCCCGGGCGTCCTTCAGCCAGACGTCGAGGATCGCCAGGAGCGGATCGATGCCGATCGGCTTGGTGATGAAGCCGTCCATGCCGGCCAAGCGGCTCCTCTGTTCCTGCTCTTCCAGCGTGCTGGCCGTGACGGCAAGGATGGGTGTGCGCGGCCGCCGATCGGCGGCTTCGCTGGCGCGGATCCGCCGGGCAAGCTCGAAGCCATCCATGGTCGGCATCTGGAGGTCCGCCAGCACGAGGTCGTAGGCACCCTGGCGCCACAGATCGAGCGCCTCCTCGCCGCCGGCGGCCGAATCGACCGACGCGCCGGCGAGTTCGAGCTGTCGTGTCAGGATCTTGCGGTTGACCGAGTTGTCGTCGACGACCAGCACGCGTCCCTTCAGCCGCGGGGAAACGCCGTGCACGTTGAGCGCAGCCGGTGAGGCCAAAGTCCCCCGGCCAGCGACACGGGCCACCGCCCGGATCAGCATATCGCGGCGCCATGGCCTCGGCAGGCCCTCGACACCATCGGCGGTCGCCGGAGCATCGTGCAGGGCAATCCGCTGGGCTCCCCTGGTCGTACCGACGACTTCGATTCCGACGAAGGGACCATTTGGCGCCGCAGTCCGAACCTCTGCGCCGGCGTCCCGGAGATAGCGTTCGATTGCTCGCGCCTCGTCGGGATCGGGCAGCGCAAGAAAGAGCGACAGGTCTTTCAGCGGCGATTCCGGCACTGGTACAGCCGCAGGCTGGGCCGGGGCCAGTCGTACGGTGACGGTGAAGCTCGAACCGACGCCGGCTTCGCTCTCGACCTCGACTCCGCCATGCATGGCCTCGGCGAGGCGGCGCACGATCGACAGGCCGAGACCGGTTCCGCCGAAGCGGCGCGTGGTCGAGCTGTCGGCCTGCACGAAGGGCTGAAACAGCCGCCCGCGCTGTTCGGCGGTGAGGCCGATGCCGGTGTCGGCAACCCTGATGACGAGCCCAATCTGGCCTTCGCCCCCGCCCTCGCCATGATCGGGCCGGCACTCCAGCGTGAGCCTGACCGAGCCTGCCTCGGTGAACTTGATGGCGTTGCCCAGAAGATTGAACAGGATTTGCCGCAGTCGCAGGGGATCGCCCAGCACGTGGGCGGGTACGTCGGGCGCGACATAGGCTGCGAGCTTCAAGCCCTTGGCAGCCGCCTGCGGTGCCAGTGTTTCGGCCGCACCTTCGATCAGCTCCACCGTCGACAAGTCGAGGATCTCGAGATCGAGATGGCCTGCCTCGATCTTCGAGAAATCGAGGATGTCGTCGATGATGCGCAGCAGCGACGCCGCCGAGTGGTGCACCGTCGCCAGCGATTCGTGTTGCTCGAGGGAAAGCGGCGTGCGTTCGAGGACGTCGATCATGCCGAGCACGCCGTTCATCGGCGTGCGGATCTCGTGACTGACGGTGGCAAGGAAGGTCGACTTGGCCTGGTTGGCATTCTCGGCCTCGCACTGGGCGGCAAGTGCGGCGTCGCGCGCCAAGCGTGCCTCGTCGTAGGCGACCTGCAGGCGCCGCGCGAGGTCCTCCTTCTGCACGGCGAGCGCGATGTTGTCGTACTGCCAGCGATGGACATCGCGCACGTAGACCATCAAGTGGCCGACATAGGCGCCGCCGGCGATGCCGACCAGCTGGAAGAACGGGTCGGCCGCCGTCAGCAGCACGAGCAGCAGCGGCGCCGCGGTGGCGACGGCGAAAGCATAGAAGGTCGGCGGATGGGCCGAGCGGATCGGCACCGCCGTGGTGATGGTGGCGAGCAGGACCAGGCTGAGCAGCATGCGCTGCAACTCGTAATCGCTGGAGGCGAGAATGAAGCCCGCCGCCCCCCAGCAGGCCCCCGCCAGGAAGGAGAGCCCGGCAAACCACCAGCCCCAGCGGACCACCTGCTCGTCGGCCGGACGCGCCCGGACGAAATTGTGCCGCAATACGTCGAAGCCGATGGTGACCGCAACGTGGGCCGCGAAGGGAATGGCGAGGTCGAGCAGGTCGGCCTGGCGCCAGTAGATCGCCGCGATCACCGGCCAGAGCACGAACGAAAAATAGCGCGACTGCGCCGAACCCTCGAACAGGCGCCGGATGAGTTCGGCGCAGACGAACGCCTCCTGCCGGGCTGAGCCCGCGTCCCCCGCTTCCGCGGCGCCAGGATCAGCCGCAGCGACCGACATGGTCCCCCATCCGCGCTGGCACGCGCCGTGTTGGTTGGTGAGAGGCAGCAAACAACATGTGGTTAGCCCGTGGCAATCAGACCCAATTACTGTATCAAAAATGTTAAGATAGTTCTATAAATCATTGTAAATAAATGGTATTTTGTACTCATTAGAACTCGTTACTTTTTGGAACATTAATTATGCAGCAACCCTCAGTCCTGCTGGTCGAGGACGACGCTTTTCAGCGTCGAGCGGCCGAGACCTATCTCGTGAACAACGATCTAAGCGTCATCGGCGTCGAGAACGGCGTGCAGATGCGGCGGCAGATCTCCCGCGCCATGCCCGACCTGGTGCTGCTCGACGTCCAGCTCCCCGGCCAGGAGGACGGCTTTGCGCTGGCCCGCTGGCTGCGCGAGAGCAACACCCGGGTCGGCATCATCATGCTGTCCGCCGCCGCCGACGCCGTGGACAAGGTGCAGGGCCTCGAAAGCGGCGCCGACGACTACGTCGCCAAGCCCTACGAGCCGCGCGAACTGCTGGCCCGCTGCAAGAGCGTGCTGCGCCGGTCGGTGAACAAATCGACGCCGTCGCGCCTCGAACGGATCCGCATGGGCGCGTTCACCCTCGACCTCCCGCGGCGCCTGCTGCTCGATTCAGCGGACAACGACGTGGCCCTCACCTCGGGCGAGTTCGATATCCTGAAAATCTTCGCCGAGAACCCGAACCGGCCGCTCGGCCGCGACTGGCTCCTGGAAACCACCAGCCATCGCAGCCGCGACCCGCTCGACCGGGCCATCGACCTCCGCATCACGCGGCTGCGGCGCAAGATCGAGCCTACCCCGGAGAAGCCCACCGTCATTCGCACCGTGCGCGGCATCGGCTATATGTTCGTGCCGCCCGCCGAATAGGCTAAAAGGGCGACCCCGGCGCCGGTCGGTCGGTAGGGGGCCCGTAGTTCAGTGGTTAGAACGAGCCGCTCATAACGGTTATGTCGCAGGTTCGAATCCTGCCGGGCCTACCAACCGCTCGTCGCCGCTAACTCCGGCGGCGAGTCGTTAGCCAATAACACCGCATAATTCGGCACTTTGTGGACCCGGAGTTACACCAGAGACTGATGTCTTTGGCGCTATTTAGGGCGGACAGGGCGTTTTGGGCCGAAAGTCTCCGGGCGCCATTTCCCGAGACATAACTCTGCGATCGTGGGCCTCGGCGAGAACGCCAGTGCGCGCGCCGCTGGCGGCCATGACCGAAACTCCTCGCCCTAGATTTCGCCATCAGTTTGGAGTGGGTGCCGGGGTAGACCGGCGTCAGAGCCTGTCGAGCTGCTGGGCCCAGTCGGCCGGTATACCCTGGCGCATTCGGATCATCAGCCGACCGCTCAAGTGGCGACGGCCATCCAGCAGTTCACGTGTCAGACCCGGGGCCAGGAACGCAAGGGGCAGGATGGTCTGCACATGGCTCGGCGTGACCCCGGCCCTTTTGGCGATGGCTCGATACGACATTGCCTCGCCCTGCTCCATCCAGCCGCGCCACTCATGCGCACGGCCAAGCGCCCTCATCAATGCCGGATTGGGGCCGGCCGAACCGTCATCAAGGATCCTGGCCCGGTTGCGATGTGCCAATTTGGCCATCACGACGATAGTCCGCGACGCTGGGGTTTCTTCTGCATCCGCCAAGGCGTCATCAGTCGTCGCCTTGACGATTTCGACCCGATCTGTGCGCACGATCACGCGCTCGACCCGATTCCTCATCGCCTCTGCAGAGGAACAGGCCTCACCGGCGGAACTCAATGCCATATGTATCAGCCGCTCGATTTCCTCGGCCTGTACCCGGGCGATCGATCCGGCTCGCCCCCTATCATTCTGCAGCAGGGCCTGGCTCACATAGTAAGGATATCGTCGACCGCGCCGGAACGTATAAGTCGGGCTCATCGCATTGCCACTGTCGTCGAAGAGCAGACCCGCCAGCGATCGGCCGCCTGGAGCAATCGGCCGGTGCTCCCGTGCCGAACTCTTGGCCGACAATAGTTTCTGCGCTTGCTCCCAAAGTGTCCGATCAACGATCGCCTGCTGGCGCCCTTCGTAAACCTGCCCCTTGTGAGCAACCTGCCCCACGTAGACTCGATTGCGGAGCAGCCAGTAGAGAGGACCTCGCCCGAAGTTCACGCCACCCCAGGTCCGACCTGTTGATGACGTCCAGCGCTTGCTCAGGATGCCGCGCCGCCGGAGATTTTCCTGCACGTTAGATATCGTGCCCAGGCGAACATAGGTTTCGAAGATCTCCCTGACCGTTTTTGCCTCGGCCTCGTTCACGATCAGCTCACGATCCTTGACGTCGTAGCCCAGGGGCAAGGACCCTCCCATCCACATGCCCTTGCGCTTCGAGGCCACGATCTTGTCGCGGATACGCTCACCCGTGACCTCGCGTTCGAACTGCGCGAACGACAGCAGCACGTTCAAGGTCAATCGTCCCATCGAGGTGGTGGTATTGAACTGCTGTGTGATCGACACAAAGCTTGCGCCCTGATTGTCGAGTGTCTCCACGATCCGGGCGAAGTCCGCGAGCGAGCGCGTTAGCCGGTCGACCTTGTAGACCACGATCACATTGATCCGCCCGGCCGCCACGTCGGCAAGCAGCCTCTGCAGCGCCGGCCGCTCCATGGAGCCGCCGGACAGGCCACCGTCGTCATAGGTGGTCTTTACAAGTTTCCAACCCTCATGCGCCTGACTCTTTATGTATGCCTCGCAGGCCTCTCGTTGGGCATGCAGGGAGTTGAAGGCCTGCTCGAGACCTTCCTCTGATGACTTACGAGTATAGACGGCGCAGCGGCGGACAGCGGTCATGACCGATCACGCTGCTTCAGCCCGAAGAAGCGCGGCCCTGACCAGCGGGTGCCGCTTATCCGGGTGGCTATCTCCGATAGGGAGCGATAGTTCTGACCGGCCCAAGCGAAACCTTCCTCCAGGACCATCACTCGATGAGTCACCCCTGCCCACTCGCGTGTCAGAACGGTACCGGGCTTCAGGGCCATAGACGATGTCGGCTTTGGAGTAGCATTGGTCTCAGCGGAATTGACCAATTGCCTTAGCCGGCGACGGGTTGCCGAATCGTACCCTCCACGCGCATGCGCCTGCAGTTCCCACGCCAACCAAAGGCGCGTCACTTCCGTGCTGGCAAAGCGCGGCGGAGACCCGAGACGCTGGCGCCAGAGATCGCGTAGGGCCCCAAGGCCGAGACCGTCCAGCTGGGCGATCTCGGCCGTGAGTGTATCATCATGCCTTGCGGACATTGGTTGAGCCGTTAGGCAATCCGGTAAAGGCGATGACCGTCTTCAGTCGTCTGATTGGTAACGGTCAGGCCTTGCTTCTTCTTCAGCGAACCTGAGATCGCCCCTCGCACGCTATGCGGTTGCCAATCCAGCGCCGTGGCGATCTGGGCGATGGTCGCGCCCTCTTTGCGCCGCAACATGCCCTCTAGCTGGCCGAGCTTGGTCTTAGGTCCACCAGCGGAGGCTGTCGCCCCGCTAAGCTTCTTCCTGCCAGGACCGGTCGTCTTTTTTTGCTTCGTCATCGTCGGCTCCATGCGCTGTTTTCCGGCCTTATGCCGGCAGCACATGCATGCTTCCTTTGCCTACTTTCTCAA
Organism: Rhizobium sp. Q54; assembly: GCA_945903635.1. Classification (GTDB taxonomy): domain Bacteria; phylum Pseudomonadota; class Alphaproteobacteria; order Reyranellales; family Reyranellaceae; genus Reyranella. The sequence continues at coordinate 2,454 of CAMDOT010000238.1, read as the reverse complement.
GTGAACTGACGGATCATGGTATTGCGTAGATCGCCGCCCCGCGATACTTCCGTGACCGACGCCCATTTCAGCGGCATTGGCACCTGATGTGCGAACCGACCATGCCGCCTCTATCGCGTCATGGTCGGTTCGCCGTTGGTGAAACGGGGCTTGCCGTACCGGACGAGTTCGCAGCAGCACTGACTTGGAAGCCGTCCTGGACTTTAACGGCGACCGCTGACTTTACGTGAGGCCAACTCATCGATCCCCGTCCGACATCATAAGAAGTCGCGCAGCTTTTCACGAATCCGCTTTGGATCTATTTCTGTGTTGCTCTGGCAGACCATGAAGATACCCCGGCCTTCAGCAGCAAATGCCCGACTTGGGGTCCACTTTCCGAAGTCCTTCGCGAACCAGACGTTATGTCGTGATCTGAGCGCCTTCCCGTGACGAATCATCCAGGGCCGAGAATGATGGTATTGTTGCATAAATTGATTTTGAGTTGCGTAAAGGCAGTATAGCGTGAACTCTGTCCATATCTGTATCCGCATCAACGCTGAACACCAGTGCTCGTTGTAAAGTTCGCCAACGTGGGCCAGCAGCTGTTTGCAAATCTGCCCGCATAACACCTCCGGTGTCACCGACATCCCGAACCCCTTCAGCGGTCCTTTGTATTGCAGGAACTTGGCGGAACCTTGCCACCACTCCTCGTGGGTCGATTTCCATTCCCAATCAGTCAGCGCCTTGCCATCCACGACCAGGCTTTCCTCGGAGAACGGTTGTGCGCAGATGAGATCGGCATCCAGCACGAGGTAGAAAGGCGTGCTGACCACGCTATGCGCTGCCAGCTTGATGAGCTGCTGTTTGTACCACCCTGGCGCATCTGGGAAGTCGGCGAGCTCCCCAATCAGATCGCGTTCTCTGACGACTCGAGGCACAATGCGTTGGTAGTTGGGCAGGGTAGTCGCCATTTCGGCCGCGTCATCCGCGACGACAATCCAGATGACGAGCTTTCGCGCGCCGGCCCAGAACTTGTCCAAACTTTGCAGCAGGATCTCCGCTCGCTGCGTGTCGAGGTAAGAGTAGCCGCCTGTCGCCCTCAAGGGCAGCACTGCCTCGACGATCACCTCAACGCCGATCCATTTGAGGTGGCGAGAGCAATGTGGTTAGTGGGGTTCCGGGTCATAGACGCTCCCGACGCGGGGGTGCTGAATTGAAATCCGCCTCAATTCCCTATTGAACCAGACGCTAGGCAGTTGTTTGACGGGTTGACCCTCGTGGCAATAACCTAGGTAGAATTCGTCGAAGATTCGCCTCAACTCGAGTGCTGCTTCCTTCGGGCAAGTGGCGTCGCCGCACTTCGCGAGATTGTTCATAATCGCGTGGAGATGGCCTGGCTTCTTGCCGTCTCCCCAATAGGGCACAACGAAGCATCGGTCCCAAGCATGTTGGAGCGGGGAAGGCTTGTTCGGCTCGATCTTGTAGTACTCCGTCCTTCGAGCAAACTCTTCGAATGGCCCGAGCTTCGCTCCGAAGGAGGCAATTGCAACGTCGAGCCTGAGCGCCGCATCTTTCAAATCTTTGGCGGGCACCGTAGCGCCACTCGCCGATGCCATGAGCAGGATCTGCGTATCCGCGAGGCGGTAATCGGCCTGCAGCTTTCCCACTTCGCCCAAGGCTTCGGCAAGCTTTTGCCGATTGGACACGATAAGGGCCGATTCTTGTTGCCGGTGAGTGATCAGTAACGTCACCAGACCGATTGCCAAGGGGATCGCGAGGTTCCTGGCGACGAAGTTCCCGATGTAAAGAATCTTCGCGAGACCTGTCTGCGGCGCGAAGCACTTGGCACAATATTCCGCAGTGGCAGTCGCTAATTGCGTTCCGCACCACTTGCAAACTTTTTCACTACCGCCATTGCACATAGTACCTCGCTGCCCCGCCAGCGAAGAGGTTCGGATAGCGCTGCATTGCGCAGCAACACCTTACCTTCTAAACTTCACGACCTATCGTGAGTTGTAGGATCACTATAGCATCTCATTGGGCGAGAGGCAATTTTCCGCGCGATTTGGGGACCGCATTGTTCGCGCTGCCCTTCGAGACAGACCCGCTTTAGCCATGGAAGGTTCGGGCGAGTATGCTTGATCTTGGAGGCCTGATTTCGACGATGACAGCGACCGTTGGGGCGTCGCTGATCTTGTGCACCCTTTTTGAACTCATTCAGATTCTCGATCTGGCCCGCAACTGGCGCCGTACGGCGAGCGGGACACCAACGCCCCTTTCGCCTACGCCGGCCGTTCGACGGTTCGTGAGCCTTCACGTCCCGGTGTGTTGAGCTGCCCCCGGATTTTTTGGACACCGATTTGTCCAACCGGAGGCATTCATGATGAAGTCGAGCATGAACCAAATCGAAACCAACGATGTGAATGATGATCCTGAGGTCAGCAGGGTCGAGCGCAGTTCGTCCAGGCAGTCTCC
>CAMDOT010000237.1 GCA_945903635.1 Rhizobium sp. Q54 | reverse complement strand
CGTCGTCGCCAGTGATGTCCGCGGCGAATGGCGCGATCGCGGCGTTACCGGCATGGGCCGAGCCGATGGCCGACTCCGGCCGGTCGACCGCCAGCACCTGGGCGCCTTCGTCGGCAAACAGCTTGGCCGACGCCGCGCCTATGCCCGAGGCGGCCCCTGTCACGATCGCGATCTTGCCCGTCAGGCGGCCCACGGCATTCTCCCTCATTCGACCTTGACGCCCGAAGCGAGCGCCACGCGTTGCCACAACGCCAGATCCTTCTCCAGCACTTCACCGAAAGCCTTGGCACCGTGTCCGACCGGATCGGCGCCAAGTGCGGCCATCCGGTCTCGAACGTCGGGTATGAGCACGGCTTCGACGAAGGCGCGCTCCAGTCGGCGCATCACCGCTCGTGAAACGTTTGCCGGAGCCATGACTCCTGCCCACACGACGACTTCGGCCCCCGGCCAGCCCGCCTCCGCCATGGTCGGCACATCAGGCAAAAGCGCCGAGCGCGTCGGCGTGGTGACGGCAAGCGGTCGCAATTTCCCGGACGTCACCAGCGGCGCGGCCGAAGCGGTGCTGGTGAACATGGCCTGAACCTGGCCTGCCTGCAGGTCGTTCAGCGCCGGCGCCGCGCCACGGTAGGGCACGTGCACGACATCGATATCGGCGGCAAGCTTCAGGGTCTCCATCACCAGGTGCGAGATCGAACCGACTCCAGTCGAGGCGTAGTTGAGGCCGCCGCGGTGAGTACGCGCCTCGGTGATGAAATCGCCAACGTTTTGCATCTTCGAGTTCGCAGCGACGATCAGCACCATCGGCGTGTCGGCCAGATGGGCAATCGGAGCGAGATCCCGTGGCGGATCGAAATTGAGCGAGCGGTTGATCCAGGGAGGAATGGTCACCTGTGCCGCCGAGGCCATTAGGAGGGTGTAGCCGTCAGGCTCCGACCTGGCGACCGATGCCGCGCCGATCAAGCCAGCGGCGCCGCCGCGATTGTCGACCACGACCGTCTGGCCGAGAGCGGCGCCGGCGTACCGGGCCGCTAGTCGCGCCAGGGTATCGATCGAGCCGCCAGGCGCGAACGGCACGACGAGCGTCACCGGCTTCCGGGGGAAATCGTCGGCGCGGGCGCCCAGCGGCAGGACGGACACACCGAGCGCGGCGGCAAAGCCACGCCGACCGATGACCGCCTTGCCCATCGTGACCACCCTTCTCGCGCCTCAGGCCACGGTCAGGACGACCTTGCCTGTCGCCTTGCGCGACAGAAGCGCGTTCATCGCCTCTGCGCTCTTCTCGAGCGGAAAGCGCATCGAGATGTGCGGCTTCAGCTTGCCCTCGGCGTACCAGCCGAGCAGCTCGTCGAAGTTCTTGCGCGCCTCCGCGGGCTCGCGGCCGCGCCAGGCGCCGTAGAACACGCCGCGCACATCGCAGCTCTTCAGCAGCGCGAGGTTGGCGGGCAGCGACGGAATACGTCCGGCCGCGAAGCCCACCACCAGCAGCCGCCCATACCAGGCGATGCAGCGGATCGACTCGTCGAAGGCGTCGCCGCCGACGGCGTCGTAGATGATGTCCGCGCCGTTGCCGCCGGTCAGCTCCTTGACCTTGTCGCGCATCTTGTCCTTGGCGTAGTTCACGAACATCGTGGCGCCGTACTTCTTGCAGATCTCCATCTTCTCGTCGGAACCGACCGCGGCGATCACTTTGAGCCCCATCAGGGCACCCAGTTCGACGGCCGTCAGGCCGACGCCGCCGGACGCACCGGTGACCAGCAGCGTCTCGCCGGGCTTGTAACTGCTGCGCTGCTTCAGCGCGTAGTACGAGGTGCCGTAGGTCATGGTGAACGCGGCGCCGTCGTCGTAGCTCATGTTCTTCGGCATCGGCAGCAGACTGCCGAGATCGACGACGGCCTCGGTCGCATAGCCGCCGTGACCGACCATGCCGATCACCCGGTCGCCGACCTTGTAGCTGCCCGCGCCCTCGCCCACCTCGGTAATGTCGCCGGCAATCTCGTGGCCGGGCGCAAACGGGCGGGGCGGCTTGAACTGGTACTTGTCCTGGATGATCAGCGTATCGGGGAAGTTCACTCCTGCAGCCCGCACCGCAACACGAACCTGGCCCTTGCCCAACGGCTTGGACGGCAGTTCCACCAGCTTCAGGCTCTCTGGTCCGCCCGGAGTCTCGCTCAGCATTGCGCGCATGTCGTTCCGCTCCCCAAGTCTCGATGTTTCGTCCTGTGGGACCCTTGATACGATGGCGAGCGGGCCAGCGTCCATCCATGCTAGACAAGCACACTTTCGCGGGGAGAAAGATGGCAGGGCTGTACTTCGAGGAGTTCTCCGTGGGTCAGGTGTTCGAGCATCCCTGGACCCGCACTGTCACGGAAATGGACAACGTGCTCTACAGCTCGCTCACCATGAACGTGCAGCCGCTGCACATCGACGAGGAGTTCGCCTCCAAGACCGAGTTCGGCCAGCGCATCGTGAACAGCCTGTTCACGCTGGGGCTGATGATCGGTATCACCGTCAACGACACGACGCTGGGCACGACGGTCGCCAACCTCGGCATGACCGATGTGCGCTTCCCCAAGCCGGTATTCCATGGCGATACGCTCCACGTACGCAGCAAGGTGCTGAGCCTGCGCGAGAGCAAGTCGCGGCCCACTGCCGGCATCGTCGAGTTCGCCCATACCGCGATCAACCAGCGCGGCGAGGTCGTCGCCGAGTGCACACGGCAAGCGCTGATGCACAAGAAGCCGAAGAGCTGAGGTCGCTTATGCGTTCATTCCTGTTCGTTCCTGCCGATTCGGAGCGCAAGCTCGCCAAGGGGCCGTCCTCCGGCCCGGATGGCCTCATCCTCGACCTCGAAGATTCGGTCGCCGCCGATCGCAAGCCGATCGCCCGTGACATGGCGCTGGCTTACCTGCAGAGCGCCAACCGCGCCGGTCCCAAGCTCTACGTCCGCGTGAATGCCCTCGATACCGGCCTCACGCTGGGTGACCTCGCCGTCGTCATGCGGGGCAGGCCCGACGGCATCGTCTTTCCGAAATGCGTCGGCCAGGCCAACCTCGACCTGCTGGCCCACTATCTCGACGCGCTCGAAGCGCGCGAAGGCATCGAAGCCGGGACGACCCGTATCCTGACCATCGCCACCGAAAGTGCCGCCGCCGTGCTGGCGCTCACGGCCGCCCCGGCAAAGCATGCTAGATTGATGGGCCATTCCTGGGGTGGCGAGGATCTGATGGCCGACCTCGGCGCGCTGGCCAAGGGCCCGGCGCCTGGCGTCTACGACGACACCTTCAAGTTCGCCCGCACCATCAACCTGATGGCGTCGGTGGCCGCCGGCGTCACCGCCTACGACACGGTCTATCCCGACATCAAGAACGTCGACGGATTGCGCGCCGAAGCCCACGATGCCCGGCGCATGGGCTATGGCGGCAAGATCGCCATCCACCCCGACCAGGTCGCCATCATTCACGAGGTCTTCACGCCGAGCATCCAGGAGATCGATTGGGCCAAGCGCGTCGTCGAGACGTTCGAGAGCAACCCGACGGCGGGCGTTCTCACCCTCGACGGCAAGATGCTCGACCGGCCGCATCTCGTTCTGGCGCGCCGCCTCCTGGCGCGAGCGGGGGAATGAAGGACAACTTCGGACTTTACGACGCGCTCGACGGAATGTTTTCCGGCGCGCGCGAATCGATCCTCACGCTCGACGAATTCATGGCCGGCCTGCAGGGCAGGTCCTATGCCTTCACCATCCTGGCGCTCAACGTTCCCAACTGCATTCCCACCGGCATTCCTTGGCTCTCGACGATAACGGGCGTGCCGATGCTGTTCCTGCTCGCCCAGTTCTTCGCCGGCCGGCCGGTGCCGTCCTTGCCGGGAATAATCGGCCGCCGCGGTCTGTCGCGCGGCAAGCTGCAAGCCTGCCTCGCCCGCGCCCGCCGCTCCATCAGATGGCTCGAAGAAGCCGTGCACGCACGCCACGAAGCCTGGGTGAACGGGATGCCGCGACGAATCCTGCTGCTCGCATGGTCGGCCAATATCCTGTTGCTGGCGTTGCCGATTCCGTTCGACAACCTGTTCCCCGCCTGGGCCATCCTGTTCTTCTGTCTCGCGCTCATCGAGGACGATGGCGTGATGGCCATGCTCGGCTGGCTGCTCACGATCGTCACCGCGATCTGGACGGTCTTCCTGCTGATGGTCGGCCACGCCGCGATCATGGCCGTGATCGCCGCCGGGAAGGCCTACCTCTTCAACTGAGCGCCTAGTACGAGCGCGGCAGCCCGAGGATGTGTTCGGCGACGTAGTTCAGGATCATGTTGGTCGAGATCGGCGCCACCGTGTAGAGCCGCGCTTCGCGGAACTTGCGCTCGATGTCGTATTCCTCGGCGAAGCCGAAGCCGCCGTGGGTCTGCACGCACATCTCGGCGCACGCCCATGATGCCTCCGAGGCCAGCATCTTGGCCATGTTGGCTTCGGCGCCGGCGTTGATGCCGGCCTCGTACAGGCTGGCCGCCTTGCGCACCATCAGGTCGGCCGCCTCGATCTGCGTGTAGGCGCGCGCAATGGGATACTGCACGCCCTGATTCTGGCCGATCGGCCGGCCGAACAGCTTGCGCTCCTTGGCGTAGTTCACGGCCTTTTCGATGAACCAGCGCCCGTCGCCGATGCACTCCGAGGCGATCAGCACGCGCTCGGCGTTCATGCCGCTCAGGATGTAGCGGAAGCCCTGCCCTTCTTCGCCGATCAGATTCTCGGCCGGCACTTCCATGTTGTCGAAGAACACTTCGGTGCTGTTATGGTTCATCATCGTGCGGATCGGCCGGATGGTGAGGCCCTTGTTCAGTGCCGCCCGCATGTCGACAAGGAACACCGAGAGACCTTCCGTGCGCTTGGCGGACTGCTCGCGCGACGTGGTGCGCGCCAGCAGCAGCATCAGGTCGGAATGCTCGGCGCGGCTAGTCCACACCTTCTGGCCGTTCACGACGTAGGTGCTGTTGTTCTTCTTCACCGCCGTCGTGCGAAGGCTGAGCGTATCGGTGCCACTGCTAGGTTCGGTGACGCCGAAGGCTTGCAGCCGCAACTCGCCGGTGGCGATCTTGGGCAGGTAGCGTTCCTTCTGCTCCTTGCTGCCGTGCCGCAGCACCGTGCCCATGATGTACATCTGGGCATGGCACGCGGCGGCGTTGCAGCCGGCGTGATGGATCTCCTCGAGCACCGCGCTCGCCGCCGAGATGCCCAGCCCCGAACCGCCGTATTCCTCTGGAATGAGGATTCCGAGCCACCCCGCCTCGGTCAGCGCCTTCACGAAGGCCGTGGGATAGCCGCGCTCACGATCGAGGTCACGCCAGTAGGCGCCATCGAACTTCAGGCAGAGCTGTCGGACCGCGTCGCGGATTTCAGGATGGGTCGGTGCGTAAGGATTTTCCATGGCGGCGCAAACTAGTCCGCCACCTGCCCCCACGCAATGCGACCGAGTTCGTCGATCAGCGCGCCATGAACGTCGGGGCCAAAGCCGTCGACCGTGGCCTCGCCGCGCGCCGTGACGCCATCGACCGCGCCGGCCCTGTCGACGATCGCCCGAGTGACGGCGAGGTCGCGTTCCGCTGTCAGGAACCTGGCGATCACCGGTCGCCAATCCGCACGCAACACGGCGAGCGCCGCCATCAGGCCGTAAGCACCCCAGTTCGAGACACCAGCGACGACGAGGTGGTCGCAGGAGGTGACACAAGCGATCTCGGCGCCATTCGGCACCGTCCGCGCAATGAGGCCAGCCGGCAGCTTGCCCATGCCGATCTCGTTGCCGCCGTCGCCGACCGCGAGCTTCGCCCAGGCTCCCCCAAGGAACAGGTCGTCGAGCGGCGCCGTCCAGGGCGAGACGTCGACGCCGCGCATGTTGCGTGGCCGGCCGTCCGCACTGCAGCCACAGCGTTCGATCGCGATGGCATGGCTGATGCCGCTCAGCCGCCATGCCGTCGCCAGACGATCGAGGCCCGTCGGATCATCGACGCCGACTTCGTCGACCGCGACGCCGCCGCCCGCCGCCTCGACGGCCACGCGCACGGCTTTCGCGCAGGGTGTGTCGACGGCAATCCGCGCCGGGACGCCGCAGGCGGCAAGTGCCGCCGCAAGAAGCGCGGTGCCGACCGGACCATCGGTTTCAGGCGCCGCGACCTCGCCCCGGGGCACGAAAAATCCGGTGATGAGGCCGACGCTCTTCGCCATCGACAACGCATTTGCCGCGTCGCCCAGTCCGCCGTTGTTGGCTGTGATGAGTTCCTGCGTCTTGCGGCCGACATCGCGGCAGACCAGCGCCTCGATGGCAGCAATCCTGTCTACCGACTCACTTCTCCTTGGCAACATACACTCCCGTCCAATCCGGCGGCGAGTCGTCGATCAAACCGTCGATCCGCTCGCGCATCATTGCGTAATATCCCTCCTGCCAACCAGCCTTCTCCGCGGCCGCCTGGCAAGCATCGATCATATCCAGCGCTTCGGCGAAAGCTCCCGTACGGTAGAGCGCCAGCAGCGCTTCCTGCTGCTCCTTCAGTTCCAGGAACGCCGGCGTCTGCGCCATCGCTGAGTCGCCCAGCAGCGCATAGATGCTCACTGGCCCGGTCTTTCCCTTCACCATTACCAGGTCGAGTTCGAGTGTCGCGAAGTCCGCGGCATGCGCGGCCGTATTGCCCCCGATAATGATCCCGACCGCATAGGTCTTGCACTGCCCCTCGAGACGCGAAGCAAGATTGACCTCGTCGCCGAGGCAGGAATAGGTGAAACGCTGCGACGATCCGAAGTTTCCAACCGACGCATTCCCGGTATTCAGACCAACGCCGATGTTCACCGGAATATGGCCGCGGCCTTCGCTTTCGGCTTCCGCTTTCCACTCCTCATTCAAGCCGACAAGCCGCGCCTGCATCGCCAGCGCCGTGCGGCAGGCGTGGGCAACGTGACCTTCTACGGGCAAGGGTGCGTTCCAGAAAGCCATGATCGCGTCGCCCATGTACTTGTCGATCGTCCCCTTGTTGCTGAGGATGAGGTCGGTCATCGGCGTCAGGAAGCGATTCATGAATCGCGTGAGACCCTGCGGATCGAACTGCTCGGAGATCGTGGTGAAGCCACGAACGTCGGTGAACATCACCGTGATCTCGCGCATCTCGCCGCCCAATTGCAACAGCTCGGGGTTCTGCGCGACTTGCTCGACCACGTCGGGCGACAGATAGAGCGAAAAGGCGCCGCGGATCTCGCGCCGGTCGCGTTCCGCCCGCATGAAGGACAGCACCGAGCCACTGACATAGATCAACGCCAGCGTGGCCGGCGGATACACCGGATCGAACAGGGTTTGCAGTTCCGAGTAGGCAAACCAGGGGACCAGGACGCCGGCGCCGATGAAGACCACGGCGACCACGGCCATCTTGGCAGCCGACAATCGCGGCAGCAGCCAGACGAACAGCAAGCCGATCGCGGCAAGATAGAGAAATTCGGCGCCATGGCTCCAATCCGGCCGCGCCAGGAATTTCTGTTCGATCATCTGTTCGAGGAGCTGCGCGTGGATCTCCACGGCTGGCACGGATTCCTCCACCGGCGTGTTGCGGATGTCCTTCAGTCCGGTTGCGCTGGTGCCGATCAGCACGATCCGGCCCTCCAGTTCACCCGCCGGCACTTGGTCGGCGAGGACCGATTTCGCCGAAACAAATCTTTGGTCGCGGTGGCCGCTGTCCCAGAGCGTAATCCTTCCCTGATCGTCCGTCGGCACCACCACGTCACCGGTCTTGATCGAGACGATCCCGGTGTTCTGGCCAAAGGACTCCTCACCGCTGGCACCGGACGACTTGATAAAATAGGTGCTCGCTCCCTGGGCGACGCGTAGCGCCTCCATGCCAAGCGACGGAAAAACGCCGGTCTGATCCTTGAGGCGGAACATCAAAGGCACGCGACGAACGATTGCATTCTCACGGGCGGTGTTGACGCTGCCGTTGCCCTTTGCAGCCGCCACCAGCTGCTGCAGCGACTTCACCGTGGCGAGCTGCATGGGCAGAAACCTTGCGGGGTCGTCGCCGGCGAAGGCAACGCCGAAGAACCGGCGCGGCGGCTCCTTGCTGCCCCTCGGATCGAAGCCGAAGCCCGCCACGACACGGGACTGGCTTATCGCAGCCGCAAAGGTCGCGTCGTTGTCCTGGGCCGCCGCGAGCCGTCGGGCAGCTTCAGGATCGCCAAATCCGCCCAGGGTCGCCGCCATCCTGCCCGTCGATGAACGATCGGCCTCGGCGAAGATCACGTCGAACGCTATGACCGCGGCACCCTGTTTGGTGAGTTTTTCGACAAGCTGGGCAATGAGGTCGCGTGGCCATGGCCACTGCCCATGGGCCGCGAGTGCCGCCTCGTCGATGTCGACGATGCGGACGGGCGTTTCGGGCATATATTCACGCGGCTGAATTTGCTGAAAGGTGTCGAAGGCGACACTGCGCAAATTCTGAAGCGGGCCTGGATCGGCCGCACGCACGAAGAGGGCACCGACCAGAACCAATAGCGCCACGATAAACGGCGCGCGCTGTGCGCTCTTTCGGCCGAACAACCAGTTCATGCGCATCGGACGGTGGTCCCTCCCACGGATGTCACTTTACGGAAGGACATCATCCAAGCCAAATGGCGCACCTTGTCCGCCCCCACCTCTTCGACGCTCCTCGGCATCTACGCCCGAGTGGCGGCCCTTGTGTTGTTCGCCACCCTGGATGCCTTGGTGAAGTGGCTTGGCGACACGTATGGAC
>CAMDOT010000236.1 GCA_945903635.1 Rhizobium sp. Q54 | reverse complement strand
GGCAAGTCGACCACCGCGGTCAACCTGGCCTTGGGCCTCGCCGCCAACGGCATCGCCACCGGCCTGCTCGACGCCGACATCTATGGCCCGTCGATGCCGCGGATGCTGGGCGTGACCGAGAAGCCCGAATCGCTCGACGGCAAGATGCTGAAGCCCATCGAGCGCTATGGCCTGCGCACCATGTCGATCGGCTACATCGTCAACGAGGATACGCCGATGATCTGGCGCGGCCCGATGGTGTCGAGCGCGCTCGAGCAGATGCTGCGTGACGTGCAGTGGGGCGAACTCGACGTGCTGGTGGTCGACATGCCACCGGGCACCGGCGATGCCCAGCTCACCCTCGCTCAGCGCGTGGCACTCGCCGGCGCGGTGATCGTGTCGACGCCCCAGGACATCGCGCTGGTCGACGCCCGCAAGGGCCTCAACATGTTCCGCAAGGTGGCGGTCCCGGTGCTCGGCATCGTCGAGAACATGAGCTATTTCCTCTGCCCCAAGTGCGGCGAACGGTCGGAGATCTTCGGCCACGGTGGCGCGCGCGACGAGGCCGAGAAACTGGGCGTGCCGTTCCTGGGCGAGGTGCCGCTGCATCTCGACATCCGCACGACCTCCGACAGCGGCCGTCCGATCGTGATCGACAAGCCCGACAGCCCACATACCCAAGTCTACAAGAACATCGCCGGCCGGGTGTGGAAACAGCTCTCGGCCAACCAGCGCGGCGCCCGCAAGGCGCCGACCATCGTGGTGCGCTAGAAGTCCTCGTCCAAGTCCACCCCCAAAAGTACGGCCCTCCGCACGCCGGAAAGCCAGTAACGGCGGGCTTTTCGCCTGTTACTTGCGAACACCTGAATGTAACGCGTGGTGTCCGCGACCCTGTCCGGGATTCCGGGATAAGCCTGATTCCATTGGCTTTTGGACGACTCCCGGTTTCTTCGATCACACGAACCCCGGCGCGCCTGTTTCCCAGGCGTCGTTAAGTGTCTGTTCCCACGTCGTTATTCGGCGTGTGGTTGGGACGGGGTTGTTCTTGGGACTGTCCACGACTTAGGAGTCGTGGCGGCTACACCAAGCCATAAAGGCGACCGGCGGGCGTGCCGCGGGAGGTCATGCCGAAATAGAAAAGGCCAGCGCAGTCCAAGCGCCAACCTACCAAAACTTATAGCATTTTCCTGCTGAACCTGCAGTTCACATCTGCGTGAATGGATGCTGGCACTGCAAGCACTTTGCGCGCGGCGGCGACGTCTAGCTGCGCGTTCTGCGTGTGGAGGTCGAGGCGCGCTTTCTTGGCTGCCATTTGCCGATCATGCCGTGCACGCCGATCATGGCGCCGGCCACCAGTTCGAGCGCCAGGAAGCGGCGTTCCTCGACCCAGCCGGGAAGCTGGATGTGAAGCGCCAGGTCGCGGCGAAAGCCGAACTGGTTGTAGTACTCGGGATCGCCCACAAGGATGATGCGGCTGTGCCCCAGCATGCGCGACTGGGCCATCGAGTGCCACATCAGGGCCTTGCCGTAACCCAGGCCGCGTAGTTCAGGCGCGATGGCGAGCGGGCCGAGCAGGATCGCCGGCCATTTCTCGTTGATCAGGATCGGCCAGTTGCGGATCGAGGCGACCATGCGGCCTTTCTGGTCGATGGCGACGAAGCAGAGTTCGCGGATCGGCTTCACGTCCTCGCGCAGCCGGTAGACCGTCTTGTACTGGCGATCCGGCCCGAAGGCGGCCTCGTTCATCGCCTCGATGGCCTCGTCGTCGCGCACCCGCTCGCGCATCAGCTTGAGACGTCCCGGGCTCTTCTGCATGGTCGCGGTTATGACAGCGCGCGACCTCGAGCTCAACGCCCTCTGCGGCGCTGGTCTCTGCACCGCTGGTCTCCGCGACGACGTTCGTGCAAGCTTTCCCGGTTCGAGTCGGGGTTTCGATGCCGGGGTTTCGATGATCATCGAGGAAATCCGCAAAGTCCTGGAAGCAAAAGCCGACGCTCTGCGCCGCCGGTCCGCCGAAGACATGGCGACGTTGCTCCATCCCGACTTCGTCTACGTCAATGCCGGTGGCATAAAGCTCGACAAGGCGGCCTACATCGATTTCGGCTGCATCTCCGGCAAGCTCATATTTCGCCGACAGGAGGTGAGCGAGCTCGAGGTCCGGCAGTTCGACCATGTCGCCGTGGCGACGATGCTCCTGGCCGACCAGTTCTTCAGCCAGCTCGAAGGGCGCGAGGTATCCGGGACCTACCGGTCCCTTTGCGTGTTCAGCAAGAAAGAGGGCCGTTGGCAGTGGATTGCCGGCCAGACGATGCGCGCACCCCTACCCTAGTCCCAGTTACCCTAGTCCCAGTGCCGCCATCAGCTCGCGCCATTCGCGGGCGCTCATGCCGCTCGACTTCTGATCAACTTTCTCGCCGGCCAGCAGGCGCTTGACGATGGCGAGGCCGGTCTTCGACAGGTGGGCGCCGCCCATGCGGTATTCCATGAAGGCGTCGTGGCTGATCGGGCACCAGCGCTTCAGCGTGTCGATCATGACGTCGGCATAGACGCGAATCTCGTACTGGGCATGGGCATCGGCGCGCAGCGACAGGAAATGCATGAGGTTGTGGAGGTTCGTCTTCCAGTACCACTGGGTATAGAAGGCGAGCGACAGATTCATGCGCGCGAGCTCGCGTGCCAGGCCGGAGCGCTCGGGATCGAGCGGTTCGCCCGCCTCGCCCTCGTTCAGCATCTCCATGTAGTGCTCGTAGACCAGCTCGGAATCCTTCTTGAGGATGTCGAAGACGCGCTCGGCCTCCTTGCCGGCCAGCACCGCGTCGCGGCCCTGCCGGTTGGCCTTGCTCTGGGCGGCGAGATGCTCGGCCTTGGGAATGTAGAATTCGTTGTCGAGAATAGAATAGCGCGCTGAATATTCGTTCACGTTGGCGGTGCGGTGGCGGATCCACTGCCGTGCCACGAAGATCGGCAGCTTCACGTGATATTTGATTTCGCACATCTCGAACGGCGTCGTGTGCCGGTGCCGGATGAGATAATTGATCAGCCCGCGGTCCTCACTGACCTTCTTGGTGCCGCGGCCATAGGACACGCGCGCAGCCTGCACGACGGCGGCATCGTCACCCATGTAGTCGACGACCCGGACGAAGCCGTGGTCGAGCACCGGCAGCGCCTGATAGAGAATTTCCTCCAGCGCCGGCGCGATCGGCCGAAGGGTCGGCTGCGCGCCGGCCCGTGCTTGGTCGATTTCAGCCTGCTGGTCGGTGGAGAGGGGCATTCGTCGTCCTTCAAGTCTTGCTTAGGCCGCACTTTAGCGCCCGGCGCGCGCCTGCCAACGATCTCCTGCCACTACTTCGAGAAAGTTTCCCACACGTCATTGGACCTCGATGTTCTTGGGGCGGAGGGTACTCTGCCCGTGCCCGCTTACGATCATCAGGCGGGCCTGAGGCCCGCGGTCCTTCCTGAGGTGAGTCCGCTTCTAGCGAGGAAGCTTCCTTGACCGCGCGCGAACAGGTCGCGCAGGCACTGATTGCTTGGGTTTGGGCGGCTCGATTAGGTGGCGCTCGACGACAATGCCGCGCTCAGATTCCCGAATCGATGCAAGCAGCCGGCGGGTATTCGCTGGGCTGGCGGATAGATATTCGGTGTCATTCCGTGAAGGTTGGCGAGACATTTCCTTAGTATATCAGCGGGCCAACCATGCCTTCAAATTACCCCGCGAAGCGCCTATATAGGTCGTGTCGGGAAACCGACTATGGCGATAAACGCCGCGTGGCATAAGCGTTTCGGACCCGGGGGCGGTACCCGGCGCCTCCACCATTCCCTCCAGGCCCCGATCTCGATGAGTGACGGGCGCGGAGACCATGGGGGCGAAACAGGATCGACGAGCGTGGTAAAGGCGCGGTTTTTGCCCGGTATGGTTCCGCCGTGACGGGCCATTCACAAGTGCTAACGATAACACCGTTACACTCGCTGCTGCCGCCTAAACAGCGGACGTAAGCGCGGTTCGGGGGGCACCGGGCAACAGAAGCCCCCCACTTTCATTTCACAGCGATGCCCGCTATTGGCATCGTTGACTCTCACACCACGCGGGCCGATGGTTCGCGTAGATTTTCCGACAGGCCATGAACGATCGCTTTCACTACGACGCTCTCGTCGACGATGCGCTGCGCAGCGTTGTGCGCCGCGTGCTGATTCAGGTTGCGGAAAAGGGCCTACCCGGCTCGCACCATTTCTACATCAGCTTCCGTAGCACCGACCCCGGCGTCGAGCTGCCGGAGTATCTGCGCGCGAAGTACCCCGAAGAGATGACGATCGTGCTCCAGCATCAGTACTGGGACCTCGTCATCGGCGAGGAATCGTTCGAGGTCACGGTGAGTTTCAACAAGCAGCAGGAGCACATAAAGGTGCCGTTCGCTGCTTTGTCGGCGTTCGTCGATCCGTCGGTGCGCTTCGGCCTGCAATTCGACCGCAAGGACAAGGCGGCGACCGACAAGCCCGAAGGTGCGGCCGTCCCGCCGACGCCCCTGCCGGCGCCCGACAAACGGCCCGCTCAGGCAGGCCCGGCCGGGTCCGAGGACAAGCCCTCGGACGCGGCGGCCGAGGCCAAGCCCGAGGATGCCGCCTCCAAGATCGTCAAGCTCGACAGCTTCCGAAAGAAGTAGATAGACGCCGCTGCCCGGCTGCGGCAGGGATGCCCGCCGTCAGCGCGGCGTCCCCAAGCAGTGGCCAGGAGAGACTATGCCCGAATTCCAGTTCCAGGAGATGTTCCCGAGCCACGAGGACACGACGTCCTACCGCAAGCTCACTTCGGACTTCGTCGGCACCGCCAAGTTCAACGGCCGCGACGTGCTCACCGTCGAGCCCGAGGCGTTGACCACCCTGACGGCGGCGGCCTTCCACGACATCTCCCACCTGCTGCGCCCGGGCCATCTCCAGCAGCTCCGCAACATCCTCGACGATGGCGAGGCCTCGGCCAACGACAAGTACGTGGCGCTGGAACTCCTGAAGAACGCCAACATCTCGGCTGGCGGCGTGCTGCCGATGTGCCAGGACACCGGCACCGCGATCGTGATGGGCAAGAAGGGCCAGTCGGTGTGGACCGGCGGCGGCGACGAGGCCGCGATCGCCAAGGGCGTCTACAAGACCTACACCGAGACAAACCTGCGCTACTCGCAGGTCTCGCCGCTGTCGATGTTCAAGGAAGTGCAGACCGGCACCAACCTGCCGGCACAGATCGACATCTATGCGACCGATGGCGACGCCTACAAGTTCCTGTTCGTCGCCAAGGGCGGCGGCTCGGCCAACAAGACTTATCTGCACCAGCAGACGCCGGCCGTGCTGAACGAGGCCTCGCTGCTCAAGTTCCTCGACACGCAGATCCGCACCTTGGGGACAGCCGCCTGCCCGCCATACCACCTCGCCATCGTGGTCGGCGGCACCTCGGCCGAGATGAACCTCAAGACGGTGAAGCTTGCCTCGACGCGCTACCTCGACGACCTGCCGAGCGAGGGCAACAACAAGGGCGTCGCCATCCGTGACCGCGAGATGGAGCAGAAGGTGCTGGAACTCACGCGCCAGATGGGCATCGGCGCCCAGTTCGGCGGCAAGTATTTCTGCCACGACGTGCGCGTGATCCGCATCGCCCGCCACGGCGCCTCGGTGCCGATCGGTATCGGCGTCTCCTGCTCGGCCGATCGCCAGGCCGTCGGCAAGATCACCAAGGACGGAATCTTCCTCGAGCAGCTCGAGACCAATCCGGCGCACTTCCTGCCCGACATCGAGCCGATGCAGCTCTCGGGCGATGTCGTGTCGGTCGACCTGAACAAGGGCATGGCCCACACGCTGTCGGTGCTGACCAAGCACCCGGTGAAGACGCGCGTGAACCTCACGGGCACGCTGATCGTGGCGCGCGATTCGGCGCATGCGAAGCTGAAGGAACGGCTCGACCGCGGCGAGGGCCTGCCCGACTATTTCAAGCAGTTCCCGGTCTATTACGCGGGCCCGGCCAAAACTCCCACGGGCATGGCTTCAGGCTCGTTCGGCCCGACCACCGCCGGGCGCATGGATTCCTACGTCGATCTCTTCCAGGCCAACGGCGGCTCGATGGTCATGCTGGCCAAGGGCAACCGCAGCAAGCAGGTCGTCGACGCCTGCCGGAAGCACAAGGGTTTCTATCTGGGCTCGATCGGCGGGCCGGCGGCGATCCTGGCGCAGGACGTCATCAAGAAGGTCGAGGTCCTGGAATATCCGGAACTCGGCATGGAAGCGATCTGGCGCATCCAGGTCGAGAACTTCCCGGCCTTCATCATCACCGACGACAAGGGCAACGATTTCTTCAGTGACCTGAAGATCTGATCTTCGTCATGAACCTGGCCAAGCAGCATCTCGACGTCGGCCTGTTCTCCAACAAGCGCGATGAGCAGCTGGAATTCTGGCAGCAGACCGTGGGCCTGCCCTACGACCATATGGGCAAAGTCGGCGGTGGCGTGCAGCAGCATCGCCATCACATGAATGGTTCGATCCTGAAGATGAACCATTCGCGCGGCCCGCTACCTGCCGCAGCGCCTTCGGGGATCATCTGCCTGGAGATTGCGCGCGACGGGCTGGACGCGCCGCGTCCGTTGGCCGATCCCGACGGCAACAGGGTCACGCTGGTACCCAAGGGCGCGAATGGCGTCGAAGGACTAGCGGTTCTGCTCAGGGTCAACGATCCCCGCGCGCACGACCGCTTCTGGACCGAGGCGATGCAGTTCGAGCGCGCCGGCGAGGGGCGCTACCGCTGTGGCGACTCGCTGATCGTAATCGCCGATCAAAGCAAGGTGGAACGCAGCCCGGAATGGCGCGGACCGGGCTATCGCTACACGACCGTCCAGGTGTGGGACTGCATTGCCGAATACGAGGGCATCCTGGCCCGCGGCGGCACCTCGGGCGGCGATCCCAGGATCCTGGGCGAAACGGTGCGCTATGCTTTCGTGTGCGATCCCGACGGCAATCACATCGAGATCAGCCAGCGCGCCTCGCTGACCGGCGGCAAGCTTTAGGGTCGTTCCGAGGCGAACTCATCCGCTTCCCCCTTCAAAGGGGGAAGTGCCCTCGTCTCACGAGGGCGATGGGGTCATGACCCCACCGGCCCTTCGGGCCACCTCCCCATTTGAATGGGGAGGAAAGAGATCCGACGAAAGCTACTTCTTGCGCGCCTTGCGGGCGGCGTAGCGGGCGTCGCGGGCGGCCTTCTGTTCGGCCTCGCTCAGCACCACCTTCACCGGCCGGCGGGCTTCACGCTCGGCCTCGGCGGCGGCGGCAGCTGCTGCGGCCTCGGCGGCGGCAGCGGCCTTTGCCGCCTCGCGCTCGGCCACGATGCGAGCCTGCTCGGCCTGCTTGGCGGCCCGGCGTTCGGCTTCGCGCGCCTCGCGGGCAGCCGCGATGGCGATGCGCTCCGCCTGTCGTGCGGCAAACTCCGGATCGTTGGTGGGATCCTTCGCCCGGGCCTTCTCGAGCAGGGCCTGCTTGGCCTTGGCCGCCGTCTCCAACCGATCTGCGAAGTCTATCTTTCTGCCGCTCATCGTTCTTCGTTCCTATTCCGCCGCTGCCGCGGACGACTCTTTCTTGGCGCGCTTGCGGTCTTCCAGCTTCAGGAAGCGCTTGCGCAGACGGATCGACTTGGGCGTGATCTCGACCAGCTCGTCCTCTTCAATGTAGGCGATCGCCTGCTCGAGCGACATCTTGCGCGGCGGCGTGAGCTTCACGGCCTCGTCCTTGCCGGCGGCTCGGATATTGGTGAGCTGCTTGCCCTTGAGCACGTTCACTTCGAGGTCGTTGCCGCGGCTGTGCTCGCCGATGATCATACCCATGTACACCGGCACGCCGGGATCGATGAACATCGGTCCCCGCTCCTCTAGGTTCCACATCGCGTACATCACGGCATTGCCCGGCGCATTGGCGATCAGCGCGCCGTTGCGCCGGCCGGCGATCGGGCCGCGATAGGGGCCATATTCGTGGAAGATGCGATTCATCACGCCGGTGCCGCGCGTGTCGGTCAGGAACTCGCCGTGATAGCCGATCAGGCCACGCGACGGCGAATAGAACACCAGGCGGGTCTTGCCGGCGCCCGACGGCCGCATGTCCTGCAGCTCGCCCTTGCGCATGGAAATCTGCTCGACCACGACGCCGGTATAGGCGTCGTCGACGTCGATCACGACTTCCTCGATCGGCTCGAGGCGCTGGCCGGTCTTGGGATCAGTCTGGAACAAAACGCGCGGACGGCCGACGGCGAGCTCGAAGCCCTCGCGGCGCATGGTCTCGATCAGGACGCCCAGCTGCAATTCGCCGCGGCCGGCGACCTCGTAGGAATCGGCGTTCTCGGTGTCGGTGACGCGGATGGCGACGTTGCCCTCGCCCTCGCGCATCAGGCGCGCGCGGATCATGCGGGTCGTGACCTTGTCGCCTTCGGTGCCGGCCAGCGGCGAGTCGTTGACCGAGAAGGTCATGGCGAGCGTCGGCGGATCGACCGGCTGCGAGGCGATCGGCTCGCTGATCGTGAGGTCGCCGATCGTGTCGGCCACGGTCGCGACCTTGAGGCCGGCGACGGCCACGATGTCGCCCGCTTCGGCAACGTCGAGCGACATGCGCTCGAGGCCGCGGAAGGCCAGCACACGCGTGATGCGGGTCTGCTCGAGTTCCGTGCCGTCGCGCGACAGCGCCTTGATATTGGTGTTGGGCTTGATCGAGCCCGACAGGATGCGGCCGGTCAGGATGCGGCCGAGGAAATTGTCGGCCTCGAGCGTCGTCACCAGCATGCGGAAGGCGGGATCGGG
>CAMDOT010000235.1 GCA_945903635.1 Rhizobium sp. Q54 | reverse complement strand
CCGACCGAGATCGCGCCTTCGACGTAGGGCTCCTCGCGTACCGTCAGCACCACCGACCGCACCAGCCGCACGACGCGCGGCACATCGGGGACGACGATGGCGAAGATCACGGTGATGAGGCCGGCCCGCCAGATCGAGACCAGCGCGATGGCGAGCAATATGCCCGGAATCGCCATCAGCCCGTCCATGATGCGCATGATGATGCCGTCAAGCCACCTCACGTAACCCGAGATCAGGCCGATGACCGTGCCGATGAGCACCGCGATGATGGCGACGGCGACGCCCACCGCGAGGGACACACGCGTGCCGTAGATGACGCGGCTGTAGACGTCGCGGCCCAGGCTGTCGGTGCCCATGATGGCCACGCGCTTGGCGGTCTGTCCGTCGTCGAGGCGATAGGTGATCTCGGTGCCGGGCTTCTTGTTGCGCCCCGCCGGATCGATGCGCGTCGGATCCATGGTGCCGAGGACTGGTGCCAGGGCCGCGATCAGCAGCATGATCGCAAGGATGGTGCCGCCGATGATGACGTTGGGGTTGCGAATCGCCAGGAGCCACAGGCTCTTGCGCTTGGTCGAGGCCGCCGAGATGGAGGCGGAGTCGACGACGTCTTCGCTGATGGCGCTCAATACCGGATCCTCGGGTCGAACAGGGTGTAACTGATGTCGATCAGCAGGTTGACCACGACATAGACCACCGAGAACATCAGGATGACGGCCTGGATGGTCGGGAAGTCGCGGCTCAGCACCGCCTCGACGGTGAGCCGGCCGAGGCCGGGCAGACCGAACACGCTTTCCGTCACGACCGCGCCGCCGATCAGGATGGCGATGCCGAGGCCGATCACGGTCAAGATCGGGACGGCGGCGTTGCGCAATGCATGGCGCATCAGCACGACCCGGTTCGAGAGGCCCTTGGCGCGGGCCGTGCGGATGTAGTCTTCGTTCAGGACTTCCAGGACCGACGCGCGCGTGATGCGGGAGATCAGCGCGATGAAGCCCACCGACAAGGTCAGCGACGGCAGGATCATGCGCTCGAGGAAGCCCCAGAAATTGACGCCGATGCGGATGTAGCCCTGCACCGGCAACCAGCCGAGCTCGATGGCGAAGACGTAGATCAGGCAGTAGCCGATGACGAAGCCGGGCACGGAAAAGCCCACGACCGAGAAGCCCATGACGACGCGATCGAGCACCGAGCCCTGCCGATAGGCGGCAAGGACGCCGATCGGAACGGAGATGCTGACGGCGAAAATCAGGGTGCAGACGGCAAGCGCGAGTGTCGGTTCGATGCGCTGCGCGATCAGCTCGCCGACGGTCTTCTTGAAGAAGAAGCTCTCGCCGAAATTGCCCTGCAGCATGTTGCCGATCCAGATGACGAACTGCGTCCAGATCGGCTCATTGAGTCCGAGCTTGGTGCGGATGTCGGCGATCTGGTCGGACGTGGCATTGTCGCCGGCGATCACCGCCGCCGGATCACCTGGCGTCAGGCGCAGCATGAGGAAGACGAGGACAGCCACCACCGTCAGAACGGGAATGATGGCGATGAGACGACGGACGATGAAATCGATCATTTTGCCTCTAATTGTCACCCCGAGCGAAGCGAGGGGCCTTTACTGATCCCGAAAGATCCTTCGCTCCGCTCAGGATGACAGCACTGCTGCCAAAAGGCAGCCGTGCTGTCACTTCTTCTCGATGTTCCAGAACACAGGAACCGGCGCTTTGAGCCAGCCCGTAACATTGGTGCGTCGTGCGCCCGGTCCGTACCACTGGCCGATCCAGCCGAACTGGGCGGTCTCCAGGGCGCGGAGCTGTACCGCCTCTGCCAGGGCCTTAGCCTTGGCCGGGTCGGTTTCTTTGGCGTAGGCGTCGCGCAACTTCTCCATCTCCGGGTCGTTCGGCCAGCCGAACCACGACGACTTCTCGCCGTTGGCCACGAAGTAGGAGTTGGAGATCGGGTTCAACGCGTCGGCCGACACCGAATAGGTGTGGAACACGTTCCAGCCCCCGGCGCTCGGCGCATCCTTCTTGGTGCGGCGGGTGACCAGGGTCTGCCAGTCCATCGACTGCATGTCGACCTTGAAGCCGCCCTTTTCGAGCAGCGCCTTGGTCACCGGCGCCGTGTTGGTGAGGATGGGCAGCGTGGTCGACTGCATCAGCACGACTGGCGTGCCGTCATAGCCCGCTTCCTTGAGCAGCGCCTTCGACTTCTCGAAGTTTGACTTGATCAGGAGCTCCTCGGTGCCCTTGGTGGAGGCGTTGGGCGTGCCGCAGATGAAGGCGGCACCGCAGACTTTGTAGTAGGCCGGATCGCCGACAGTGGCCTTGAGATAGTCCTCCTGGTTGATGGCATAGAGCGCCGCCAGCCGGATCTTCGCGTTGTCGAACGGCTTCACCAGATGGTTGAAGCGGATGACGAAGACGTGGCCCAGCGGGTTCCAGTCGTCCAGCGCAATGTTCTTGTCCTTCTTCAGCACCGGCAGCAGATCGTGCGGCGGCGCCTCGATGATGTCGATTTCGCCCGTGATGAGGGCATTCACCTGCTGCTGCGGGTCGGGCATCTCGATGATCTCGACGCGGTCGACCTTGGCGACCTTGCCGCCGGCCAGGCCCGAGGGCGCCTCGGCACGCGGCTTGTACTTCGGGTTCTTCAGATAGACGTGACGCTCGCCGGGCTTGGACTCGGTCGCCTGGTAGATGAAGGGACCAGAGCCGGTATAGACGCCGAACTGCTTGAACGCATCGGTCTCGGCGACCGCCTTGGGCATCATGAACGGCACGTGCGAGCTCGGCTTGGCGAGCGTGTCGAGCACCAGGCCATAGGGCTCCTTGAGGATCATCTGGAAGGTCTTGCCGTCGACCGCCTTGAACTCCTTGACGAAGTCCATGAGCTTGGTGCCCATCGCGTCGCGCTTGCCCCAGCGCTGCAGGGAAGCGATGCAGTCCTCGGAGGTGACGGGCTTGCCGTCGTGCCACTCCAGGCCGTCGCGAAGCGTGAAGGTCCACACCGTCTTGTCGGGGGACACCGTGTACTTGTCGACCATCTGCGGCTTGGCCACATAGTCGCCGTCGGCGGCGAAAAGCGTGTCGTAGATCAGGTAGCCGTGGTTGCGCGTGACGTAGGCGGTGGTCCAGACCGGATCCAGGATCGTCAAGTTGCCGTGCTGCACGACCTTCAGGGTCTTGCTCTGGGCCAGTACCGGCCCGGCTGCCGCCAGAACCGCGCCGGCGGCCATTGCCCCAAGCGTTCGTCTCATTATGTGTTTCATCAAAGCCCCCTCCGGTTTTCTCCCCATCGAGGAAGGTGGATCCCCCTCCGCCCTCGTCGATGGGCGCGCGGGGGACCGGCCCCCGCGCGCGAGTCGGCTATTTCTTGGTGACGTTCCAGAACACCGGCACCGGGGCGGTCAGGTTGCCGTCGATGTTGGCACGCCGCGCGATCGGGGCGTACCACTGGCCGAGGTTGATGTGAGTCGGGTGGTTGACCCAGTACTTCTGCAGGTTCTCGACGATCACCTTCTGCTTGGCCGGGTCGGACTCCTTGGCGAATTGGTCGCGGAACTTCTCGATCTCGGTGTCACACGGCCAGCCGAACATGGCCTTGTCGCACGAGGCGTTGAAGAAGCCGGCCATCACCGGGTTCAGGATGTCGGCGGCCACCCACGAGGTGAGGAAGGCGTGCCAGCCGCCGGCGCTCGGCGGGTCCTTCTTGACGCGGCGGGCGACCAGCGTCTGCCAGTCCATCGACACCATGTCGACCTTGAAGCCGGCGCGTTCCATCTGCGCCTTGGCGACCGGGGCGAGGTTGGTGAGGACCTGCAGGTCGGTCGACTGCATCAGCACGATCGGCGTGCCGTCGTAGCCGGCCTCGGTCAGGAGTTGCTTGGCCTTGGCGGCATTGCCGTTCAGCACGTCGGCCATGCCGGCGTCGGTGTCGAGCGGTGTGCCGCACACGAACGGCGCCTTGCAGACCTTGAAGTAGGTTGGATCGCCGATCGTGGCCTTGAGGAAATCCTCCTGGGCGAAGGCGACGAACACGGCGTGGCGGACCTTCGCATTGTCGAAGGGCTTGGCCGTGCTGTTGAAGCGGAAAGTGTACTGCGAGCCAGTCGGATTGTAGTTGACCAGCTTGATGTTCTTGTCCTTGGCCAGCAGCGGCAGCAGGTCGTGGCCGGGCGATTCGATCATGTCGATCTCGCCGTTCTGGATGGCGCCGACCTGGGTCTGCACGTCGGGCATGGCGAGCCATTCGACGCGGTCGACCTTGACCACCTTGCCGCCGGACAGGCCGTTGGCGGGTTCGCTGCGCGGCTTGTACTTGGGGTTCTTGACGTAGACGATCTTCTCGCCGGGCTTCCATTCGTCGGCCTTGAACAGGAACGGGCCGGAGCCGATCACGTCCTCGAGCTTGATCTGCTGCATCGGGTCGGATTCGGCCGTCTTCTTCGGCATCATGAAGGGCACGTTCGACGACGGCTTGCCGAGCGACTGGAGCACCAGGCCGTACGGCTCCTTCATCACCATCTTGAAGGTCTTGGCGTCGACCGGCTCGAGGCTGGCGACCGAGCCCATCATCTTCTGGCCCATCGAATCGCGCGCGGCCCAGCGCTTGATCGAGGCGACGCAGTCCTCGGCGGTGACGGGCTTGCCGTCATGCCATTCCAGCCCGTCGCGCAGGGTGAAGGTCCAAGTGAGCTTGTCGGCCGAGACGTCGTACTTGTCGACCATCTGGGGCTTCACATCGAACTTCTCGTCGACGGCGAAGAGCGTGTCCCACACCATGTAGCCGTGGTTGCGCACGATGTAGGCGGTGGTCCAGATCGGATCGAGAATCTTCACGTCCGAATGCATCACGACCTTGAGGGTCTGTGCCTCGGCGGCGGTTGCTCCCAGCAATCCGCCCAGGCTCGCGACCGCCAAAACAGTGGCGAGCGACTTCTTGAACTCGAACATCGGTGACGTCTCCCTATTGCGCGGTCTGTCTTTGCAAGAATCGAGCCGCTGGCGCGGACAGTAGCAGCCGAAGGCCCCCCTCTGACAAGCCGATTCAAGGGACACGGCGACGTCTGTTACGGCCGATTGAGCGCCCTCTCGAGCAGTTGGAGCACCCCTTCGGCGGCGGCGGCGGCGACGATATCGCCGAATCCCGCCCAGGAGCCTCTCGCCGAGGCGAGCGGCACCGGGTTGGACTGCTCGATGTCGCCCACGTCGCTGCCCGACGGATCCTTGAGGACCCATTTAATGACGAGCTGGCCGCTCTTGTCGTCGATCGGCGTCAGGCTCACGGTGGCGACCACGGTGTAGACATCGCTGCCGGGGGCATCGACGACGACGATCTTGCTCGAGCCCAGCGCCCGGCGCATGCCGGACTGGAGCTGGCGGTTGCCGTCCGAGGGCGCCCCGGTGACGGCCCCGACCATCATCCTCATCTGAGGCTTCGTCGCGGCGGCGACCGGTGTCGCGCCGGGTATGGTGCCCGGCATGGTGCCCGGCACGGCACCAGGCACGACGGTCGCGGCATCGGCCGGACCCATCATGGTGATGCCGGCGGCGATCTGGCCGGGCGACTGCGGCTGGAAGTTGGGCGGTTTGCCGATCAGGATGGCGATCCGGGGCGCTGCCTGCTGGGCGATCCGCGACACCAGGCGGTCGCTTCCTTCGGCATAGTCCTCGCCGCGCGTGCGCGTGCGGCTGACGGCCGGCTCCTGCGTCGCGGGCTTGCCCTCGATGCGCCAGTCGATCTGGATCTCGATGCCTTCGCCCTGGTCGCGCGTGCTCATCACGCCGTTCACCTGAATCGGCGCGTCGGCGGGCTGGGCTGCGGCGGCGATGCCGTAGGACTGCATTTCGAGGGCGAGGGCGGCGGCGAGGCGAATGCCCATCTCGCGTGGCATGTTGCGCGGCGCCCCGATGGCCAGTTCGATCTTGTCCTGCGGCGAGCGGTAGCGCGCCGTCTCGGAACTGTTCGGTTCGAAGGGCCGGGGAACATAGCCGCACGCCGCCAGCATGAGACAGCAGAGCAGGCTCACAACATGGCGCATGTCGCGACCGCCCCGAGCAGGCAGAGGAAAACCAGGATGATCAGATAGGGCACGTCAGTTTCCCACTTTAGCTTGCCGCGTCAGCTGGCGAGCGCGATTGCCGACAGGCCGCGGCCGTAGTCGCGCACGCCCTGCAGCGTATTGCGCCGGTAGCTGAAGAAATCCTCGGTGGCCGAGAGCGTGTCGTGGCCGGTCGCCGCGACCGCGACGCCGTTGCGGGCGATGCGGTGCACGAGATAGCCCGGCAGGTCGAACATGAAGTGTCCGGCGCGGGAAGCGGTGCGGAAGAAGGTCGAATTGGCCTCGTCCTGGGCCAGGAACGGCGCGGGAAATTCCGGACCGACCTCGTAGGAACTGGGCCCGATGCAGGGGCCGACCACGACGGTGATGCGCTCGCGCCGCGCGCCGAGCTTTTCCATGGCGGCGATGGTCGTGTCGGCGACGCCGCCCAGCGCGCCCTTCCAGCCGGCATGCGCCGCGCCGATCACGCCGGCATCGGCATCGGCCAGCAGCACCGGCGCGCAGTCGGCCGCCATCACGCCCAGCACGACGCCCGGCCGGTCGGTCACCAGCGCATCGGCCTTGGGCGCGCCGGGCGAGGTCCAGCGGTCCTCGGCCACGGTCAGCACGTCGGCCGAATGGATCTGGTACAGGGTCAGCAGATCTGTTTCGCCGAGGCCGAACTGCCCCGCCACGCGGCGCCGGTTCTCGCGCACGTTCTCCGGCGCGTCGGCCGAGCCATAGCCGCAGTTGAGCGACGAAAACAGGCCGCTGCTCACGCCGCCGTGACGGGTGAAGAAGCGGTGCTGCACGCCGCCGAGACCGGCAAGAGAGGGAGCCTGGATCATGTCGTGTCCGAGGGGGGGTCCGAAAAGCCGGCCGGTGGAGCGCTTCTGTCGTCGCCCAAAGCCAGAACGCGGAAGAGGGTGCCCATTTGATCGGGCGCGATCAAGCGCGCCAGTGCCGCGTCGAGGGCGCGGGCCTGCTCGGCGCTCGCCTGTCGCTTCAGCGCGTGTGCGCGTGCCTCGATTCCCAGGCGGCGCAGGAAGTCGCCCTGGGCCACCGGTCCGAAAGCCGGCACTCCGGCCGCGGCGGCGAGGGCCGCGAAGTCGACGTGCGCGCTCAAGTCGGTTTCGCCGGGCCGGTCGAGGATGCCGCTTCCCCGGTGACCGCGCACCGCCTGCAGCGAGGTGCCGGGAGCGGACTTGTCGTAGCCGTAGTCGACGATCAGCGCCCAACCGCCGTCGCGGGCGATACGCGCGCCGATGTCGGCCGCCAGTGCCCGGCCCGCCTCGGAGAATTCCGCCTCCGCGCCGGCCGCGGCGTCGGCAAGGATTTTAGCAAACGGCGTCGGGCCGGGGGCGAGGGCCAGCCGCAAGGCACCGTCGGGTCCGAGGCCCACCATGCGCTCGCGCCAGCCTTGGGCCGTCCGGTGGAACTGGCGTACCGGCAGCGCATCGAAGAATTCGTTGGCGACCAGCAGGAGCGGGCCCGCGGGCACGTCGTCGAGGCGCTCGTGCCAAGTGGGGGCACAGGATGGCGTGAAGGCGGCGAGGGCCGTGCGCTGGGCCGCCCGCAACGGTTCGCTGGTGTCGACGAGGTGCAGGTCGAGCGCCGCATGGAAACCTGCCACGCCGCGGGTCGCGCGCAGCGCGTCGGCCATCAGCGTGCCCCGGCCGGGGCCCAATTCGACAAGCCTGACCGGCGAAGGTTGGCCCATCGCCAGCCAGCGTTCGGCCAGCCATGCGCCCAAAAGTTCGCCGAACATCTGGGAGATCTCGGGCGCCGTCGTGAAGTCGCCGCCAGTCCCCAAAGGCATGGCATGGCGGTAGTAGCCGAGGCGGGGATGGCCCATCGCCTCGGCCATGAAGTCGGCGATCGCGATCGGCCCGGTAAGCGCGATGCGGTGCGCGATCAGGCGGCCGAGCTCGCTGGTCACGGCCGCCCCTTCAGGCCGCCCGGTCACGGCAGGGCGGGCCTGGCGTAGGCGCGCGCGATCAGCCAGCCGCCGAAGGCGAGCATGGGGACGGACAGCAGCATGCCCATGGTGAGCGGCCCCCACAGGTAGCCGAGATGGGCGTCGGGTTCGCGGAACAGCTCGCCCACGATGCGCGCCACGCCGTAGCCTGCGCAGAAGGTGCCGGTCATCAGCCCGGGACGGCGGCGGCCGTCGGTGAAGCGCCACACCGCGGCAACGACGAGGAACAGCAGCACGCCCTCGAAGAAGGCCTGGTAGAGCTGGCTGGGATGGCGCGGCAGCGGGCCGCCGCGCGGGAAGATCATCGCCCACTGGACGTCGCTCACCCGGCCCCACAGCTCGCCATTGATGAAGTTCGCGAGGCGCCCGAAGAACAGGCCGATCGGAACCACGAGGGCCACGAGGTCCGACAGCATGAACGGATCGGTCTTGTTGCGGATCGCAAACAGCAGGATGGCCGCGATCACGCCCAGGAAACCGCCGTGGAACGCCATGCCGCCTTCCCACACCGTCAGCACCGCCAGCGGATGCTCCAGATAGAAGCCCGGCTTGTAGAAAAGCACGTAGCCTATCCGGCCGCCGAGGATGACGCCCAGAGCCGCCCACAGCAGGAAGTCGTCGATCTTGACCGGTGACAGGATCCTGGGCGGCTGCGTGCAGACACGTCGCATGACCTGCCAGCCGATCACCAGGCCGGCGATATAAGCCAGCGCATACCAGCGAATGGCGAACGGCCCGAGCTGCAGCAGCACCGGGTCGATTTCGGGATAGGGGATCAGGAGGGGGGTCATGGGGCGGTCATGGGGTGCGAGGGTTATAGCCCGGCCGTCCTGAAGACAGAATGGACCCCGACGACAGAATGGAAACGGC
>CAMDOT010000234.1 GCA_945903635.1 Rhizobium sp. Q54 | reverse complement strand
CATCGGCATCGAGCATCTCGATCAGGCCGATGTTGCGCGCGGCGCGGGCCCGGATGAACTGTTCTAGCCGCGGCTTGGTGCGGGGCACGATGATGGCCCGTTTGTCGAACGACAGGATCTCGCAGAAGGTGTTGTAGCCGCCCATGGCGACCACGCCCGCCGCGCGCTGCATCAGCGCGCCGAGATTGTTGGTGAAGGTGAGGGTGCGGATATTCCTGAACTTCGCAGCGCGGTCCCTGAAGGCCTCGCGCGCGTTCGCCGACATGAACGGGCCGAAGACGATCACCGCGCCATAGGGAATGTGGGGATCGTGCTCGTAGGCCGCGAGCACCCAGTCGACCAGATCCTCGCCATCGCCGCCGCCGCCGGACGTAACCAGGATGAACGGCCCGTCGATCTCCTCGATCTCGTGAGGGATGTCGGCATGCAGCGGCAGCTCGCGGTGCAGGTAGCCGGTATAGACCGTCTTGTGACGCACCGATGGCGGCACATCGATGCCAGTGAGCGGCTTGTTGATCTGCGGCAGACCGTAGATCCAAATCTCGTCGTAGAGGTCGCGCAGCGCCGGCACGACATTCTTGCGTTCCCACTCGTGCGCCAGCGCTGCCGGATCGTCCATGACGTCGCGCAGGCCGAGCACCAGCGGCGTACCGCGATCCTTGAGCAGACGCAGTGCCGGGCCGACCTCGCCGCGCAACCCGAGCGGCTCCTTGTCGACGATGAAGAGGTCGGGCCGGAAGATATCGGCGGTGTCGCGGATGATGCGCGTCCGCATCTCCATCGTGTGCTCGACGCCGACCCGGAGGTTGGCGGAGTCGTATTCACCGGTGTCGATCTGCTTGACCACGCCGGGCACGCGCACGAAGTCGATGCCGGAGCGGAATTCGTAGGATCCGATCATCGGCGATCCCGACAGGATCAGGACCGATACCGACTGGTCGGCCTCGACGAGGGCATTGGCGATGGTGCGGCACCGGCTCACGTGGCCGAGACCGAAGGAGTCGTGGCTGTAGATCAGCACACGCTTGGACCGGCTGCTGGCGGGCATGCGACGCGTCTCCCCCTGGACGAAGCGCCTCCTGCCCCGACCGGTGAATGTTGCCGGACTATGCCACAGCCGGGCTGCGGCGTGAAATCCGGCCCCTCTGACACGAAAAATCGAATGTAATCAAGGGGCTGATCGAATATACCGGACGGAGCCTCCAACTTGGGCCGGCGCCGCACAGGATTCGATGCAACGCAATCTGTTCACCTATATCTGGCGGCACAGCCGGCCTGAGCAGCTCGTGATCCTGGGCCTCGTGGTGCTGGCGCAGCTGTTCTACTTCCTGTCGCTCACCGTGCCGAAATCCGTCATCAACAACGGCATCCAGGGCAACGCCTTCAAGAACAGCACGACCATCCCGTTCCTGGTTTGGGAGCTCGACCTCTCGGCCATCCTGCCGGGCAAGGTGATCCGCTTCTTCGACGGCTTCCAGGTCGACCAGCTCCAGTACCTGGTCGTCATGAGCTTCGTCTTTCTGGGTGCCGTGGTCGTGAATGGCCAGTTCAAGAAGACCATCAATACCCAGAAGGGCCGCATGGGCGAGCGCATGCTGCGCCGCCTGCGATACGAACTCTACGACCGGATCCTGCGGTTCCCGCCGGCCCATTTCCGCAAGGTCAAGCAGGCCGAGCTTGCCACCATGGTCAAGGACGAGGTCGAGCCGCTGGGCGGCTTCATCGGCGATGCCTTCGTGGCGCCGATGTTCCTGGGCGGCCAGGCGCTGACGGCCATCATCTTCATCATGCTGCAGAACTGGCTGCTCGGCATCGTGGTCGTCGTCCTGCTGGCCGTGCAGATGGCGATCATCCCGAGGCTGCGCAAGCCGGTGCTGATACTCGGCCGGCAGCGCCAGCTCTCGGCCCGGCTGCTTGCCGGCCGCATCGCCGAGACTGCCGACGGTGTGCACGAGATCCATATCCACGGCGCCGCCAACTACGAGCGCGCCGATATCTCCGAGCGCCTGGGCGCGATCTTCAAGATCCGCTTCGATCTCTATCAGAAGAAGTTCGTCGCCAAGTTCTGGAACAACTTTCTGTCCCAGGCGACCCCGTTCGCGATCTACCTGATCGGTGGCTACTTCGCCATCACCGGCCAGATGGACGTCGGCGCCGTGGTCGGCGTGCTGCTCGCCTACAAGGACCTGCCGTCGCCGATCAAGGAGCTGATCGACTGGGACCAGCAACGCCAGGACGTGCAGATCAAGTACGAGCAGGTGATCGATCAATTCCAGCCCGAGGGCATGATGCCGCCGGAACTGCAGGCGATCCCCGACGGACCGCCGCCGCCGCTCGGCAGTGAACTGGCGCTGACCGGCGTCACTTTCACCGAAGATGGCCGGGTGAAGCTGCTCGACGGCGTGACGCTTTCCGTGCCGACCTCGACCAAGCTGGCGGTGATCGGCGGCTCGGGCTCGGGCAAGGACGTGCTGGGCCAGGTGCTGGCCCGTCTGGTCGTGCCGACGGGCGGCTCGGTCCGGCTCGATGGCCAGGATTATTTCCAGGTGCCGGAGTACGTGCTGGGCGCCCGCACCGCCTACATCGGCCAGGATACCTATCTGTTTCCACTCTCGGTCCGCGACAACCTGCTGTTCGGCCTGAAGTTCCGGCCGGTGGCGCCCGCCAACTACGACGATCCCACCCGAACGGTGCGCGAGGCGTTCTGGAAGGAATCGGAGCGCGCCGGCAACCCGCCGTTCGATCCCAACGCCGACTGGGTCGACTATGAGCTGGCCGGCGCCACCGGCCCGGCCGATCTGCTGCCGCGCATGGTCGACGCCCTGCGTCAGGTCGAGATCGACGAAGACATCTATTCACTCGGCCTGCGCGGCACCATCGACGTGGCGCAGAGGCCCGACCTCGCCGAAAAGATCCTCACGGCGCGCCAGACCCTGCACGGCCGGCTGCAGAACGAGACCTATGCCGGCCTGGTCGAGGCGTTCAACGCCGACCTTTACAACAAGAACCTGTCGGTCGCCGAGAATCTGCTGTTCGGCACGCCGCTCGGCAAGCAGTTCGATGGCGACAACATTGCCGCCGACCCCTACGTGCAGTCGGTGCTGAAGGCGACCGGCCTCGAGCTCGATCTGCAGCGCATGGGGCTCACGATCGCCGAGACCATGGTCGAGCTGTTCTCCGGCCTGTCGCCTGACAATCCGTTGTTCGAGCAATACAGCTTCATCTCCGCCGACGAACTGCCCAACGTCCGGCTGCTGCTGCAGCGGTTGGGCGGCAAGGGTATCGAAGCCGTGCCCGAGGCCGAACGGTCGCGCCTGATGACGCTGCCCTTCCGCTATATCGAGGCCCGCCACCGCCTCGGCCTGGTCGACGGCGCGGTCGAGGAGCGCCTGCTCGTCGCCCGCCACGCCTTCGCCTCGGGCCTGCCCGCCAACCTGCGCGGTGCCGTCGAGTTCTACGATTTCGGGCGCTACAACAGCGCCGCCACCTTGCAGGACAACATCCTGTTCGGACGCCTGGTCTATGGCCAGGCCCAGGCCGACACGCGCATCGGCCTGCTGATCACCGAAGTCCTGAACGAACTCGGGTTGCGCGATTCGGCAATCGGCGTCGGCCTGGAGTACAAGGTCGGCGTCGCCGGCAAGCGCCGGCCGGCGACCCAGCGCCAGAAGCTCGGCATCGCCCGGGCGCTGATCAAGCGGCCGCAGCTGCTGGTCGTGAACGAGGCGGTGGCGGTCTTCGACGGCCGCACGCAGGATCGCATCCGCGACAACATCCTGGCCGCGGCGGACGGGCGTGGCGTTGTGTGGATCGCCAACCGTCCGGCACAGGCCGAACCGTTCGAGCAGGTCGTGGTCATGCAGGCCGGCAAGATCGTAGCCCAGGGCACGCCGTCGGAACTGGCGGCGCGTGGCGGGCTCTATACCGACCTCATGGCATCGGCATGAGGAACTTCAGGAGGACGCGATGAACCTCAACGAGGAAGTCGAGCTTCTCAAGGGTGTGCCGATCTTCTCCAAGATCGAGCAGGCCAAGCTGAAGCTGCTGGCCTTCACCAGCGAACGCGTGAACTTCGCCGCGGGCCAGGAGGTCTGCCGCCAGGGCGATCAGGGCGACACGATGTACGTCATCCTGGGCGGCACGGCGGACGTGCTGATCGACTCGCCGAGCGGCCAGATCGCCGTGGCCGAGATGAAGAAGAACAGCTTCTTCGGCGAGATCGCCATCCTGTGCGACGTGCCGCGCACCGCCACGATCAAGGCGAAAGAGCCGCTCAGCACGCTCAAGATCACCAAGGACATGTTCTACCGGCTGGTCGCCGAGTTCCCGCAGATGGCGGTGGAGATCATGCGCGAGCTGGCGCACCGCGTGGAGGACACCAACCAGAAGCTGCAGGCGGCGACGGCGAAAAAAGCCGCCTGACATGCGCGCATGAGCCGTCTCGACAGTTTCATCGCGCGCATGCAGGCGCAGCGCGACTGCCTGAATTTCCTCAAGCCCGCGATCGACGCCCTCCCCGGACCCATTCTCGAGGTCGGGCTGGGCAACGGACGGACCTACGATCACCTGCGCGATCTCTTTCCTCGGCGCGATATCTACGTCTTCGAGCGCCAGGTGGCGGCCCATCCCGACTGCATTCCGCCCGACGACCGGCTGTTCCTGGGCGAGGCCAGCGAAGCCTTGCCGCGCGCCGCTCGCTCGCTCGGGGCCACGGCAGCACTGATCCACACCGATCTCGGCACCGGCGATCATGCCGCCAACATGGCCATGGCGGCATGGCTTGGTCCGGTGCTCGATGCCCTGATCGGGTCGGGCGGCTATGTGCTCGCCAACCAGGCGCTCGCCGTGGCGCGCTGGCAGCGGCTGCCCGAACCGCCGGGCGTCCCGAAGGACCGGTATTTCCTCTATCGCGTGAGCTAGCGGCCGAACAGCTGGACGAGCGCCAGCAGGACGATCGCGCCCACGACCGAGCCGATGAAACCCGCCGGCCGCCCGACGCGATAGAGGCCGAGTGCCTGGCCGCCATAGGTCGCGATCACCGAACCCGCGATGCCGACCAGGACCGTGATCCAGAATCCGTGAATTGGCACACCGGGACCGATCCAGCGCGCCACGAGACCCACCAGGAAGCCGATCAGGATGATGAAGATGATATGCATGCTCGCCCCCTAGACGTCGAATGTCGCCATCACCGGCACGTGGTCGGACGTCTTCTCCCAATCGCGCAGGTCGGAGTCGATGCGGTAGCTGCTGATCGCCCCCGACAGCGCGGGCGTGGCGAGGATATGGTCGAGCCGGCGGCCACGGTTGGACACTCGCCAGTCGTTGTTGCGGTAGCTCCACCACGAATAGAGCTTCTGGTCGGCGGCGACGAAACGGCGCGGCACGTCGATCCAGTCGAGCGACGCCTGCATCCGGCCGAACAGGTCGACCTCGACGGGCGTGTGCGACACGATCTTGAGGAGCTGCTTGTGGTTCCACACGTCGTGTTCCAGTGGCGCCACGTTGAGGTCGCCGACGGCGATCCGGCGCAGGCCCTTGCGGGCGCGCGGGCGCGGTTTGTGGTCGGCGTACCATTTGGCCATCTCGCGGTAGAAATCGAGCTTGTGGGCGAACTTCACGTTCTGATCCGGATCGGGAATGTCGCCGCCTGCCGGGATGTAGAGATTGTCGAGCAGGATCGGGTCGCCGCCGAGGTCGAGTGCCGCCTCGACATGGCGGCAATCCTCCTTGCCGCAGCGATGATGGATGGTGGTGGCGGTGAACGGTACCTTCGAAAGGATCGCCACGCCGTTGTAGGATTTCATGCCCTGGACGAGACGGTGGGTGTAGCCCAGCGCTTCGAACGCCTGGTGCGGGAAGAATTCATCCGGGCACTTGGTTTCCTGCAGGCAGAGCACGTCCGGCTTGCGCAACCGCAGGTACCGCTCGACGTTGCCGATCCGCAGCCGGACCGAGTTGATGTTCCAGGTGGCGATAGAGAGACTCATTGCCATGCAATATACGGCAAGGATGGACGAACGCACGCCGCTTCGCCCATTCTCACCGGCGGAGGCATACGATGCAGATGGACGGCGGCGAAAGCAGCAACATCGAGGACCGGCGCGACGATAGTGGCGGCGGCTTCGGCGGTGGCGGATTTGGCGGCGGCGGCTTCGGCATTCCGGTGGGCGGCGGCGGTGGCGGCCTCTTCAAGGGCGGCTTCGGGCTGGTCGCTTTCGTCGTCATCGCCCTGGTGCTGGGCGCCGACCCGGGCGCATTGCTGGGTGGCCTGGGCGGCAGCGAGAGCCCCTCGGTCCAGGCGCCCGCATCCCAGTCCGCCAGCCGGACGGCGCCACGGCCGGCGGGAGATGCCGAGGCGCAGTTCGTGTCGCGCGTGCTGAAGAGCACCGAGACCGTGTGGTCCGATATCTTTCGCGACATGGGCCGGGTCTACCGCGAGCCCAGGCTGGTGCTGTTCCGCGACGCCACGCGGACCGACTGCGGCGTCGGCCAGGCCGCCATGGGTCCGTTCTATTGTCCGGCCGACCAGCGGGTCTATCTCGACCTCGGCTTCTTCGACGAGCTGGCGGCGCGCTTCCACGCCCCCGGCCAGTTCCCGCAGGCCTACGTCATCGCCCATGAAATCGGGCACCATGTGCAGAACCTGCTGGGCATCTCCGGCAAGGTGCAACAGATGCGCGAGAGCATGAGCAAGCGCGATGGCAACGCGCTCTCAGTGCGGACGGAGCTGCAGGCCGATTGCTTCGCCGGTGTCTGGGCCAACCGTGCCGACAAACAGCGCGGCGGCAAGATGATCGACGACAAGGACATCGATCAGGCGATGGCCGCGGCAACGGCGATCGGCGACGACAAGCTGCAGCGCCAGACCCAGGGCCGCGTGGTTCCCGACAGCTTTACCCACGGCAGCAGCGCCCAGCGTACGCGCTGGTTCCGCATCGGCCTCGACAGCGGTGACATGACGAAGTGCGATACGTTCCGCGCGCAACAACTCTGACGGATCGCGGGCCTCCAGGCCCGCTCATGATCATGAAGCGGGCCTGGAGGCCCGCGGTCCAATGATCAAACGAGCGTACACGTCACCGTGCCGCAGCCGTCGACGAAGCCGGACAGCGTGTCGCCCTTGACCACCGCCGCCACGCCGTCGGGCGTGCCGGTGTAGATCAGGTCGCCGGCGGCCAGCGCCACCAGACCGGACAGATACGAGATCGTCTCGGGCACGCTCCAGATCAGCGCGTTGAGATCCGACTTCTGACGGGTCTTGCCGTTCACATCGAGCTGGATGGTGCCCTTCGAGGGATGGCCAACCTTCGACACCGGGAAAATCTCGCCGATCGGCGCCGACTGATCGAAGCCCTTGCCCATGTCCCACGGCCGGCCCATGTCCTTGGCCTGATTCTGCAGGTCGCGGCGGGTCATATCGAGGCCGACGCCGTAGCCGAAAACGTGGTCGAGTGCCTTGTCGACGGGAATGTCAGTGCCGCCCGATTTCAGGGCCACCACCAGCTCCATCTCATGATGCAGGTTCTTGGTGGCCGACGGGTAGGCGACCTTGGTCGGATTCTTGGGATCGGCGCAGATCACGATCGCGTCGGCCGGCTTGGTGAAGAAGAACGGCGGCTCGCGGTCGGGATCGTGGCCCATCTCGCGGGCATGGGCGGCATAATTGCGGCCGACGCAGAAGATACGGCGGACCGGGAACAGATCGCCGGTTCCATTGACCGGCACGCCGACAGTGGCCGGCGGCGTCATGACATAAGCCATCGCTTTCTCCCTCAAGAGCGTGCCTTTATGAGGGGCACAGGAGTTACAGGCAATGTCTGAGGAAGATGTTCTGATCGTCCAGGTCGATTCGGCTGAAACCTCGCGGGGCTGGGCCACGCTGGGGCCCCGGCGCTGGCGCTGCACGGTGGGTGAAGGAGGCGTCCGCGAGGACAAGGTCGAGGGCGATGCCGCCACGCCGGCGGGGGAATATCCGCTGCGCCGCCTCTATTTCCGCAATGACCGGCTGGTGCTGCCCAAGGTCCGCCTGCCCGCCCGGCCGATCTCGGAACACGACGGCTGGTGCGACGATCCGCGATCGGCCACCTACAACCGGCTGGTCCACGTGCCCAACGACTGGAGCGCGGAGAAGATGTGGCGCGAGGACGGGCTTTACGATCTCGTAGTCGTGGTCGGCTACAATGACGACCCGCCCGAGGGCGAATGGGGCAGCGCCATCTTCCTTCACATCGCGCGCGAGGATTACGCGCCCACGAAGGGCTGCGTCGCCTTCTCGCAAGCCGATCTGCTGGAATTGGTGCCGCTGCTCGGCCCCACGACGAAGCTCAGGATCCTGGCCCGCTCCGCCGCCGAGGAAGCAGCGCCATCCGAGGGCGCCGAAAGAAAGCAGTTCGAGGACTTCGACGAAAAGGACTGGTGAGCTCGGCGCGCTGGAACGCGCTAGCCGACGACTCGGCCGATGGCGCGGGCGGTGTAGTCGACCAGCGGGATGATGCGTGCGTAGTTCAAGCGCGTCGGGCCGATGACGCCGATGGCGCCCAGGATGCGTTCCTGCGAATCGCGGAACGGCGCCACCACCATCGAGCAGCCGGTGTTGGCGAACAGCGGGTTGTCGGTGCCGATGAAGATCTGCACGCCCGTTGCCGTGTTGGAGAGTTCGAGCAGGCGCACGAACCCCTCGCCGCGTTCGAGCGCATCGAACAGGATGCGCACGCGCTCGAGGTCGGCGATGGCGGTGATGTCTTCCAGGAGCCGCGCCTGGCCACGCACGATCAGCGCGCTGCCCGGTTCGCCGGCCCAGGTCGCGAGGCCCGACTCGATCACTCTTGCGGTGAGGTCGTTCAGCTCGGCACGCTGCAACTTCAGATCTTCGAGGATGAGACGGCGCGCATCCTCGAAGGTGCGGCCCATCAGGCGCGCATTGAGATAGTTGGTGGCCTCGACCAGCGCCGACGGCGGCATGCCGAGCGGCGTGTCGATGACGCGGTTCTCGACATGGCCCGATTGCGTCACCGTCACGACCAGCGCGCGGCCGGG
>CAMDOT010000233.1 GCA_945903635.1 Rhizobium sp. Q54 | reverse complement strand
TACGCTTCGCTTCGGTCGGGACGACGTTGGCTTTTACGCCGATCGGCGGAACGCCGACATGATCGCCGCAGCCTTGGCGCGGACTGTCGCCGCATCATCGCCCGGCTTGTAGAGCGAGGAGCCGAGGCCAAAGCCCGCGGCGCCGGCGGTACGCCAGGCGGCAAGATTATCCGCCCCGATGCCGCCGACCGGGATCAAAGGTGTGCCTTTCGGCAGCACCGCCAGCAGCGCCTTGACGACAGCGGGCGAGGCGAGCTCGGCCGGAAACAGTTTTAGCCCATGCGCGCCTGCCGCCAGGGCTGCAAAGGCCTCGGTGGGCGTCATGATGCCAGGCAGGCTCGTCATGCCGAGACGTACCGTCTCGGCCACGACGTCGCGGTCGAAGTTCGGCGCCACGACCAGTTCGCCGCCGGCCGACGCCACGTCGCGCACCTCGGCCGCCGTCAGCACCGTCCCGGCGCCGACCATCGCCTGCGGGAAGCGCCTGCGCAGCAGTGCGATGCTGTCGAGCGGCCGCGGCGAGTTGAGCGGCACCTCGATCAGGCCAAAGCCCGCCTCCACCAACACGTCGCCGATTTCGGCCGCCTCGGCGGGTTTCAGCCCGCGCAGGATGGCGATGAGCGGCAGCTCGCGCATCGCGGCCCGGAACTTGTCGATTGCACTCATGCCTGCAGCGCCCTCAATCCCGCCCATGTCGCTTCGGCGCCGAAGGTGCGGACGACGACATTCCTTTGTCTCAAGGCGAGAGAATAGCGCGCGGTCAGCGCCGGCGTGCCGATCGCGATAACCTCGCGATCCGACGGCAGCTCCTGCAAACGCAGTTCCTCGCCGATCAGCAGGCCGGAGAGATAGCTTGCCGATTCGGGCGGTGATAGCCGGCCAAAGAGTGCAAGCGTGCGCACGCCGAAGGCGTTGTGCAATGGGCCTTCGCCGTTGCCGGCATGTGCGGCGCCGCGCAGGAAGACCGCCTCGTCGAGCGGTGCATCGGCCTCGAGCGTGCGCGCCAGGATGGAATGCTGGCTCAGCAATCCATAGAACTCGCCGGTCATGAAGGTGCGAAAACCAATGACCCGACCATCGCGCACCGTGGCCCATTTGCTGTGGGTGCCGGGCAGGACGAACAGCCCCTCTGAAAGGCCCGCGAGCCGCATCGCCCCGAAGATCTGCACCTCCTCGCCACGCATCACGTCGGGCACGTCACCCTGCTCATCGCTGAGGCCGGGCACGAGGGCGATCCGCCC
The DNA here is from genome assembly GCA_945903635.1 of Rhizobium sp. Q54. Classification (GTDB taxonomy): domain Bacteria; phylum Pseudomonadota; class Alphaproteobacteria; order Reyranellales; family Reyranellaceae; genus Reyranella. The sequence continues at coordinate 7,809 of CAMDOT010000233.1, read as the reverse complement.
CGGCTCGATCCAGTGCAGGCGCCGCCTCAACTCGTCGGGCCCGGCGGGACAGGCAACGTAAGGTGCTTCGACCCAGCCCTGCCGGCTGCCGGCCATGCCGGAAATCAGGCAGACACTGCCGGCCGGCCTCATCCAGTCCGAGAACTGCACGGCAAAGACGCCCGCGAAATCGCCGTTCGGGACGTTGAGGATGCCGAGCGGGGCGCTCTTCTCCTCCAGCACGCGACCCGCCTCGTCGAGGCGGGCGCCGCGCAGTGAACTTGTCCCCCAATCGACGGCGATCACCTGTTTGCTCCCCAATCCATGTCACAGATGGCGGTCACAGACGCTGACCAGGCCAGACAGTAGCAGCGGAAAACGCTCCTGTTGAATCCGACGCAAGTGGCAGTACTCATACAAGACCGAGCCCAATTCTCTCCTACGAAACGGATTCGAGGCGAGCGCCAAGGAAAAGACACAACAAAGCGGTATTCAAGGCCCTCGGACGACGAGCCCTTCTGTAACGAAGCCTGATCGCCAAATCATCTGATTGAACACGGTGCCACGTCCACGGATCGGACAGGAGGCGAGCTGTGATGACGTCGAATGTTCTGATGATTTTCCCACGCTTCAACCAGAATTCATTCTGGAGCCTTTCGGCTGCCTGCAAAATCTACGGCGCGCGCTGCCCCGCGCCGCCGCTTGGCTTGATCACGCTGGCGGCCCTGCTGCCGCGAGAGTGGAACCTCAAGCTCGTCGATCGCAATGCCGAAGACCTCGAGCCGGCGGACCTCGACTGGGCCGATATGGTGATGACAGGGGGAATGCTTCCCCAGCGGCAGGACACGCTCAAGGTGATCGACATCTGCCAGGCGCGCGGCAAGCCGGTCGTGGTCGGCGGACCCGACGCCATGTCGAGCCCGGAGGCCTATGCGCATGCCGAGTTTCTCGTTCTTGGGGAAGCCGAGGGCATCATCGACCAGTTCGTCGACGCCTGGGCCACGGGAGCGCGCCGCGGCCATTTCAGGGGAGAGAAATTCAAGGTCGACATCACCCGGAGCCCGATTCCGCGCTTCGACCTGATCACGCCCAGGCATTATCTCTACGTCGGCGTTCAGTTTTCGCGCGGCTGTCCCTTCAACTGCGAGTTCTGCGACATCATCGAACTCTTCGGCCGCGTCCCGCGATCGAAGACGAACGAGCAGATGCTGGCGGAGTTGCAGGCGCTCTACGACGCCGGCCATCGCGGGCATGTCGACTTCGTCGACGACAACCTCATCGGCAACAAGAAGGCGCTACTGCGCTTCCTGCCCGCGCTCGAAGCCTGGCAGAGCGAGCGCGGGTATCCCTTCATGTTCTCGACCGAAGCCTCGATAAACCTGGCCGACGACAGCCGGCTTCTCGACATGATGAAGAGAGCCAACTTCTTCGCCGTCTTCGTGGGCATAGAGAGCCCCGACACCAAAACACTTGTGTCGGCCCAGAAGAAGCAGAACACGCGCCGCAGCCTCGCCGCGAGCGTCCACAAGATCCATGCCGCGGGGATGATGGTTCTTGCCGGCTTCATCGTCGGCTTCGACACGGAAGAGCGCGGCATGGCCCAGGGGATGATCGAGTGCATCGAAGCAACGAGCATCCCGGTTTGCATGATCGGGCTGCTGACGGCCCTGCCCGGCACACAACTGACGCGCCGGCTGGAGAAGGAAGGCCGCCTGCTGCCGTTCCAGAACATGGAGGGCGGCGACCAGTGCACGTCCGGCCTCAATTTCGTGCCCCTGAGGCCGCGCCGGGAAATCCTGGAGGACTACAAGGCCGTGCTCGCAGCCGTCTATCAGCCGGCCGCCTATTTCGAGCGCGTCCGGACCGTCGGTCGCGCTCTGAGGCGTCCGGGCCTTGACGTGAAACTTGTTCCGCGGCGCGTCTCACGGGACCTCATGGCACTCCTGCGCGTCATGTGGCGGATGACCTTGAGAAGGCCGGACCTTCGGCGCCATTTCTGGCGCACATTCACTGACATCGCCCGGCACAATCCCGCCGCCCTGCAGGCGGTCGTGATCCAGATGGTGCTCTATCTGCACCTTGGAACGTTCGCCGGCTTCGTGGTGCGCGAACTCGACCGCCAGATCGACGGCGAGCCGCGGGCGCAATATTTGCCCAGGACAGACAGGACAGACGGGGAGGCGCCAGATGGGCGGATAGCAGACCGCCGCGCTCCCGCTCCTTCAGCCAATGCCGCCTTGCCAATATGAGAGCTGGAGCCGAAGCAGCTGCTGGGCATCGACGAATTCCGGCGCCGAAACTTCGTCGAGCGCTGCGTCCATGATCTCGTGTCGAGCGTCGCTGCTGATGGCGTGGGCGGCGTGCAGCCGATCGAGGATGCCGAACATGATGGTCAACGCGGCGATACCATATCCGGCGGCAGAGGGTTCATTTGTCATGGGAACTCCTTCGTCGGTTGCAATGCGTTACGATCAATTGCCAAAGGTCGCCCACGGACTCTTGCAAAAAGCATGCTGCATTGCAGTGACAAGACAAAGAATTCTTGCCGTCTAAAGCATCACCGTGCCTCAGGGGTGCTCCCTAGTCCCTACAGCACCACTCCACCATGCGCTTCATGAAGCCCTCGCAGGCCTCGATCTGCGACGCGAGCAGGAATTCGTTGGGCTGGTGGGCCTGGGCGATGTCGCCGGGGCCACACAGCACCGTCGGCACGCCCATCGTCTTGCGGAAGATGCCGGCCTCAGTCGCGTAGACGACGCTACCGACCGTGTTGGAGCCCGACCAGCTTCCGGCCAAGGTCTTGGCCTCGTCGTTGCCCTCGGGCGAGAAGGCCGGCGTCGAGGCGCGGAGCTCGGTGGCGATGGTCGCGGCCGGATGCTTGGCCTTCATCTTGGGCAGCAGCTCTTCCGCGAGCCACTTCTTGGCGCGCTCGCCCAGCTCCTCGATCGGCCGCGTCGGCAGTTCGCGATAGCCCCACAGCACTTCGCACTCGCGTGCCAGGATGTTGCCCGCGGTGCCGCCGATGATGGTGCCGACGTTGAAGGTGGCCGCCGCCGGCATGAACTCGCTGTTCTTGGGCGCGGCGGCCTCCAACTCCTCCTGGACCTGGTTGAGGTAGTGGACGAACTCGCCGGCGAAGTGGATGGCGCTGACGCCGAGATGGGTCATCGAGGAATGGGCCTCGAAGCCGGTGAATTTGGTGACGTAGGACTGGCTGCCCTTGTGGGCATGGACCACCGTCATCATCGTCGGCTCGCCGATGATGATGGCGCGCGGGCGCGGCACTTCGGTGGCCATGGCGGCGGCCAGCGAATGGGCGCCGAAACAGCCGATCTCCTCGTCGTAGGAGAGCGCGAAATGGATCGGTCGCTTCAGCTTGGCCTTCTTGAACTCAGGCACCATGGCAAGCGCGATGGCGTAGAACGCCTTCATGTCGCAGGTGCCGCGACCGTAGTACTTGCCGTCCTTGAGCGTCAGCGTCCACGGATCGGTGACCCAGGGCTGGCCGTCGACCGGCACCACGTCGGTATGGCCGGACAGCACGACGCCGTCCTTCACGTTGGGGCCGACGGTGGCGAACATGTTGGCCTTGGTGCCGTCCTCGTTGGGCACCAGCGTCGAGGAGATGCCGTGTCCCTCGAGGTAGCCCTGGACGTACTTGATGAGCTCGAGATTGGAATTACGCGAGGTGGTGTCGAACGCAACGAGCCTGCGCAGCATTTCGACTGAATCGACGATCTCTCCGGCCATGATGTCCTTGTTGTACTCAGACTGAGGTGCGACCGATCATGGTCAGGAATTCGCGGCGTGTCTCGCCGTTGTCGCGGAAGGCGCCCAGCATGCGGCTGGTCACCATGGTGACGTCGGACTTGTGAACGCCGCGCGTGGTCATGCACTGGTGCGCCGCCTCGCTGACGACGGCGACGCCGCGCGGCTGCAGGACCTCCTGCAGCGTGTTGGCGATCTGCGCCGTGAGCTTCTCCTGGATCTGCAGGCGGTGGGCGAAGGCATCGACCACGCGCGCGAGCTTGCTGATGCCGACGACGCGCTTGTCGGGCAGGTAGCCGACGTGGACGCGGCCGATGATCGGCACCATGTGGTGCTCGCAATGCGACTCGAGCCGGATGTCGCGCAGCGCCACGACCTCGTCGTAGCCTTCGACCTCCTCGAAGGTCCGCTGCAGCATGTCGCGCGGATCCTGGTCGTAGCCGGCGAAGAACTCCTCGTAGGAGCGCACGACGCGGTCGGGCGTGCCGGCCAGCCCCTCGCGGTCGGGATCGTCGCCGGACCAGCGGATCAGCGTGCGGACAGCGGCCTCGGCTTCCTCACGCGAGGGCCGGGTGAGGCCGGTAGCGAGCGAGACCATGTCGCTCTTCTTCAGAATCCTGTTCATCGCCGCTCCTCCTGGCCCCCGGCTTGGCTCGTTTGGCACCGCTTCAATTGAGGTGACGCTTCTCGGTCGGCATATCGAGCGAGAAGGTCGGAATCTCGATGTCGAACTTTTCTCCCTGCTCGCTCACCATCTGATACGTCCCGGCCATGATGCCGGACGGCGTGGAAAGCGGCGTCCCCGAACTGTACTCGAACACATCGCCCGGACGCAGCATCGGCGTTTTGCCGACCACGCCGGCACCCTTCACCTCCTGGAACCTGCCGATTCCGTCGGTGATCTTCCAGTGGCGGCTGCGCAGCTGCACCGTGTCGGTGCCCTTGTTCTCGATGCGGACCTGATAGGCCCAGACATACTGCGACTTGGCCGGATCGGACTGATCGGGCAGATATTGCGGCGTGACGGTCACGCGAATGGCACGGGTTGTGGCTGTGTACATCGGTCGGCGAAACCCCTTCGATTTCTGACATGGGACGTTCCGGCCGAAAGGTCAAATACCCCTACAGCCAGCGCGGATCGGCCGTGAAGTCGATGGTGAGCCATCTGTGGGGGCCTTCGCCACCGATCGCCGTGGCGATTTCGCGGCGGATGGCGTCGGCCATGGCAATGCTGCTGAGCGGCGAGTACGGGGGAACCACGATGTGGATCTCGATGAACTGCGCCCGCCCCACCTTCGCGACGTAGCTGGTGTAGTGCTTGAAGCCGCGGCGCGCGACGATCTCGTCCATCACGCGGCGCACATGCTGGTCCAGCTCCGGTGGCGTGATCAGCAGGATTTCGGTCAAGGCCTTGCGCACGGTGCGGATGGGCACGAACACCAGGACCAGCGTCAGAACTGCCAGCACGACGGGATCGGCATAGGGCGTGAAGCGCGCATACGGCGTGTCCTGCAGCGACCAGGCGATACCAAACGCGACCAGCAGCGCCGAGGTGATGGCGGCCGACATCAGCCAGCTCTGAGTGTCGAGCCGCACGAAGTCGGAGTCGATGCGCCGGTTGAGGTGGCGCTCGTAGAAGTACATGCCGAAGCAGACGATGCAGACGACGATCGCGTAGGCGATGGCCCAATCGAAGTCGAGCTGGCGACCGCCGCCCAGGAAGCTGTCGACGGCGTTCAGGAACGCATAGAAGCAGAGCAACATCAGCGTGCCGCCGTTGAAAGCCAGCACCATGGGCTCGATATGCCAGTAGCCGAACTGGAACCGCCGGTCGTCGGCGACGCGGCTGACCAGCCGCGACACGAACAGCGCCAGCCCCGACATCGCCGCATCGATGGCGGCGAACACGCCGTCGAACACAATCGACAGCGACCCCGACAGCAGGCCGAACAGCACGCCGAACGCCGCCACCGCGATCGTGACGGCAATGGAGAGTTTCAGCAGTCGTTGTTCGGCGGCCGCTTGGGGCATGCCGCAGGGTAGCGAATGATTCCCCCGTCGTCCCGACGGTCAGGTCAGATCGGGAAGATCAGGCAGGTGGTCGTGCCGTGGGCCAGCAGCTTGCCGGAGGCGTCGACCAGCCGGCCTTCCGACGTGGCGATGCGCGAACCGACGTTGATCACCTTGCCCTCGGCGCGGACCGGGCCGGTCTTGTCGGTCATGGCGCGCACGTAGTTCACCTTGATCTCGACCGTCGTGTAGCCGATGCCGGCCTTGAGCGTGGTGTGGATGCAGCAGCCCATCACCGAATCGAGCAGGGTGGCGGCAATGCCACCGTGCACGCTGCCCAGCGGATTGTAGTGATCGAACACCGGCGTGTAGGCGAACACGACGCGGCCGAATTCGATCTCGGCCAGAGTCATGCCGAGCATCCGCGAGATCGGCGGCGCCGGAAAACGGCCCTCCAGCAAGCCCTTGAACAAGGTCAACCCATCCATGGTGCGAGCCTGTTCCAGGGGCACCACGCCAAAGCCCGCATCTGCAGCCATCGTCATCTCCTCGAACAATTTACGTGCATGTACACATTGAGGCTTTGCCCGGGCAAGCGATGAAGATAATGTTGCGGCCATGTCCGCCCCCGCCCCGATCCGCCCGTCGCCCGCCGAATGCACGTGCTTTCGCGTCCGTGGAGCGGCCCGGCGCGTGACCCAGATTTATAGCCGGCACATGGCGCCGACCGGCCTCAAGATCTCGCAATTCTCCCTGCTGGGGTTTGTCGTGGCGCGCGGGCCGATCACCATCGGCCAGCTCTCCGAACTGCTGGCCACCGACCGCACCACCCTCACCCGCAACCTGCGGCCCCTGCTCGCCAACGGCGTGATCGAGCGCGCCGAAGCGGGCGACAAGCGCCGGCACGAGCTGGTCGCCACGCTCGCCGGCCGGGCGCTGTTCAAGCGCGCCCTGCCGCTGTGGGCCGCCGCCGAGCAGGAAGTGCGCGCGGCGATGGGCGCCAAGCTCACCGCCGACCTGCACGGCGCACTCGACCGATCGATGGAAAAGCTCGCCACGCTTTGAGCGACGCAGATACTGTCGTCCTGAGCGTAGCGAAGGATCTCACGTCAGCTACGCGCTCGACGCGGTTGGTTAGTCCGTGTCTGGTCGTGCGGTAAGGTCCTTCGCTTCGCTCAGGACGACAAATAGATTGGCGGCGAAGAAGCCGTATTCGAGTTCCATTGCGCGGGCGTAGTTGCCGCGCACCGCCGCGCTATCCGTTGCATGCTTGTCGAGCAACGCTTCCAATCGTGCCGCCAGCGCCTCGAAGCCGGGATCGGCGTAGGTCGTGACCCAGTCGGCGTAGCGCGGCGCCACCTGGCCGGCCGCAAGCGAACAGCCGAGGAAAGCGTAGAGCCGCATGCAGGGTGTCATCGCAGCAATTGTCTCGCCGAGATTGCCGCGGCGCGCGGTCTCCAGGAGAAAATCGACATAGGCCTGTGTTGCCGCGAGCGGCGTCACCTCGGCCAGATGAACTTGCCAGCGCTCGGCATAGCCCTTGTGCAGCTTGAGTTCGTCGAGCACGCCGCCGATCAGCTCGGCGAAGTCCCGCAAGTCCTCGCGCGACGTGCTGTGGGCGAGACAGAAGGCATAGGCGCGCGCAAAGGCATCGAGAAAATAGGCGTCCTGGCCCACGTATGACTTGAAGGACCCGACCGAAAGCGACCCGTCACCCAGGCCGCGCACGAAGCCGTGCGCCAGGATGCGCGCGGCTCCCTCACGATTGGCGGCCCAGAGTGCGGCTGCCAGAGACATCAGCCCCCTCATCAACCCCCGAGGGCCTGCACCAGGTCGGCGATGATGTCGTCGGCGTCTTCGAGACCGACCGAAAGCCGGACCGTGCCGTCGTTGATGCCGAGCCTGGCGCGCTCCTCGGCGCCGATGCGCATGTGCGTCGTGGTCGCCGGATGGGTGACCATGCTCTTGGCATCGCCCAGGTTGTTCGCGATGTCGACGAGCTGCAGGCGGTTCAGCGTCTCGAATGCCGCCCACTTGCCGGCCTTGAGGTCG
>CAMDOT010000232.1 GCA_945903635.1 Rhizobium sp. Q54 | reverse complement strand
CCGGCGATGTCGTTGGTCTTCGAGGCCACTTCGCGCACCATCTGGGCGCCCATGTTCTCGAACTTGTCGGCGAGCTCGATCTCCTTGGCGACGGTGACGCCGTCCTTGGTGATGCGCGGAGCGCCGAAGCTCTTGTCGAGGACGACGTTACGGCCCTTCGGACCCAGCGTCACCTTGACGGCGTTGGCGAGAATGTCCACGCCGCGCAGCATGCGCTCACGTGCATCCGCGCTAAAACGGACTTCCTTGGCTGCCATTTTCTATTCCTCTTGGATGTTCTGTTGACTGGGATGAATGGGAAGGCGCTTTAAGCGGCCTTCTTCATCGCGGCGGAACCTTCGATGATGCCCATGATGTCGGACTCCTTCATGATCAGGAGATCCTCGCCATCGAGCTTGATTTCCGTGCCGGACCACTTGCCGAACAGGATGCGGTCGCCCTTCTTGACGTCGAGCGGAACCAGCGTGCCCTTCTCATCGCGGGCGCCGGGGCCGACGGCGACGATCTCGCCTTCCATCGGCTTTTCCTTGGCGGTGTCCGGAATGATGATGCCGCCCTTGGTCTTGCCTTCTTCCTCGACGCGCTTGACCACGACTCGGTCGTGAAGCGGACGGAACTTCATGTGTCTTCCTCCAATGTAGCAGTTAGCCCTGCGCAGCCGACAGGCCGCGCCGAATAGGTCGCTATCAGCACTCTCCATGGGTGAGTGCCAAAGGCCCGCAGCATTTAGGGTTGCTGGCGAAACGAGTCAAGGCGAGCGCGGAAAGTGGCTTCGCACTAGCAGCAATCTCGGTCGAGTGCTGCTAAGCCATTGATGTGGAACGAATTTTGCTGCTTTCCCGTCAAGGGCGCGTGATTATTCCCCTGCGCGCACCATGTCAAGGAGTGACGAATGGATCGCAATTTCGCAGCTCAGCTCGACGACTATCGGATCACCACCGCCGAAATCCTCTACTGGATGCCCGATCACCGGCATGTCCTGCAGAGCTTCCTCTGGCAGAACCTTGATCTGGCTCCTGAATTCCCTGCCCTCACCAAGTTCCTCGATTTCTGGCAGCGAAATCTCGACGGTAGGCTGCACGAGATCCGCGTGGCCAACGCCGCGCTGATCAAGCCGGCGGAATTCAAGTTCGCGTCAGGTCTCTACCACCTGCACTGATCGATCCGGATTGACGGCGCGAACAGCTCGCTTGCCGCCAATCCTGCATCAAGCTGGCGAAGATCGAACCGCAGTAGCCGCCGCGTATTCGGCGGCGGTCCGCTCCACGAATTCGGCGACCGACGGCACGTCACCGACGCCAGACACCGAATGGCCAGCGCTCCAGATGTCCCTCCAGCGCTTGCTGTCGGGCTTTTCACGCTCGGCGGCGTTGATGTCCTTGGCGATGTCGATGGCGCCGCGCGCCGGCAGGTTGTCGGGATCGAGGCCCGCTGCGGCGATCGAGGGCCGCAGCATGTTGGTTTCCAGGCCGGTGAAGGCGCGAGTCAGCAGCACGTCGTCGAGCCGGCTCTTCACCAGCATCTGCTTATATTCGTCCTTGGCCAGGCTCTCGCGCGTGGCGATGAACTTGGTGCCCATGTAGGCAAGATCGCAGCCCAGCGTTTCGGCCGCGGCGATGGCCTGGCCATCGGCCATGCCGCCCGCCATCACCACGATGCCATCCCAGAAGGAACGCACCGCGCGCACGAAGGCAAAGGGATTGACCCAGCCGGTCTGCCCGCCGGCGCCCGCCGTCAGCAGCACCAGCCCGTCGACGCCAGCGGCGACGGCCTTCTCGGCGTGACGCACCGAGGCCACATCGGCGAACACCAGGCAGCCCGCGTCCTTGAGCGGTTTTAGCACCGGCTCGGGCGAGCCGACGGAGGTGATCACCAGCTCGACTTTGGCCCGCAGCACGGCGGCCAGATCGTCGGCCACGCGCGGATTGGAGCGATGCACGATCAGGTTGGGGCAGAGCGGCGCCGGCGCGCGGCCGGTCTCGTCGGCGGCGCGCTTTTGGTCGTCCGACATCTCGGCGAGCCAACGGTCAAGTTCCTCGACCGTGCGGCAGTTCGCGGTCGGAAACGAGCCGATGACACCGGCCCGGCACGCCGCCTTCACAAGAGCCGGCCCCGATACCAGGAACATCGGGGCCGCGATCAGCGGCAGGCGCAGGCGTGCCCGAAGGGCCGCCGGAAGCGCCCCCGGAACGCCCATCACGTCAGGCTGCGGCGGCGAGGCCTTCCTGCTCGAGCACGCGCTTCACGGCCGGACGGGCCTTCATGCGCTCATAGTGGGCAGCGACGTTCTTGGGCAGCGGCATCTTCATGCGGCCGGCCGCCCAGAACTCGACATAGAAGAGCGCCGCGTCAGCGACCGAGAACTTGCCGGCGAGGTACTCCTTGCCTTCCAGTGCCTTGTCCATCAGCGCCAGGCCGTTCTCCATGATCTCTTTGCCGCGCGCCTTGACCTTGTCGTGGTCGGCTTCGGTCGGCGCGTAGTTCACCGGCCGGAACATGCGCGAGAAGCCCTGCATGTGCATGGTCGAGACGGCGTAATCCATGGCTTCGAGCGCGCGCGCCTCGGCGTCGGCATCGGCTGGGATCAGGCCAGCCTCGGGGTTCTTGCGGGCGAGCCACACGGCGATGGCCGGGAACTCGGTCAAAGTCGTGCCGTCGTCACGCGTCAGGGTCGGCACCTTGGACTTCGGGTTGATCTTCACGAAGTCGGACCCGTACTGCTCGCGCGCGGCACCGTCGATCTTGTGCAGGTCATAGGGCTTTCCGATCTCCTCGAGGAGCACGTGGATGCCGAGTGAGCAGGCGCCGGGCATGTAATAGAGCTTCATGGTTTCCTCCGATTGATGTGTCGATACCGGGCCAGCATATCTCATCGCGGCAAGGCGAGAAGGGCAATCCCGCCCACGACCAGCGCCGAGGCAGCCATGCGGCGGAGGCCGAAGCCTTCCCTCAGCACGAAAGTGCCGAGCAGGGCACCGAAGATCACGCTGGTCTCGCGCAGCGCCACCACAGGCCCCAGGGGCAGGCTCTGCGCCGCCAGCAGAAAGGCGAGAAACCCCACCACCGATACGGCACCCGCCAGCAGGCCGACCGCGCCATGGCGGCGGATGTAGACCGGCAGGTCGGCGCGGCGAGTCACCAAGGCGTAACCGACCATGCCGAGACCGGTGATGATTTCCAGGCAGGCCTGGAAGCCCAGTACCGTGCCGGCGGCGCGCACGCCCAACCCGCCGAAGAAGCTGTAGGTCGCCACCGCGACGCCGGTCGCGAGTGCAAAGCCCACCGCCTGCCGGCTGCCGCCCGCGCCGATCGACAGCGCCATGATGCCGAGCGAGATCAGGCCGACGGCCACCATCTGGCCGGTGCTCAGCGCTTCGCCGATGGTGAGGAAGGCCACCACGGTCATCAGCACCGGCGCGATGCCGCGCGCCAGCGGATAGACCACGCTCATGTCGCCGAGACCGTAGGAGCGGATCAGCAGCGCGTAGTAGGCGAACATCACGCAGCTGGTGAGGGCGAGCCACTTCCAGCTCTCCGGCGCCGGCCAGTCGACGAAAGGGAGGGCTGCGAGGCCGAGCACGAGGCCGGCCGTGCGGATCGCCACCATGGTGAGGGTGCGGTCGCCAGCCGATTTCACCAATGCGTTCCAGATCGCATGGGCGATCGCGGAAAGAACGACGAGGCCGTAGAGCAGCGACGGTGTCATGACGCTCGATTTAGCGGCCCTGCCGGCGCAGCGGTCAACGTAGCGGTTCCGGTTGAGCCGCCACGCAAACGCCGACTATGGTGCGGACCGCAAAGAGAAACCGGGGGAAACCGAACATGCCGACACCGAACCTGCGCACGCTCGTGGGCACGCCCGCGACCAAGATCGGCACCTTTCTGTTCGAGTTCACCACCCCCGGCATCGGCCAGATCCTGAAGGCGGCCGGCGCCGACTATGCCGTGCTCGACATGGAGCATACCGGCTTCGGTTTCGACACCGTGCGCAGTGTCGTGCACTACATGCACGCAGCCAATCTGCCGCTGGTGGTGCGCGTGCCGTCGCAGTCCCGCCACCATATCTCGCGCGCGCTCGATACCGGCGCCGACGGCGTCATGGTGCCGATCGTGTCGTCGGTCGAACAGGCCAAGGCGGTGCTGGAGGCTGCCAAGTACTGGCCCGACGGCACCCGAGGCGTGGCGCTGGGCCTCGCCCACGAGCGCTTCGCCATGCGTTCCGAGCCGCTGGTGCCGCGCCTTGCCGAACAGAACGCGCGCACCGCGATCATCCTGCAGGTCGAGGATCCGCGCGGCGCGGCGGCGGCCGACGAGATTGCCGCAATGCCCGGCGTCGACATGCTGTGGCTCGGCCACAACGATCTCTCGGTGGCGTTGGGCGAGCCCGGCGCCTTCGACCATCCCGACTTCGTGCAGGCCGAGCAGGCCACGATCGCCGCCGCCCGGAAGCATGGCAAATCGGCGGGCCGTCTCGCCGTCGATGCCAAGCAGGCCGCGCAGTTCGTCAAGATGGGCTACGACTTCGTCTCGATCGCGGGCGACGTCTGGCTGCTGCAGCAGGCCTTTGCCGCGGGTGTCGAGACGATCAGGCGCGGATGATCACCGGTAGCGCCCGGATACCGCGGATAAAATTGGAGTAGAGTCGCACCGGCGGGCCGGCGAGTTCGATCTCGAGCTCGCGTTGCAGAAGCTCCTGCCACAGGATCCTGAGCTGCATCTCGGCCAGGCGGTCGCCGACGCAGCGATGGATGCCGGCGCCGAAGGCGAGATGGTGGCGCGGCCTGGTGCGGCCGACGACGAAGCGATCGGACTCCTCGATCGCGGCTTCGTCGCGGTTGCCCGAGACGTACCACATCACGACCTTGTCACCCTTGCCGATGGCCTTGCCGGCGAGCTCGCAGTCCCTGGTCGCGGTGCGCCGCATGTGGATCACCGGCGTCTGGTAGCGGATGGTTTCCGACACCAGGCTGGGCAGCAGGCCGGCGTCGGCCCGCACCTTGGCCACTTCGGCGGGATGCTCGATCATCGCCATCAGCCCGCCGGTCATCGAATTGCGCGTCGTGTCGTTGCCGCCAACGATCAGCAGGCCGAAGGTGCCGATGAACTCGCGCAGCGGCAGGTTCTGCGTCGCCTCGCTATGCGCCATCATCGAGATCAGGTCGAACTTGGGCGGCTGGGCGGCCCGTTCCTTCCACAGCGCGCCCATGATCTCGGCCATCTGCATCAGCTCGGCCATCCGTTCGGCCTCGCTCTTCACCACGGCGTCCTCGGCCTCGATGTTGGCGATGGCGACGTCGGACCAGTGGGTGAGCTTGCGCCGGTCCGCCCAGGGGAAGTCGAACAGGGTGGCCAGCATCATCGCCGTGAGCTCGGTCGACACGCGGTCGACCCAGTCGAAGGTCTCGTTGCGCGGCAGGCCGTCGAGCACGGCCTGGGTACGCCGGCGGATGACGCCTTCCATGTTGGCGAGATTGGTGGGCGCCACGATCGGCGCCACGGTCCGGCGCTGGGCGGTGTGGCGCGGCGGGTCCATGCGGATGAAGTTGGGCAGGTCCTGGCCGAGCGGCTGGTCGGCGATCTGGATGCCGCCCAGGCTCGAATCAGACGAATAGGTCGCGTGGTCGAGCTCGACCTTCATGATGTCTGCAAAGCGCGTCACCGACCAGTAGGGCCCATAGGGGCTGTCGGGGTGGCGGTGCACCGGATCTTCGCGGCGCAGGCGCTCGAAATGCGGCGCCCAGCCGTCTTCGCGGTAGAGCCTGGGCTGGCTCACGTCGACATGCGTGTCCAGCGATCCGGCGTTCATTTGAAAAGCCCAGCCGTGTAAGCGGCGAGAGCGAAGCAGCCCAAGGCGAGAGCCAGCAACAACCAATGGAAGCCGCTGGGATTTTCCAGCGCCGCCACGGAAGGATTTGCCGGGTCGTAGTGCACGTCGATGGTGCCGCCCTTGGGATAGCGACCGGCGACCTTCTCAGCAGCAGCCTGGCTTCCGGAAACCGTCATGCCAAGCTTGATCTGCCGGCTGGTGTAATCGACGTTGTTGACGCGATAGCGATACTCGACGGCTGGCGCATATGAGCTGGTCTTGCTGTCGGAATCCGAGCTGACCTTTTCCCAACCACTCTTCAGCACTGTGCCCCGCACCATCGGCCAATTGGTCGCCACGCGCGAGCGGCGCCTAGCCGCGAGGAAGAACAGCAGGACCAGCAGGCCGAAGCAGGCCGCGAAGAGGGTGACCGGCTCGGCATCGGGAAGTTGCTGCTTGAGCAACGCCGGCGCCGCCGTCGCCAGCCAATAGATGACGCCCGCCACCACGGCAAGGAAGGCCAGGATCGCCAGCAGGCCCTTGACGAAGCCCTTGGGAATGTCGCGCTCGAGCACGGACTTCTTCGGATTGCCGGGATCGTAGTAGACGCTGACTACCGCGCCGATCGGGTAGCGCTGCAGCGTCGCCTCGGTGTTGGCGCCGCCTGAATCCTCGCCGATGCTGATGCGGTTGCCGCGCCATTTCTGGCCGCCGACCGAAAATTCGTATTCGACCAGCGGCATGGTCTTCACCGTCGTCCCTTCGCTGCTAGAGCTGCGGTGCTCGGTCCTGGTCTCGGACGTGACGACGCGCCCGGAGGCCGTCGACCAGGTGGCAGCCTTCCGGGCTTCCAGCACCTTCGACAGCACGATGACCACGAGCAGCACGACGACCGGCAGCGCGATCAGGCCGACATAGAAATAGTCCGAGTCGCCGAATGGCAGGGCGGCACGCAACGAGTCGCTGGCCTGCAGGGCGAGGCAGGCGATCACGACGAACACGAGCGAGCCGACCACGATGCCGACCGCCCATGTAGGCGGCCCGGACCGGGCAGGCGGGGCGGTATGGCCCACCTCGATCGAGTGCCAGGGGTAGGCCTGGCGCCAGGACGGATCGCGTTCCAGGTATTTCAGGAAGATCGCCTTCACCTCGGCGGCGCCCAGCGGCTTCTTGATCTCGAGATCATGCTGGCCGTCGCATCCGCCCACCTTGTAGGTGCCTTCCGGCCGGGCGGTGGCCTCGACATGGGAGCCGTCGTCGGAGTCCAGGGCGGTATCGACCGCGTGCCGGACGTCGTCGGCGGACGGGTTGGCCGTGGTCTTGTCGTTGAACCAAAGTTCCATGACCGGGTCCCTGATCTATGGTTTCCCAAGGCCGCCTTCGGGGGCCGGCCGAGTCAAGCCCATTCGTCGCAACACTCCCCGATTTGGCGCGTTGACAGGCGGAAGGCGCGGGCGCAAACCGTCGCGCCGCCGCCATCCTTGGCGGCGTTCGATATCATGGCCACAGCCGAAACCAGCCCCGCTCCTCCCTCGCCCACGCCGCCCGCGACCGACGGCAGCAACGGCCATCACGCGCCCGGTGGGGTCAAGGCCGCCCTGGTGGTCGGCGCGCTGGGCGTGGTGTTCGGCGACATCGGCACCAGCCCGCTCTATGCGCTGCGCGAGACGTTCCTCCACGGCACGGGCCTGGCGCCGACGCCGGAGCATGTGCTGGGCGTGCTGTCGACGCTGTTCTGGGCCGTCACCCTCACCGTCACCATCAAGTACGTCGTCCTGATCATGCGCGCCGACAACAAGGGCGAAGGCGGCGTGCTGGCGCTCGCCACGCTGGCGACACGCGGCCTGAACGGCAACGGGCGCTCGATCCGCCGCGCCATCACAGTGTTGGCCATGATCGGGCTGGCGCTGTTCTATGGCGACGCCATCATCACGCCGGCCGTCTCGGTCATGAGCGCCGTCGAGGGCCTGTCGGCGGCGGCCCCCGCCTTCACCCCGTTCGTCCTGCCGCTGTCGCTCATCATCCTGGTCGGGCTGTTCATGCTGCAGGCGCGCGGCACGGCCGACGTCGGACGCCTGTTCGGGCCGGTGATGCTCGTGTGGTTCGTCGTGCTGGGCGTGCTCGGCGTGTGGCAGATCGTCAAGAACCCCGCCGTGCTCTATGCGATCAACCCCTACTACGCGATCCGGCTGATCTCCGACCAGGGCCTCGGCATCTTCTGGGCCTTCGGCTCGATCGTGCTGGCCGTCACCGGCGCCGAGGCGCTGTACGCCGACATGGGGCATTTCGGCCGGAACCCGATCCGCACCGGCTGGCTCGGCCTGGTGATGCCCGGCCTGCTGCTCAACTACTTCGGCCAGGGCGCCATGATCATCGAGGACCCCACGATCGTCCGGCAGGTGTTCTTCGAGCTGGTGCCCAAGGACTACATCATCGTGCTGGTGGCGCTCAGCACGCTCGCCGCCGTCATCGCCTCGCAAGCGGTCATCACCGGCGTGTTCTCGCTCACCCGGCAGGCGATCCAGCTCGGCTACCTGCCGCGCATGGAGATCAAGCACACCTCCGAGACCGCGATCGGCCAGATCTACATCCCGCGCGTGAACTGGATCCTGATGGGCGGTGTCGTGGCGCTGGTCGTGGGCTTCGAGTCGTCGGGGGCACTGGCCGGCGCCTATGGCCTGGCCGTCACCGGCGCCATGCTGGTCGACGCGGCGCTGGCGACCGCGGTGGCGATCCTGGTCTGGCGCTGGCGGCCGGTGGTCGCGTTCGGCGTCTTCGGGCTGCTGGCGATCCCCGATCTCGCCTTCTTCATCGCCAATGCCCTCAAGATCCCCGACGGCGGCTGGCTGCCCCTGGTCGTGGCCTCCTTCGTCTACTTCACCATCACCACCTGGCGGCGCGGCCGCCGGCTGGTCGCCAACGAGCTCAGCCAGGGCTCCCTGCCGCTCAGGCAGTTCCTCGAGCGCATGGAGCGCGCGCCCAACCGCGTCGCCGGCACCGCCGTGTTCCTGACCGCCGACGCCAGCCACACGCCGGCCGCCTTCCTGCACAATCTCAAGCACAACAAGGTCCTGCACGAGCGCATCATCATCCTGCAGGTCGACACCATGGACGTGCCGACGGTGTCCGAGGCCAATCGCGTCGAGGTCGAGCGGCTGGGCAAGGGCTTCCATACCGTGATCGCCCACTACGGCTTCACCGAGCAGCCCGACATCCCGGCGGCACTCAGGGCCTGCCGCCCGCACGGCATCGCCTACGACGAGATGGAGACCAGCTTCTTCCTCGGCCGCGAAACG
>CAMDOT010000231.1 GCA_945903635.1 Rhizobium sp. Q54 | reverse complement strand
TGCCCCCATACTTGCCATTGTGATGCCGCAAGTCCCTGCCTACGATTCGTAGCGTGAAAAAGTCATTCGCCCCCCTCCTTCTGGTGCTCGCCCTGGTCGCGAGCGTGCCCGTTGCTGCCCAACAGACGGGCGGCGCGCCGGCCGTTGTCGCACCGGCAACCGCGCCCAAGCCGCTCGATGCGGCTGAAGCTTCCGCGCTGGCCGCGGCCCTCAAGGCCGTCGACGAGGGCCGCTATGCGGATGCCCGCGCGATGGTTGCCAACTTCCGGCACACGCTGCTGGCGCGCATCGTCGACTGGAGCATCCTGCGGGTTGCCCCGAAGACCGAGGTGGATTTCGCCACGACCTGGCGATTTTTGCGCGAGAGTCCGGAGTGGCCGGAGCCGGAGGTTCTGCGGCGGCAGGCCGAGGAGCGGCTCGGGCCGAACACGCCGGCGGCCGAGGCCTTTCGCTATTTCACGGCCTTTCCGCCGCTCACCAGCACCGGCCACATGCGCCGCCTCGATGCGGCGCAGGCCGCGAGTCCGAATGACGTCGCCAAGTTCGCGCGCGAGAGCTGGCAGAACGCCACGTTCCGCAATTCGGACGAGAACGATTTCCTGAACCGCTACGGCCATCTCCTGACCGGGCCGGACCACATCGCCCGCTTCGACCGCATCCTGCGCGATGGCCGTCCGCAGGTTGCGCGCGAATTGCTGTCGAAGTTGCCGCCGGACTACCAGCCGCTCGCCAACGCACGCCTCGCCATGGCCACGCGCGCGGCCGACGCCGCGACGCTGGTGCGAGCCGTCACGCCGGCGCGCCTCGACGATCCGACGGTGAAGCTCGAGCGCGTCCAGTGGCTCCGGCGCAGCAACAATCTCGACGAGGCCAGGGCGCTCATGCTGAAGGCCCCCGTCAACCCGGCCGCCAACCAGACGGACGCGTGGTGGAACGAGCGCAACCAGCTCGCGCGCGATCTGCTCGGTGCCAACCGCGCCTCCGATGCCTATGCCATGACCGTGGGACACGGCATGACCAGCGGCGTGGCCTTCGCCGAGGCCGAGTTCCTCGCCGGCTGGATCGCGCTCCGCCAGCTCAAGAAGACCGCCGAGGCGCAAAAGCATTTCCAGACGCTCTACGACGGCGTCTCCGCGGCCATATCGAAAAGCCGCGCCGCCTATTGGCTCGGCCGCACGCACGAGACCGCGGGGCGAGCCAAGGACGCCAACGAGTGGTACGCCAAGGCGGCGGGCTTCGGGCAAACCTTCTACGGCCAGCTCGCCGCGCGCAAGCTGCCGGGCGGCGCGGCGCGGCTGCCGAGCGATCCCGTCGCCAGCGACACCGACCGCCAGGCGCTGGGCGGCCGCGAGCTGGTGACGGTGGCGCGTTATCTCGGCCAGGCCGGCGACTACGACCGCGCCCGGCCGTTCCTGCTGCGGCTCGCCCGCATGGTGACGGCGCCGGGCGAGACGGCGCTGCTGGCCCAGCTCGCCGTCGAGCTGAAGCGCCCCGACGTGGCGCTCACCATCGCGCGGCGCGGCGTCGAGAACGGCGTCGTGCTGTTCGATGCCGCCTTCCCCGTCGTCGACCTCGGCGCCACCGGGTCGATCGAGCGCGCGCTGGCGCTGGCCGTCACGCGCCAGGAAAGCTCCTTCAACGCCGCCGCCGTTTCGTCCTCCGGCGCGCTCGGCCTGATGCAGCTGCTGCCCGGTACGGCGCGTGACGTCGCCGGCCGCGTCGGCGTGCCCTTCATCCAGGACAAGCTCACGCGCGATCCCGCCTACAACGTCCAGCTCGGCAGCCAGTACCTGGCCGAGATGCTGCAAAAATTCGGCGGCTCCTACGAGCTGGCGCTGGCCGGCTACAACGCCGGCCCCAACCGTGTCGCGCGCTGGCTGGAGACGATCGGCGATCCGCGCGCCGGCAAGATCGACATGGTCGACTGGATCGAGATGATCCCGTTCCGCGAGACCCGCAACTACGTCCAGCGCATCATGGAAGGCGTCGGCGTCTATCGCGACCGGCTGAACGGCCCCTTCCGCACGGTGCCGCCGGCGCTGGGAAGGTCCTGAGGGGGCGGTCCTGAGGGCGATTTTCTGAAAGTTCGCATCCTCCAACGGCAGGAATCGTTGGAGTCATCATGACCGAATCGCTCATCCTCGCCTGCCCCGCTTGCAGCACCCTCAATCGGTTCCCCCGCGAGAAGCTTGACGCGGGCAATGCCGGCAAATGCGGCCGGTGCGGCGCGCCGCTGTTCGCGGGCCACTCCGTCGCGCTCGATGCCAGGAGCTTCGAAGCCCACGCCGCCAAGAGCGACATTCCCGTTCTGGTCGATTTCTGGGCGCCATGGTGCGGCCCCTGCAAGGCGATGGCGCCGCAGTTCGAGAAGGCGGCCGGCCGCCTCGAACCCACCGTGCGCCTGGCCAAGGTCAACACCGACGACGAACAGGACCTCGCCGCCCGCTTCGGCATCCAGGGCATTCCCACCATGATCCTGCTGAAGCACGGCAAGGAAATCGCCCGCCAGTCCGGCGCGATGGACGCCGGCACCATCGAGCGCTGGACGCGGGACGCGCTCGCCCGTTGAGCTCGAGCCCAACAATTGAAATTGGGCCCAACTCGACACCCAAAAATTTGGCTCTCTCGCCGCCAGGGAGCCCACAAATTCAATCTTTCCCCGCACTCGGCGGGCCCACCTGAAACGTGGGTGTGTTGGGCCCGGAGTTGGGGCCATACCTGTCCCCGATTCGTGTCGCGGACTCTATTCTTTGCTCCTTGCGTTCGGCCGTCATCCCCACAGGAATGCTGCCCGGCGCGCCGGTGGGCCGGCGTCGTTCGATGCGCCTCCCTGACGGCCGACCAGAGGGGCTGGACGGGAAGAAGGCGCGGGCTTGTCTTTTGTCTGTCCCACGGATCAGGATCCGCGGCGGCTTCACCAGGGCGTATAGCGCGAACCCGCGGCCCCTCTTGCGGACGTCAGAGGGCGCGGGCAGGTCTTGCCGGAATGAAAAAGGCCGGCGCCCGCACACACATGCGAAGCGCCAGCCTATCAAAAATCTATAGCAGAACCTGCTGAACCTGTCGAATTTTCTTGGCCGCTCATCGTGCTAGCAGTGCTGGCGGCCGAATCAGCTTTCGACCGACGGCAGGTCGAGGGCCGAGCGCAGCCGTCCTTCGCCGCGGACATAGAGCGTGGCGTGAGGCGCCGACGCGAGAATGTCGGCATCGGCCTCGAACCCATCGACGCGCTTGTTGAACGGGATCGTGCCGCAGCCGGGAACGAAGCAGTCGGGCTTGTCCTTCGGGCAGCGGTTGTAGCTGCAGAGCCGGCCGAGGTAGCGGTCGCTTTGCGGCTCGAACAGGAACACATCGACCTGATGGCCGACGACGCTGACGCCCGTGCCCGCTTCGAAGGCGTTCCTCAGCGACTGCTCCACGGCGCGGCGCAATTCACCAAGCCGCTCCTGGGAATCGAGCCAGACCGCGAGATCGAGATCCCTGCATTCGTGCCAGACCTTGACGCGCGCGCTGCGGAACTCGCGGAAACGCGGCACCTCCTTCCACAGCTTCTTGGCGACGGAGCCGATGACAGCGACGGCGCACACTTCCGGGAAGACCATGAAGGCATCCGTCACCACGTCGGCGGCCATGCGGAACTGGCGCTGTTGCCGCAGGAGGTAGCTGTTCTGTTCATCGACCTTGGCGCGCCGCATGGCATTACCCCAGCAGCTTGATGAAATTGCGTTTTAGCCGGTGGCGCTCCTTGAGCGCTGCCACGTAGGCTGTCTGGCTCTCGGCGTCGCGCAGCCCGGCCATGCGGGCGATCAGCCGGCAGGCCGTCTCGTAGCTCGATTTGCCGCCCACGCCGACGTGAAACTCGACCTGCCCGGCATAGACCGCGAGCGCCTCGTTCGGATGGGTCTTCTCGCTGGCTTCGGCGAGCCCGCCCTCGAGATGGCGTGCCGCACGTCCGTGGCTGTGCAGGGCCGCCCATGCCGCGTCGAACATCTTCTCCTCCATCAGGATCTCGATGAGGATCACCGCCGATTGGTCGCCCTGGAGGGGCTTGTCCACGGCCAGCCGCGCATCGAGACATGAAAGGGCGCGGCCGCACGCAGCCTTGCCGCCGATCTTCCGAAGCCGCCGGTAGAGCTGCAGGCCCGGTTCCTTCTCGAAGGCCTTCCACAGATGGGCGGCGGCATCTTCCTTTCGGCCGGCCTTCACGAGGAGTCCGACAACGAACAGCACCAGCCCTTCGTCCGGCCGCCCATCCTCGAACATCCAGAGACCTTCCTCGGCCCGCCGCAACGCCTCTTCCTTGCGGCCTTGGGCAAGACAGAACTCCGCCAGCTTGAGATAGCCCCACGACGACGACAGGTTTCTGGCACGAAGCGCGATGCGCGCCTCGACGTCGCCGTCGCGCTCGGCGAAGAAATCGAGGATGCCCACGAGACGGAAGGGATCCTCTCCGCCTTCCCGCTTCCGCGTGGGTAGCGGCAGTTTCTTCCAGGCTTCGGTCGCAAGGCGGCGATATTCGGCGAGCCCCGCCTCGCCCAGCACCTCGTCATAGCGCGCCACGGCGCGGTAAAACGTGTCGTAGTCGCCGTCCATTTCGCGGGGAAAGAGATCGCGCGCGAGCTCGACTGGATCGGGCTTGGCCGCGCGGCAGGCGGCGAGGTGGATCTCGCCGGCCCGTTCGAGCAGTCCGCCGCAATGGCCGTCGGAATCGTCGATGCTCTCGATCGCGCCTTCGATGCGGGCGATGGCGTGGTCCGCGAGCTTCAGGGCCAGAGCGGCATGGGGACCGGTCGCGAGCTGGGCGACGGCATCGAGGGCCGCGTCCACGTTCCCGGACCAATCCTCCGCCTCGCCGTAGTCGACGAAGCCGCGCGTGCGGACGGCGCCGTCGATCGCCCGCCGCAGTTGCTTTTCGAGTCCCTTGGGATCGCCCGGAGTCGCTGCGGTGGCGGCAATATCCAGCTTGCGGAACAGGGCCGCATCCCGCTCGGCCATGTCGACGACCATGTCGACCAGGGCATCGACGCCCTTTTGCTTCAGGTGCGCGCGGATGCGATCAAGGGCGGTCGGCGCTTCCGCCTGGCCGTCGTCGCCCGCCTCGTTGGCCGCGAGCGCGGTGGCCACCATGTGCTTGCAGAAGCCCCAGTCGCGATAGGCCGGACAGGAGCACTCGCCGCCGATCTTCTTGCCGCGACCCGTGAGCACCGTGCGGTAATCTTCCGAGCCCATGACCTGGGCCAGCACGCGGTCACGCTCGACGGAGAGAATCTCGACCTGGCCGTCGCGATGATATTCCTCGCCCCGGGCGAACACCTTGACGCCGGCCTGCGCGCGCACGGCCGCGATGTCGAAGCGGGGGCGGTGCGGCGCTTTCATACGGGCGGCAGCATCCGCTCGACATGCATCAGCGCTTCGTCGAGCGTCACGGCGGCATGGCGGCGCCACCATTGCCCGGTGTGCCGGTGCCACATCACGTCGAAGCGGAGTTCGTCGAGGCGCTCCTCGACGTGGTCGAGACGGGCATAGGCCTCGTCGAACTCCTCGCCGGCATTGTCCGGCCAGCCCGAGCGAAAGCGCACGATGAAGCTGTACTTGCTGCCCCGCCACCTGCCGGACATGTCGACCGGATAGTTGAATTCGGTCGGCTGGATCTCGGGAAGGAAGTGGGGCTTCAGCTTCTCGACGATCAGGCGCTCGCAGCGCGCCGCGATGGCCGCCTTTTCCTCGGCCGCCAGGACCTTGACCCACACCCGCTTCGTCTTGCCTTTCGCCATCCGCGCCCTCCGGCGGTCATTTTAGCCGGCTGTCGAGGCGTTTCGAAGGGGGCTACTCCGCTCATTCGCCGAGCTGGGATTTTACCCCCCCCTTTCGGGCAATAATGGACGTCCAAGTGGAGACACGATCATGTTGATGACGGCGGTTCTCATTCCGGCGCCGGAGGGCGGCCATACCGCAACCAATCCAGAGACCGGCACGACCTCTCAGGGCGAGACGATCGACGAATCGGTGGCCAACCTGCGCGAGGCCACGGAACTCTATCTTGAGGAATTTCCTCTGCCACCCGGCGGCAGATCGCTCGTCACGACATTCGAAGTCACTGCGACCTAAAGGCCCCGTCGCTCCGGCGGTTCTTCCTCATCCCGCCGTTCGACGGCTGGCAACGCCGACAATGATCGCAAATGATCAATCATCGCGGGAATTGTAGAGCGAATGTCTGATCGCGGATTTCTGCCAAGGCTTTCAAAGCGATCTCCAATCTCGCGCATACGCGACGGCTTGGAGAACCCTTCAAGTTTCTTCGTCATTTAGATCGCTCATGAGATCGGCGACGCTGTTGAAGCGCGCGACCTCGCTACGCTGCGCGGCCTGCATTGCTTCCTGCGTCTCTCGATTGGGCGTCCGAATCTCAAACGGCAGTGCCTGCTCAGCCACGACACGCACCAGCATTATGCGGATCGCGTCGGACACGGACAGACCCATCCCCGACAGGACGGCGCTGGCCTTCTTCTTCAACTTAGAATCGATTCGAGCGCGAACGACTTCAGTGGCAGCCATGGTGCATCCTCAATGATTGAGCCACGTTGTAGCTACAATTCTAAGATGAAGTTTGGGTTAGGCTAGGTCAAGCCCGCTGTCGTCGTGCTTGCAAGACGGAAACTCAAGGGTTATTATATTATGTAAATGTAAATGCGACATATCGCCACATACACGAGAAGTTGGCCAGTAGGACTCATGATGCGAGCGATCAATCGCACTACCAAGTTCAAACGCGACTACAAGCGCGAAAGGCGAACGGATTCCGCACTGGACGACAAACTGGTCCATGTCATCGAGCTACTTGCCACGAACGGCCCGCTACCGGAGCGGCTGCGCGATCATCCACTTGGCGGCGACTGGAAAGGCTATCGGGATTGTCATGTGAAGCCGGACTTGGTGTTGATCTATGCGAAGTCAGATGAAGAGCTGACACTGGTCCGCCTTGGGTCGCATGCCGAATTGTTCGGCTAACATCCCATTGTAGACGTCGGTCACCCAATCTTCTTCAACACCTTCTCCGGCAGCGGCCCCTTGTTCACCGCGGCGATCGCCTCGTCGAGATGCTGCAGCGTCGAGTAGCCGATCAGCATGGTCGAGACGGCGGGATGGGAGATCACGAAGCGCTCGCCGAGTTCGGTGAGGCTGGTGGCGCCTGATTCGCGCACCAGCGGCTCAAGCTCCTTGGCGCGCACCACGTCGCTTGCAAAGTCGAGCGCCGAACCGATCGGCGGGACGTTCTGCATGGCCAACGGATGGCGGTCGGTGGTTCCGCTCAGAGCCCCACCCGCCAGCGCGCGGATGATGATGGTGCCCATGTCGGCCGCCTTCGCCTTGTCGAGCAGGCGGCCATAGTCGAGGCCGGGCATGCCCTTGGGCGCCGGTCCGCCGGCGCTGGGGTTGAGCGCGTTGTAGACGACCTGCACGGTGTCGAAGAGCTTCGAGTCGACCGCCTGGTGCAGCGCCGGCGGCTCGCCGACGCCGCTGAAACCGATGAAGCGCGTCTTGCCGGACTTCCTGAGCTTCTCCAGCGCCGGCGCCACCTCGTTCAGCGCGATCTCGATGGCGAGTCGGTCGCCGGCATCCATGGCGACCAGCGGATTGTGGAGCTGCAGGAGGTCGACATGGTCGCGTCCGAGGCGCTTCAGGCTCTCTTCCAGCGATTGCGTCACGAAGGCCGCGACATCGGCGCGGTGCGGGGCGGCCAGCCGGAACTTGGTGCCGACGACCACCTTGGCCTTCAGACTGTTGAGCGCGCGGCCGAGATTGCGCTCGGACTCGCCGTTGCCGTAGGTCGACGCCGTGTCGAAGTAGTTGATGCCGGCGTCGATGGCCCGACCCGCGGCGCGCGACTGGTCGGCCGCCGTGCCCTTGGTGAACAACCCGCCGACGGCGCCGGCACCGTAGCCCAGCACCGATACTTCGAGGCCCGTGCGACCTAGCCTGCGCTTCTGCATATGTACTCTCCCGTTTTCATATTCTTCCGGACCGCGAGCCTCCGGCTCGCTCATGAACTCGAGCGCGCGGGACGCGCGCGGTCCGGAAGATTTTAAGACTCTTCGATCCGAACCTTGTCCGTCTCGTTATCGACGACGACGTGGTTGTCGTAGTAGGTGACGATGGGCTTGGCGCCGAACGCGGCTTCCATACGCTTTTCCCACTCCGGCGTGTACCAGGCGCGCGCCTCGGCTTCCGACTTCCAGACATAGACTCCGCCGCCGCCGGCCTGGCCATTGAGATAGTACTTGCGCACCAGGCCCTTGGCGCGGAGCGCTGTATACGTTGGCGCCGATTTCGCGGCGGCCGCAACGGCGGCGTCGCGCGGGCGCTTGGTCATGGGGATTTGAACGATGGCGATGAACATGCTTGTTAGCCTACGGTATTTCCGTCGTCCCGACCAAGGCCCGAAGGGCCGCGTGGAGGGACCTTCTCTCCACAGCAACGGCCCAAATCGATGACAGCAGGTCCCTCCACTTCGCTTCGCTCCGGTCGGGACGACGACAAATTGGGTACCCTTTCCGGCACCGAGATCTGCGTGTTCGACGCCTACGGCACGCTGTTCGATTTCAATTCGGCAGTCGCGCGCCACCGGGACGCGATCGGACCGAAGGCGGACGCGCTGGCCGACCTGTGGCGCCTGAAACAGATCCAGTACACGTGGCTGCGCAACAGCATGGGCGCCTACGCGCCGTTCTGGCAGGTGACGGGCGAGGCGCTCGACCATTGCCTCGCCGTTCACGGCATTCACACCCCCGCGGTGCGTGACAGGCTGATGAACGCCTATCTGGCGCTCGACCCCTTCCCCGAGGTGCCGGCGATGCTCGACCTGCTGAAGCGGAGCGGTATGCGGCTGGCGATCCTGTCCAACGGCAACCCCGGAATGCTGGATCCCATGGTGGCGGCATCCGGACTGGCCGACCGTTTCGAGGCGGTGTTGAGCGTCGATGAGGTCGGCGTCTACAAGGTGGCGCCCAAGGTTTATGGCCTGGTGGAGGCGCGCTGCGGCGTCACGCCAGACAAGGTCTGCTTCCTCTCCTCCAATTGCTGGGACGCGCATGGCGCGGCGCATTTCGGCTTTCGCACCGTATGGATCAACCGCGCCGGCGCGCCGGATGACAACCTGCCCGGCACGCCCGTAGCCCAGCTCCGCGATCTCTCGCAACTTCCGTAGTTACTCGGTATTGCCTAGTGTTCGTAATCCGACATTCAATGGCACTCTTCTCATGCTCATACGGACCGCGGGCCTCCGGC
>CAMDOT010000230.1 GCA_945903635.1 Rhizobium sp. Q54 | reverse complement strand
TTCAGGAAGCGATGGACCTGGCTCTGCGCGTGATGGAAGCGGCCGGCGCTCGACCAGCCGTAGGAGCCGCCGAAGATCGCGCGGTTCGAGTGCGCGTCTTTCACGCGCTTCAGCTCGGCGGCGATGAGATCGAGCGCCTCGTCCCACGGCAGCTCGATGAACGGCTCTTGTCCTCTTTTGTCGCTGTTCGCTCCGGGGCCCCGCTCGAGCCAGCTCTTGCGGAAGGCCGGCCGGCGGACGCGCAGCCGCGCCACCTCGTCGGACAGCATGTGCAGGCCGATCGGCGAGGGATCGGGATCCTTCGAGAAGGGATGGAGCTTTGTCGCCTGGCCCTTGTCGTCGTATTCGACTTCGTAGACGCCCCAGTGGGCGGCGGTCAGGGTACGCTGATGGGTCATGGAACTCTCACGCTGCCTTGGCGATGGAAAGGAACTGATCGACGTCCGCTGCGCTGGTGTCGAACGCCGTGACCAGCCGGAACGCACGCTCGCCCGGGCGATCCGACGGCCAGGGATGATACTGCGCCCCTCCAGCCGCCAATGCATCGTGCATGTGCGCCGGCAGGACGACGAAAATCTCATTGGCTTCGACGGGATAGAGAAGCTGCGTGCCCTTGAGAGGTGTCAGCCCGGCGACCAGCCGGCGCGCCATCGCATTGGCGTGGCGGGCGTTGGCCAGCCACAGCCCATCCGTCAGATAGGCTTCGAGCTGGGACGACAGGAACCGCATCTTCGACAGCAGGTGGCCGCCGCGCTTGCGGCGGAACTCGAACTCGCGGGCAAGCTCGGCATTGAAGAACACCACCACCTCGGCCGCCATCGCACCGTTCTTGGTGGCGCCGAAACTCAGCACGTCGACGCCGGCCTTCCACGAGAGTTCCGCCGGCGAGCAGCCGACGAAAGCGAGCGCATTGGCGAAGCGGGCGCCGTCCATGTGCAGCTTCAGCCCGTGGCGATGGGTGGACGTGGCGATGGCGGCGACCTCCTCAGGTCCGTAGACGGTGCCGCATTCCGTCGCCTGGGTGATGCTGACCGTGGACGGCTGCGGGTAATGCACCACGCCGTAGACCGGCTGGGCCAGCGCGCCGGCGAGCTTGCGCGGATCCATCTTGCCGCCCGGGCCTTCCACCCGAAAGAGCCTCGCCCCCGACGTGAAGAATTCCGGCGCGTTGGTCTCTTCCTCGGCGATGTGGGAGTTGGGATGGCAGAAGATCGACCCCCAGGGCGGCGTGCAGCAGGCGAGCGCCAGGCTGTTGGCGGCGGTGCCGGTCGTGACCGGGAAGGCCGCCAGGTCGGGTTTCTCGAAAAGCTCGCGCAGCCGCTGCACCACGCGCTGCGTCCACCCGTCGGCGCCATAGGAATGGACGGGACCGGCGGCAAAGGCGTGGCCCACGGCCTCGAGGATCGCGGGATGGGCGCCGACCTCGTTGTCGCTTCGAAAATTCATTCCCTGTCCTCGCGCTGGTGCGTGACGGCCTCGATGCGATTGCCATCGGGATCGCGCACGAACGCTCCATAGTAATCGGGATTGTATTGTGGCCGGAGGCCCGGCGGTCCGTCGTCGGTGCCGCCGTATTGCAGGGCGGTGGCATGGAACGCCCGCACGGCGGCAGGGTTCTGGGCGCGAAAAGCCCAATGCCGGTTGTCCGGCACGAAGCTGCCGCGGCAGAGGTAGATGGAGATATAGGGCGGCGCATCGCCGTTGCGCTGGCGCACGCCGTAGCCGATTGCCTCGGGACGGCGATAGACCCGGGGATAGCCGAGCGTTCCCAGCACGATATCGTAGAAGGTCTGGGCGCGGTCGATGTCGGTCGTGGTGATCGACAGATGATCGATCATCGCTACCGGGCCACACCGGGCGGGAATTCGACGGTGCCGATCAGGGCGCCGTTGCGCGGATCGACGACGTAGGCCGCCGAGGGCCCGCCCTGGGTCTCGACATGGACGACCAGGCGGTCGCCGACCGCGTTCATCGACACCACGCGCGCGCCCGAGGGCAGGGCGATGCGCTCGTTGAAGCCACCCACCACGCCGCCCGCCGAGCCGGACGCTGGCGGCCGGGCAGGGTTGGGCGTAGACATGCGGCGGGCGATTTCGGCCGCGATGACGACGAAGCCGGCCACGATCAGCAGGCCCATTACAATGACCAGCACCTTCAGCCAGAGCGGTGCGGAGGCCTGAGCAGGAGACGCCAAGTAAACTCCATGAGCGATGCTGCCCGCCACTTCGTGACCTTCGACGACAGCGCTTCCGGCGAACGGCTGGACCGCGCGCTGGCCATCGCCTTGCCGATCCTCACGCGAAGCCGCGTGAAGGCGCTGATCGAGGGCCGCCGCGTGACGTTGGCCGATGGCACGACGATAGAAGAGCCGTCCCGCAAGGTCAAAAAGGGCGACTGCTACGTCGTCGACATTCCGGAGCCCGAACCGGCGACGCCGCTGCCGCAGGCCCTGGCGCTGGATATCCTCTACGAGGACTCCGACCTGCTGGTGCTCGACAAGCCGGCCGGGCTGGTCGTCCATCCGGCCCCCGGAAACCCCGACCACACGCTCGTGAACGCCCTGCTGGCCCATTGCGGCGACAGCCTGTCGGGCATCGGCGGTGTCCGCCGGCCCGGGATCGTCCATCGCCTCGACAAGAACACGTCGGGGGTCATGGTCGTGGCCAAGAACGACCGGGCGCACCAGGCGCTGTCCAAGCTGTTTGCCGCCCACGATCTCATCCGGGTCTACCAGGCGCTGGTCTGGGGTGAGCCGAAGCCGAAGACCGGGACCATCGATGCCGCCATCGGCCGCCATCCTGTCGACCGCAAGCGGATGACCGTCCGCAAGACCAGCGGCCGGCCGGCCCAGACCGAATATTGGCTGGAGAAACGCTTCGGGCCGCCGCTGCACGCCATGGCGAGCCTGGTCGGCGCCAAGCTGGGAACCGGCCGGACGCATCAGGTCCGCGTCCATCTGGCCCATATCGGCTGCCCGGTGGTGGGCGATCCAGTCTACGGCCGCAAGTCGCGGAACGCCGCCGTTCCCGAGGCGTTGAAGTCGTTCCCGCGGCAGGCGCTGCATGCCGCCAGGCTCGAATTCCGCCATCCAACTACCCACAAGGTGATGAGATTTGCCACAGAATTGCCTCAAGACTTCCAGAAGTTGGTCTCCTCGCTGAACGGCGTTAAGTAATCTCCTTAATACCTGAGGGGATTAGTAGGATTTAGGTTGACCTGCGAGGTATCCGACTTCTAGAGTCGGGATTAGCAGTCAACGGGTGAGAGTGCTAAACGCCCGTTCATCCCAATCTGGAGTACGAAAGAGAGCCGCCATGAGTGCAGCTACCGCCAATCTTCCCTCCCTGCCGTCGTCCCTGACGCCGGAAGGCAACCTCAGCCGCTACCTGCAGGAGATCCGGAAATTTCCCCTGCTCGAGCCGCAGCAGGAATTCATGCTGGCCAAGAGCTGGCGCGAGCACGGCGACTCCAAGGCCGCCCATCAGCTCGTCACCAGCCATCTGCGCCTCGTGGCCAAGATCGCCATGGGCTATCGCGGCTACGGCCTGCCGGTGTCCGAACTGATCTCCGAGGGCAACGTCGGCATGATGCAGGCGGTGAAGCGGTTCGATCCGGACCGCGGCTTCCGCCTGGCGACCTACGCCATGTGGTGGATCCGCGCCTCGATCCAGGAATACATCCTGCACAGCTGGTCGCTGGTGAAGATGGGCACGACGGCGGCGCAGAAGAAGCTGTTCTTCAACCTGCGCAAGCTCAAGGGCCAGATGCAGGCCATCGAGGAGGGCGATCTCACGCCCGAACAGGTGACCAAGATCGCGACCCGCCTCGGCGTGCCCGAGGAGGAGGTGGTGAACATGAACCGCCGCCTCGCCGGCCCCGACTCCTCGCTCAATGCCCCGGTGAAGTCCGAGGCCGACATGGAGTGGCAGGACTGGCTGGTCGACGAGAGCCCGAACCAGGAAGTGCGGCTTGGTGAAAGCCAGGAGTTCGGGCAGCGCAAGCAGATGCTGGCCGCGGCCCTGCGCCAGCTCACTGATCGTGAGAAGCACATCATCGTCGAGCGCCGTCTGGTCGACGAGCCCAAGACGCTCGAGGATCTCAGCGCCAAGTACGGCATCAGCCGCGAGCGCGTGCGCCAGATTGAGGTGCGCGCCTTCGACAAGCTGCAGAAGGCAATGAAGAACATGGTGGTGGAAGCCGCCGCCCGGCCCACGACCCAGCCCGCGCACGGCTGAGCGACGCGGAACGTCTCGTACGGTAGGCTCCCGGAACACCCGGGAGCCTGCCATGACGAATTCGCCCATCCTCTACGAGACGCAGCCGAGCGGCATCGCGCGCATCGTCCTCAATCGCCCGGAGACGCGGAACGCGCAGGATACGGCGTTCCTCTATGCGTTGAACGACGCCTTCGACCGCGCCGCGCAGGACGATGCGGTGAAGGTGATCGTGCTGTCGGCCAACGGGCCACACTTCTCCTCGGGCCACGACCTGCGCGAGGTCGACGGCCACGGCAACATGGCCAGGCACGAAACGGTCGGCACCTGGGGCGGCTTCGGCAAGCCCGGCGCCGAGGCGCAATATGCGCGCGAGCAGGAAATCTACCTCGGCTTCTGCGAGCGCTGGCGCAACATTCCCAAGCCGACGCTGGCGCTGGTCCACGGCAAGGTGATGATCGGCGGGCTGATGCTGATGTGGCCGTGCGACCTCATCGTCTGCTCCGAGGACGCCGAGTTCCTCGACCATTCGGTGGCGATGGGGGTGGGCGGCGCGGAATTCTTTGCCCATCCCTGGGAGATGGGCATCCGCAAGGCCAAGGAGTTCCTGTTCACCGCCGACTGGATCAAGGCGATCGAGGCCCACCGGCTGGGCATGGTGAACCACGTCGTGCCGCGGGCCGAGCTCGACTCCTTCGGTATGGCCATGGCCGAACGCATCGCCCAGAAGCCGCTGTTCGCGCTGAAACTCGTGAAGCAGGCCATCAACGCAGCGCAGGATGCGCAGGGCAGGGTGGGCGCCATGCAGACCTCGTTTGCGCTCCATCACCTGGCTCATGCCCACAACATGTTGGTTCACGGCAAGCTGGTCGACCCAACGGGGCTCATGCCCGCCATTAAAAAGAACACGGAGAGAGCGGCCGACTGACCTATTCCGGCGCCACCGCTGCTCCTGTATCTTGGCGTCCATCATGAACGCCCAGAACATCGCCATCGTCGGCGCCACCGGCGCGGTCGGAGTAGAAATCCTCCGCGTCCTCGAGCGACGGAACTTCCCCGTCGCTTCCCTGAAGCTGCTCGCCTCGGCCCGCTCGGCCGGCAAGACCCTCGAGTTCAAAGGCAAGCCGCACAAGGTCGAGGAGCTGAAGGCCGAGGCGTTCAAGGGCGTGGACATCGCCTTCTTCAGCGCCGGCGCCACGCGGAGCCGCGAGTTCGCGCCGCATGCAAAGGCCGCGGGCGCGGTCGTGATCGACAATTCCTCCGCCTTCCGCATGGACCCCAAGGTGCCGCTCGTGGTGCCGGAAGTGAATGCGGGCGATCTCGCGCATCATGACGGGCTGATCGCCAACCCGAACTGCTGCGCCATCATCCTCGCGGCCGCGGTGTGGCCGATCCATGAGGCGGCCGGCATCCGCAAGATTGTGGTGTCGACCTACCAGTCGGCCTCGGGCGCGGGGGCGGCCGCCATGCGCGAGCTGGAAGACCAGGTGCATCAGTACGCCCAGGGCAAGGAAGTGACGCGCGAGGTGTTCCCGCACCAGATCGCCTTCAACCTCTTCTCGCACAACACCAAGGTGGCTGAGAACGGTTACAACGAGGAAGAGAACAAGGTGATCGAGGAGATGCGGAAGATGTTCCACATGCCCGATCTCGCCATCGTGCCGACCTGCATCCGCGTGCCGGTGCTGCGCGCCCACGCCGAGGCGATCACGCTCGACCTCGAACGGCCACTGTCGCCAGCGGCGGCGCGCGCCATCCTGGCCAAGGCACCGGGCGTAAAACTGGTCGACGATGCCGCGGCCAATCATTTCCCGATGCCGCTGGAAGCCAGTGGCGATCTCGACATCCACGTCGGCCGCATCCGCAGCGACCTCTCCAACCCCAACGGCCTGGTGCTGTTCGTGGCCGGCGATCAGCTCCTGAAGGGTGCTGCCTGGAACGCGGTGCAAATCGCCGAGGAACTCGCCAAGCCCGCGCGCGCGGCCCAAGCCGCCGAGTAGGCCGGTCGAGTAGGGGAAACGAACGCCGGCCGCCTCTTGCGACCGGCCCCTTGCGACCGGCCCCTTGCGACCGGGGTGATCCCGCGTCACTCTCGTGCCGACCGCTTACGGGTGATCGGATGACGACGGTGACCGGATGACGACAGCGATCGAAGGCGCGGAACTCACGAAGATCGGCCCTGGCACGGCCATGGGCCAGTTGATGCGGCAATATTGGTTGCCGGCGCTGCTCTCGTCCGAACTCGAACGCGATGGCCCACCCACCCGCCTGATGCTGCTCGGCGAGAGGCTGATCGCCTTCCGCGACAGCGAGGGCCGCGTCGGCGTGATGGATCACCGCTGCCCGCACCGTTGCGCCTCGCTGTTCCTCGGCCGCAACGAGGAGGGCGGGCTGCGCTGCATCTATCACGGCTGGAAGTACGACGTCGCCGGCAACTGCGTCGACATGCCGAGCGTGCCGTCCGACCAGGATTTCAAGCACAAGATGAAAGCCAAGGCCTATCGCGTGGTCGAGCGTGCGGGCCTGGTCTGGGTCTACATGGGAGCCAGCAAGGAGGGCGCCAGCGAGCAAGCGCCGCCGCTGCCGGGCTTCGAGATCCTCGACATGCCGCCGGGCGAGATCCGCGTCAGCCTGATCCAGCGCGACTGCAATTGGCTGCAGGCGCTAGAAGGCGAGATCGACACCGCGCACTTCGGTTTCCTGCACGGCGGCCACGTCAAGCCTGAGGACGTGCCGGAAGACGCGCCGTTCTTCAACACCATCGCCAACCGTGCGCCGCAGTTCCACGTCGCCGACGCGCCGTGGGGCACGCAGTATGCGGGCTACCGCGGTGCCACGCCGGGCAGCACCTACTGGCGCTTCGCCAACTTCCTGTTTCCCTGCTGGTCGCAGGCGCCCAACGGCGAATTCGGCAGCCACATGCACGCGCGCGGATGGGTGCCGCTCGACGATGGCCACACGATGTTCGTCTTCATCTGGTGGAGCCGCGCGAAAGCAGCCCAGAGCCTGCCACAGCCGGCCTACAAGGACGGCCGTCCGATCGGCGGCACGGGGCGCGGCAACATCAAGATGCTGCCCAACACCACCGACTGGCTCGGCCGCTGGCGCATGGCGATGAACGAGGGCAACGACTGGGGCATCGACCGCGAGGCGCAGCGCGGCAACACGATCTACAGCGGCATCGACGGCATCCACCTGCAGGACCAGGCGATCTGCGAGAGCATGGGCCCGATCACCGACCACGATTTCGAGCATCTGGCGCCGTCGGACCAGATGATCACCCGCACGCGCCGCCGCCTCCTGATGGCCGCCCGCGCGCTTGCCGAGAAGGGCACCCTGCCGCCCGGCGTAGAAGATCCCGACATCTATCGCGGCGCGCGCAGCGGCTATTTCGTGCGTGCCGACGATGGCAGCTCCTGGCAACAGGTCTACGCCCGAACGCTGGACGAATCGGTCCATCCGCCGGGCGCCGACGCGCAGGCGGCGGAATAGGGATCGGACTCACCTCAAGGCGGACCGCGGGCCTCCCGGCCCGCTCATACTCGCAGATGAGCAGTCATGAAGCGGGCCTGGAGGCCCGCGGTCCAATGAGGAGTGTCGTTCAACTCTTCACCATCACCTCGATCAGGGTCGGGCCGTTCGTCCGGGCCAGCGCCTTGTCGAGGGCCGCATCGAAGCCGGCCGCCGTGTCGACGCGTTCGGCGGCGAGGCCGAAGCCCTCGGCGATCTTCGCGATGTTCATCGGCGGATCGTTGAAGTCCATGCCGATCGGCTTGTCGTTGCCATGAAACAGCTTCAGCCGGTTTTTTAAGATCTGATAGCCCTCGTTGTTGGTGATGACGAAGATCACCGGCAGCTTCTGGTTGGCCGCCGTCCACAGCGCCGTGATGGAATACATGGCGCTGCCGTCGCCGATCACCGCCACGACGCGGCGCGCAGGCTCGGCGATCTGCACGCCCACGGCCGCGGCGATCCCCCAGCCGATGCCGCCGCTCACGTTGCCGAAGAAGCTGTTGCGGTCGCGGAACGGAAAATAATTCATCAGCGTCGCCGTGCTGGTGAGGCCCTCTTCGACGATGATGGCATCCTTGGGCAGCCTGTCGGTCAGGCGCATCATCGCCCACTCGGCCTGCAGCGGCTTTTCGCTGGCGGGCGCGGTGAGCTTGGCCGCGCGCGCCTTGCGCTGGGCATTCCAGTTACGCGGCGCGATCTCGGCCATGGCAGCCTTGGCGCGCTCGGCGAGCGGCGCGCCGCCCAGTTTCTTCAGCAGCGGCACCAGGGCCTTCAGCGTCTCCTTCACGTCGGCGCGGAGCGCAATCTCGGCCGGGAAGTTCTTGCCCATCTCCCAGTCGCGCAGGCCGACCATAGCCACCGCGGTGGTCTCGGGTAGCGGCTCGGTCTGGCTCCACACCGACATCTTCAGAACGTCGGCGCCGACGCAGAACATCAGGTCGTAGGCCGACAGCACACCGCGCACGTATTTCTGGTCGCGGTTCAGCGCGCCGATATAGGCGCGGTGCTCCGACGGGAAATGCGCACCCCAGGCCACGGTCTGCTGCAGCACCGGCGCGCCCAGCGTCTCGGCGAGCGCGGTGGCCTCGGCGAAGGCGTCCGATGTGGCGATCTCGTGGCCGGCCAGGATCACCGGCTTCTTGGCGGCGAGCAGGCGCCGCGCGAGTTGCTCGAGGGCCGAATCGGACGGGCGCACCGCCGTGTCGACGCGCGTCACCTCGCCCATGTCGATGGCGGCCTCGTTGTTCAGGATGTCGCCGGGCAGCGAGATGAATACCGGGCCGGTCGGCGCGGTCGTGGCGACCTTGGCGGCGCGGCGCAGGATGCGCGGTAGGTCTTCGATGCGGCTGACCTCGATCGCCCATTTCACGACCGGCGTGGCGATGGGAATGAGCGGCGCATAGAGCAGCGGCTCGGTGAGGCCGTGGCCCTGTTCCTGTTGCCCGGCCGTCACGATCATCGGCGTACCCGACATGAAGGAGGTGTAGATCGAGCCGATGGCGTTGCCGAGGCCCGGCGCTACATGGACGTTGCACGACACCAGCTTGCCCGAGGCGCGGG